>NZ_BBMY01000003.1 GCF_000759775.1 Escherichia albertii NBRC 107761 = DSM 17582
ACAAAAAAAGGCCTGACATTGTGTCAGGCCTTCTGCGCTTATCAATCGCGCTTTTCCAGAAGGGTCCGGTAAATCAGACCACCGATAATGCCGCCGACAATTGGCACTACCCAGAAGAACCACAACTGCTCTAACGCCCAACCGCCCTGGAAGATGGCAACCGCAGTACTGCGCGCCGGGTTAACGGAAGTATTAGTTACCGGAATACTGATTAAGTGAATCAGCGTTAATGCCAGACCAATGGCGATTGGTGCAAAACCTGCCGGAGCGTGTTTGTCGGTCGCACCGTGGATAACCAGCAGGAAACCTGCACTCAGTACCAGTTCAACCACCAGGGCAGAAAGCATGGAATAACCGCCAGGTGAATGCTCGCCATAACCGTTAGAAGCAAAGCCGCTGGCGGCAGCATCAAATCCAGCTTTACCGCTGGCGATTAAATATAACAGCGCCGCCGCAACAATACCGCCGACAACCTGAGCAATCACGTAGCCAATCACTTCTTTGGCCGGGAAGCGGCCGCCAGCCCATAAGCCAATAGTGACCGCAGGGTTAAAATGCCCGCCGGAAATGTGACCGACAGCAAAAGCCATCGTCAGTACGGTCAGACCGAACGCTAACGCGACACCGACAAAACCAATGCCTAATTCCGGGAATGCTGCCGCCAGCACGGCGCTGCCGCAGCCACCAAAAACAAGCCAGAAAGTACCAAAACATTCGGCTGCTAATTTTCTGAACATATCCACCTCAATTAAAAATTGACCCTGTGAAAATACGGTCGTTTTATATGGTCGCCGTAAAAAAGTGGCGACAGAAATAATGCGTGGCTATTGTAAAAACGAAAACAATATATTCACCAGATAAATAAATACATTAAGTTTGATTTAGGGCAACTGGCGCTTCCCCCATATAGTCATTTGTCTGATTGACAGTGTAGTGCAAACGGCTGAATTAAGCCTTTAGGCGTAATAAAAAATAATTTAGCTTGCTAATCATTTGATTTTGTTATTTTTGCTGACAAACCGCAAACGGATCATACGATCCAATTATTCGCTCATTTTTCAGACATTTGCCATGCTTAAATGTGAAGTCATCACGTATTGCTATGGCCTTTCCCGTTATACTGCCAGAGTAAAGGATAAGTTACATATTTCTGGAGGGGATATGATTCTTGAGCGCGTTGAAATTGTCGGCTTTCGCGGTATCAACCGATTGTCGTTGATGCTGGAGCAAAACAACGTCCTGATCGGGGAGAACGCGTGGGGCAAATCCAGTTTACTGGATGCTTTAACCCTGCTGTTGTCGCCAGAGTCAGATCTCTACCATTTTGATCGCAATGATTTCTGGTTTCCACCGGGCGACATCAATGGTCGGGAACATCATTTACATATTATTCTGACCTTCCGCGAATCGCTGCCAGGACGACATCGGGTACGGCGATATCGTCCGCTGGAAGCCTGTTGGACGCCGTGCACTGATGGTTATCATCGCATTTTTTATCGTCTGGAAGGGGAAAGTGCAGAAGACGGCAGCGTGATGACGCTACGTAGCTTTCTCGATAAAGACGGACATCCGATTGATATTGATGATATTAACGAGCAGGCGCGCCATCTGGTGCGCTTAATGCCAGTTCTGCGCTTACGCGACGCTCGCTTTATGCGCCGCATACGCAATGGTACGGTGCCGAATGCTCCTGATATAGAAGTCACCGCACGCCAGCTTGATTTTCTTGCCCGTGAATTATCTTCACATCCGCAAAATCTCTCTGACGGACAAATTCGTCAGGGACTTTCCGCAATGGTGCAATTACTGGAACATTACTTTTCGGAGCAGGGGGCCGGACAATCGCGATATCGCTTAATGCGTCGGCAGGCTAATAATGAGCAGCGGAGCTGGCGTTATCTGGACATCATCAACCGGATGATTGACCGACCAGGAGGGCGTTCGTATCGGGTTATTTTGCTCGGACTATTTGCGACTTTATTGCAGGCAAAAGGTACGCTACGGCTGGATAAAGATGCGCGTCCGCTATTGCTGATAGAAGATCCAGAAACGCGTCTGCATCCGATTATGCTTTCAGTCGCCTGGCATCTGTTGAATCTTCTGCCTTTACAGCGTATTACCACCACCAATTCTGGTGAGTTACTTTCGTTAACGCCAGTGGAACATGTTTGCCGCCTTGTACGGGAATCTTCCCGTGTCGCCGCCTGGCGACTGGGGCCAAGTGGGTTGAGTACCGAAGATAGCCGGCGTATCTCGTTTCACATTCGCTTTAACCGTCCGTCATCGCTATTTGCCCGTTGCTGGCTGCTGGTGGAAGGCGAAACGGAAACCTGGGTTATCAACGAGCTGGCGCGTCAGTGTGGGCATCATTTCGATGCAGAAGGGATTAAGGTGATTGAGTTTGCCCAGTCTGGATTAAAGCCTCTGGTCAAATTTGCCCGTCGGATGGGCATCGAGTGGCATGTGCTGGTTGATGGCGATGAAGCCGGTAAAAAATATGCCGCTACGGTACGCAGTCTGTTGAATAACGATCGTGAAGCCGAGCGTGAACACCTGACAACGCTACCGGCGCTGGATATGGAACATTTTATGTATCGTCAGGGGTTTTCCGATGTGTTCCACCGTGTGGCGCAAATCCCGGAAAACGTGCCGATGAATTTGCGCAAAATTATCTCGAAGGCGATCCATCGTTCCTCCAAGCCCGATCTTGCCATTGAAGTGGCTATGGAAGCCGGGCGTCGCGGTGTGGAATCTGTCCCCACTCTGTTGAAAAAAATGTTCTCGCGTGTGCTGTGGCTGGCGCGTGGTCGGGCCGATTAACCGCGAAACATTGTCGCCATTTGTGGCTGAATTGTGTCGAGCATCTCATAGCGTCGACGATATTCGGCCCGTTTTTTGCTGGCGATATCGGCAATCTCTTTGCGAGCGATGCTTGTCGGAAGACGGTAGTGCCGTTCAGCATCGCACTCACCGCCAACTGACTCCCAGAAGGCGTTGTAATCAGCGTGGATTTTGCCTTCTTTATCACGATAACGCAGGCTACGATAAATATGTGTTTCATTGCTGACAGCGATAATTTGCTCAACCTGTAAGCGTTGGGCAAAGATACAGGCTGCTTCCATCACGAGGCGTTTTGGAAACAGGCCGTGGCAGGCTTTCGTCGCATTTTGTATTTCCTGATGCGGCACTTCCCATTTCGCGCCTTGTAGCCCGCCAATAAACATCGTTCTTTTCCCCTGATATTCACAAAGAGTAAAGGTGAGCTCCGCCAGAGGGATACCGTCGCCGTTACGGAACAGAATTGTGCTGTCGCCTTCTTTATCCATAGAGATCATCATGGTCAGCTCAAGCGTAAACTGCTCGCCGTTTTTTCCTTCCAGCTTCGCCAGTTGCAGCCCGGGGGTATTCAAATATAAGCTGAACTCCTCTGCCGACATACACGCGCGCAGCAACGCATAATGATAACGTAACGCCCCCAGCAATTGCTTGCGATTAAGATTCGCAGCAAGGTAAGGGCGATGCAGACGAACAGGCAGACGCGGCTGGCGCGTTAACAGGGTATTGAGGTTAGGCCAGTGGGCAAGCTCGTTCATCCACTCGACGCTTAAACGCGGCATAATCAAAGAGCGCAGCAAAAATTTCTGGCGAAAGCTACGGCGATGCCAGAATTTACCCGGTCGCCATTGACCACCAGCCAGACGAAGGAAAAGAGACATGCTGCTAAGAGGTTCAGATGGTGTAAATGCCTGTTCAGTGAGCTGCGACATATTCATAAAATCAATGGTTATACATAACATCGATTTCACTATTACTTACCTTAACAAAACATCAATCATGTAATTACTAACGGAAATTTTAGGGGGTTGTTGATATTTTGTTGAAGTTAGCGACTCAGTTGCGCATATGGAGTATTCAGAATATTTATGAAAAAGCGGAGAAACGTGAAGAAGCGTTACGTTATTGCGTTGGTGATAATCATTGCTGGGCTGATTGCATTATGGAAAATTCTTAATGCGCCTGTGCCAACGTATCAGACACTGATTGTACGCCCTGGAGATTTGCAGCAAAGCGTGCTGGCGACCGGAAAACTGGACGCACTGCGAAAGGTTGACGTGGGGGCGCAGGTCAGCGGTCAGTTGAAAACGCTGTCGGTAGCGATTGGCGATAAAGTGAAAAAAGATCAGCTTTTAGGGGTTATTGATCCCGAACAGGCAGAAAACCAGATTAAAGAAGTGGAAGCGACGCTGATGGAGCTGCGTGCGCAACGTCAGCAAGCGGAAGCAGAACTGAAACTGGCGCAGGTGACATATTCGCGCCAGAAACGGCTGGCGCAGACGCAGGCGGTTTCTCAGCAAGATCTTGATACCGCCGCCACAGAAATGGCCGTTAAACAGGCGCAAATAGGCACTATAGACGCGCAAATTAAACGCAATCAGGCTTCTCTCGACACGGCTAAAACCAACCTTGATTACACGCGTATCCTTGCACCGATGGCGGGTGAAGTTACGCAGTTACGCAAATCACTACCCTGCAAGGGCAAACGGTGATTGCCGCGCAACAAGCGCCAAATATTCTGACGCTGGCGGATATGAGCACCATGCTGGTAAAAGCGCAGGTTTCTGAAGCGGATGTTATCCACCTGAAACCAGGGCAAAAAGCCTGGTTTACCGTGCTGGGTGATCCGCTGACGCGTTATGAAGGGCAGATTAAAGATGTGTTGCCGACGCCGGAAAAGGTCAATGACGCCATTTTCTACTACGCCCGTTTTGAAGTGCCAAACCCTAATGGCCTGCTGCGTCTGGATATGACCGCGCAGGTGCACATTCAGCTTACTGATGTGAAAAATGTGCTGACCATTCCTCTGGCAGCGTTGGGCGAGCCGGTTGGCGATAACCGCTATAAGGTTAAATTACTGCGTAGTGGCGAAACGCGTGAACGCGAAGTGGTGATTGGCGCACGTAACGATACCGACGTTGAGATTGTCAAAGGATTAGAAGCGGGTGATGAAGTGGTGATTGGCGAGGCCAAATCAGGGGTAGCGCAATGACGCCTTTGCTCGAGCTAAAGGATATTCGCCGCAGCTATCCCGCGGGTGACGAGCAGGTCGAGGTGCTGAAGGGCATCAGCCTGGATATTTATGCTGGCGAGATGGTGGCGATTGTCGGTGCTTCGGGCTCCGGTAAATCAACTCTGATGAATATCCTCGGCTGCCTGGATAAAGCAACCAGTGGCACGTATCGCGTTGCCGGACAGGATGTTGCCACGCTGGACGCCGATGCGCTGGCGCAACTGCGCCGTGAGCATTTTGGGTTTATTTTCCAGCGTTATCATTTGCTTTCACACCTAACCGCTGAGCAGAACGTTGAAGTTCCCGCAGTGTATGCTGGTGTTGAACGCAAACGGCGACTAGCACGCGCCCGGGAATTACTGCAACGGTTGGGGCTGGAAGAGCGCGTAGATTATTATCCTGCGCAACTGTCCGGCGGTCAGCAACAACGCGTCAGTATTGCCCGCGCATTGATGAACGGTGGACAGGTGATCCTCGCCGATGAGCCTACGGGCGCGCTGGACAGCCATTCCGGCGAAGAGGTGATGGCTATTTTGCATCAGTTGCGCGATCGCGGACACACGGTGATTATTGTCACCCATGATCCACAGGTTGCTGCCCAGGCTGAGCGGGTGATCGAAATTCGCGACGGCGAAATCGTGCGTAACCCTCCCGCTACTGAAAATATGAATGTCGTCGCCGGGACGGAATCAATAGTTAAAATGTCTTCTGGCTGGCGGCAGTTTGTCAGCGGTTTTAACGAGGCGCTGACCATGGCGTGGCGGGCGTTGGCAGCGAATAAAATGCGTACCTTGCTGACTATGCTGGGGATTATTATTGGTATTGCATCGGTAGTTTCTATCGTGGTGGTGGGCGACGCTGCCAAACAAATGGTGCTGGCGGACATTCGCTCTATTGGTACTAACACGATTGACGTTTATCCCGGGAAAGATTTTGGTGATGATGATCCACAATATCAACAAGCACTCAAGTACGATGATTTAATCGCCATTCAAAGACAGCCGTGGGTTGCTTCTGCCACGCCTGCCGTCTCGCAAAATCTGCGCCTGCGTTACAGCAATGTTGATGTTGCTGCCAGCGCCAACGGTGTAAGTGGTGATTATTTCAATGTTTATGGTATGACTTTCAGTGAAGGGAATACGTTTAATCAGGAGCAATTGAATGGCCGTGCCCAGGTGGTGGTTCTTGACAGTAATTCGCGTCGTCAGCTTTTTCCGCATAAAGCTAATGTGGTTGGTGAAGTGATTTTAGTTGGCAACATGCCTGCGAGAGTCATCGGCGTGGCGGAAGAAAAACAGTCAATGTTTGGCAGCAGTAAAGTGCTACGCGTGTGGCTGCCTTATAGCACTATGTCCGGGCGGATAATGGGGCAGTCGTGGCTGAATTCCATTACTGTAAGGGTGAAAGAAGGCTTTGACAGCGCCGAAGCTGAACAGCAGCTCACTCGTTTATTGTCATTGCGTCATGGCAAAAAGGATTTCTTCACCTGGAATATGGACGGTGTCTTGAAAACGGTTGAAAAGACTACACGTACATTACAACTGTTTTTGACGCTGGTAGCGGTGATTTCTCTGGTAGTAGGCGGTATTGGCGTCATGAACATTATGCTGGTGTCGGTGACCGAGCGAACGCGGGAAATTGGCATTCGTATGGCTGTAGGAGCGCGTGCCAGCGATGTTCTGCAACAATTTTTGATTGAAGCTGTGCTGGTCTGCCTGGTGGGCGGCGCGTTGGGGATTACGCTTTCGCTGTTAATCGCTTTCGCCTTGCAGCTTTTTTTACCCGGTTGGGAGATTGGATTTTCTCCGTTAGCGCTGTTGCTGGCGTTCCTTTGCTCGACCGTTACTGGCGTTTTATTTGGCTGGTTGCCTGCAAGAAATGCGGCGCGCCTGGATCCAGTGGATGCTCTGGCGCGAGAGTAATTATGAGATAAAAATGCCAGCCGATCGGGCTGGCATTTTGCCTCCAGGATGTACACAATGAAACAGAAGAGCTATGCGACTGCTGCTTCTACTTCAACGGGCACAATGACACTGGCATGATTGCCTTTTGGCCCTTGGTGGACATCAAACTGAACGGATTGTCCAGCTTTTAGCGTTCTGTAACCATCCATCTGAATGGTGGAATAATGAGCGAAAATATCTTCGCCGCCGCCTTCAGGGCAGATGAAACCAAACCCTTTGGCATTGTTGAACCACTTAACAGTACCCTTTTCCATGCTTCGACATCCTTCGCAAATCTTATACAAGTAAGATGGAATAAACCGGGGTCAGAGAGGGGGCTGTTCAAAACCTCGCCAACTCTAGAAATACAATTTAGAGAAATAGGGCGAGCCGTCAAGCGTTTGACAGGGGCCTGGGGGCAGGTATGAATCAAAAATTTGAAGCAGTTAACGCTATTGGCAGGAATGTGACAGATGTCGCTGATGCCAACGATAGATGATAGTTATCTATCATGTGAAGTAGATTGGTCAGGCAAATAAGCTCTTGTCAGCGGCAGAGCGTTCTGCCGATAACCGTAACCGAAGATGATAACTGACAATGGGTAAAACGAACGACTGGCTGGACTTTGAGCAACTGGCGGAAGAAAGAGTGCGCGACGCGCTAAAACCGCCATCTATGTATAAAGTGATATTAGTCAATGATGATTACACTCCGATGGAGTTTGTTATTGACGTGTTACAAAAATTCTTTTCTTATGATGTAGAACGTGCAACGCAATTGATGCTCGCTGTTCACTACCAGGGGAAGGCCATTTGCGGCGTCTTTACCGCTGAGGTTGCAGAAACCAAAGTAGCGATGGTGAACAAGTATGCGAGGGAGAATGAGCATCCATTGCTGTGTACGCTGGAAAAAGCCTGAATGCAGGCATAAAAATTGGGGGAGGTGCCTATGCTCAATCAAGAACTGGAACTCAGTTTAAACATGGCTTTCGCCAGAGCGCGCGAGCACCGTCATGAGTTTATGACCGTCGAGCACTTGTTACTGGCGTTGCTCAGTAACCCATCTGCCCGGGAGGCGCTGGAGGCGTGTTCCGTAGATCTGGTTGCGCTCCGTCAGGAACTGGAAGCCTTTATTGAACAAACCACGCCCGTTCTGCCTGCCAGCGAAGAAGAGCGCGACACGCAGCCGACATTGAGTTTTCAGCGTGTACTACAACGTGCGGTATTCCATGTTCAGTCCTCCGGTCGCAATGAGGTTACCGGTGCGAACGTTCTGGTCGCTATCTTCAGCGAACAGGAATCACAGGCGGCTTATCTGTTGCGCAAACATGAAGTCAGCCGCCTTGATGTAGTGAACTTTATTTCTCATGGCACGCGTAAAGACGAGCCATCTCAGTCTTCTGAACCAGGAAACCAGCCGGGCAGTGAAGAACAAGCTGGTGGGGAGGAGCGTATGGAGAATTTCACGACTAACCTGAATCAGCTTGCACGAGTGGGCGGCATTGACCCACTGATTGGTCGTGAGAAGGAACTGGAACGCGCCATTCAGGTTCTTTGCCGTCGCCGTAAAAACAACCCGCTGCTAGTTGGTGAGTCTGGCGTCGGTAAAACTGCGATTGCGGAAGGTCTCGCCTGGCGCATCGTCCAGGGCGATGTGCCGGAAGTGATAGCTGACTGTACGATTTACTCTCTGGATATCGGTTCTTTGTTAGCAGGCACCAAATATCGTGGTGACTTTGAAAAACGTTTTAAGGCGTTGCTCAAACAACTGGAACAGGATACCAACAGCATTCTTTTTATCGATGAGATCCACACCATCATCGGCGCAGGGGCAGCATCTGGCGGTCAGGTGGATGCGGCTAACCTGATCAAACCGTTGCTCTCAAGCGGTAAAATTCGCGTTATTGGTTCAACGACATATCAGGAATTCAGCAACATTTTCGAGAAAGATCGTGCTCTGGCGCGCCGCTTCCAGAAAATCGATATTACTGAGCCGTCGATCGAAGAAACCGTTCAAATTATCAATGGCCTGAAACCGAAGTACGAAGCGCACCACGACGTGCGTTATACCGCGAAAGCAGTGCGTGCGGCGGTAGAACTGGCGGTGAAGTACATTAACGATCGCCATCTGCCGGATAAGGCGATTGATGTCATTGACGAGGCCGGCGCGCGTGCGCGACTGATGCCGGTCAGCAAGCGTAAGAAAACCGTCAATGTAGCGGATATTGAGTCCGTGGTAGCTCGTATCGCGCGTATCCCTGAGAAGAGTGTTTCTCAGAGTGACCGCGATACGCTAAGAAACCTCGGCGACCGTCTGAAAATGCTGGTTTTCGGTCAGGATAAAGCTATTGAGGCGCTTACCGAAGCTATTAAGATGTCGCGTGCGGGTTTAGGCCATGAACATAAACCGGTCGGTTCGTTCTTGTTTGCTGGTCCAACCGGGGTCGGTAAAACTGAGGTTACAGTGCAGCTTTCCAAAGCTCTGGGCATTGAGCTATTACGCTTTGATATGTCCGAGTATATGGAACGTCACACTGTTAGCCGTCTGATTGGCGCGCCTCCGGGATACGTTGGTTTTGATCAGGGCGGTTTGCTGACCGATGCGGTAATTAAGCATCCGCACGCGGTGCTGCTGCTGGACGAAATCGAGAAAGCGCATCCAGACGTGTTCAACATTCTGTTGCAGGTGATGGATAACGGTACGCTGACCGATAACAACGGACGCAAAGCAGACTTCCGTAACGTGGTATTGGTGATGACCACCAACGCTGGGGTACGAGAAACCGAGCGTAAATCGATTGGCCTTATCCAGCAGGATAACAGCACCGATGCGATGGAGGAGATCAAGAAGATCTTTACGCCGGAGTTCCGTAACCGCCTCGACAACATTATCTGGTTCGATCATCTTTCTACTGATGTGATCCATCAGGTGGTGGATAAATTCATCGTCGAGTTGCAGGTACAGTTGGATCAAAAAGGCGTTTCTCTGGAAGTGAGTCAGGAAGCTCGTAACTGGCTGGCCGAAAAAGGTTACGACCGGGCAATGGGTGCGCGTCCGATGGCGCGTGTAATTCAGGACAACCTGAAAAAACCGCTCGCCAACGAACTGCTGTTTGGCTCGCTGGTGGATGGCGGCCAGGTGACCGTTGCGCTGGATAAAGAGAAAAATGAGCTGACCTACGGCTTCCAGAGTGCGCAAAAGTATAAACCGGAAGCCGCGCATTGATCTGATGGTTAGGTAAGTTGATGAAGTCCGTAATCTCGTCAGAGGTTACGGACTTTTTGTTTGTAGGCTGGGGCGGTGAAAACCCTGTTTTTGGAGGTGAAGGTAAGTTGTTGATAATTAGTGCTGCTGGAAGGTAAGAATAAAAAAGGGGGGCAGCAGGAAAATGAGATGGTTTTGCTTTATTAACAACGGGCTAAACGTGTAGTATTTGAGTTCACTGCTGAGCAGGCAGCTTAGAAAATTCATGCCGGTAAGGTTGATAACTACGCGCAGTTCACTGCCGTACAGGCAGCTAAAATGCGAAAAAAAAGCCCGTACTTTCGTACGAGCTCTTCTTTAGAAGATGGCGGTGAGGGGGGGATTCGAACCCCCGATACGTTGCCGTATACACACTTTCCAGGCGTGCTCCTTCAGCCACTCGGACACCTCACCAAATTGTTTTGCTGCCCGACCTCATAGGTGGCAACGGGGCGCTACTATAGGGAGTTGTAGTAAATCGGTCAAGCAGAATTTATTAAGAACGATTCATTTGGTTACGCATTGTACATGCAGTTCGTTTGAATGAGATAATTGCAGAACGTGTTCTGAGCATTTGTTTATCAAAACTACGCAGAAAATATGAGATTGAAGCAATGTTAGACTAGCCCTTTTTGTGGTATGAAATGTAACTTATTGATTTTGTTTGGTGTTTTTTATGGCTGTAAAAAGACGTTAACCTGTTATTTTGTAAGTTTTGGCAGTAAATCAATCGGATAGCCAGTTATCATTTCTGCTCACTGCCGTGCAGGCAGTTTCCGAACTCCCACATCATCTCCCGATATTTATTCCCCGTAACTCCAAATGCAAAAAAGGCCGGTTAAACCGACCTTTTATTCGTTCTTTCTCTTCGCCCGTCAGGCGGTAAAACAATCAGCGACTACGGAAGACAATGCGGCCTTTGCTCAGGTCGTACGGGGTCAGCTCAACAGTCACTTTGTCGCCCGTCAGGATGCGGATGTAGTTTTTACGCATTTTACCGGAGATGTGTGCAGTAACCACGTGACCGTTTTCTAACTCTACGCGGAACATGGTGTTAGGTAACGTTTCCAGTACGGTACCTTGCATTTCAATATTGTCTTCTTTGGCCATCTAATCCTCTGGGGTATCACTACCATAATTTGAACCGGCAAGATAATGCCGAAGTTCTGTAAATAAGTAAAGATTTGTGCGCTAAATCGCAACAAACAGGTTTTGCACATAACTCCAAAAACACACGGCTAAGCCGCACCATAAGCGCAACATATAAGGGAGCGGTGAGATAAACGATGGGCGTTACCTGACGCGAAAAGTTCCTTATCGGCAGCGGAGTAATGAGCGTAACCAACTCTGCGATCGCAATTATAACACTCTGGTGAGAAATGTGCCGAAAACATTCATTCTTGCGGTGAAAACAATCGTCGCGGCACCCAGAAATTATTCGGTAATCGTCCGAGACGCATCTGATTGAGATAACTCAGATAATCCCGACGGGGAATTTCGCAGGCGCCAAGCGAAGCTGTATGCTCATTAAGCACCTGGCAGTCGATCAATTTACCGCCATGATGGATAAATTCTTCACAGAATACTAATAGAGCAGTTTTAGAAGCATTCTCCATCCGACTGAACATCGATTCGCCGCAAAACAGTGTTCCCTGCGCCACGCCATACATGCCACCGACAAGCTCGTTTTCACGCCATACCTCTATTGAATGGGCATGACCTAACTCGTGAAGACGGTGATAAGCTTCGATTACGCTGCGCGTAATCCAGGTCCCTTCTTCGCGATTGCTGGCACATCCTTCTATGACCTTACCAAAAGCATAATTCAGAGTGACACGATACGGTGAGCGTTTATGAAAGCGTTTCATACTACGGCTGATATGCAGTGATTCCGGCCATAGTACCGCGCGAGGATCGGGCGACCACCAGAGGATGGGGTCGCCTGGAGAAAACCACGGAAAAATACCACGCTGATAAGCCATTAGCAGGCGTGCCGGGCTAAGATCGCCTCCCAGCGCCAGCAGGCCGTTAGGCTCACGTAATGCGCCTTCCGGGGAAGGGAAGGCTATTGAATGGCGAGAAAGCTGAACCAGGCGCATGACTGCAAAACTCCACTACGCAAGTTGGATCGTTCAATAATAGCTTACAAACCCTGCTTAAACTGGTAATAACGCCCCTGTCTGGCAAGCAGTTCTGCGTGGCTACCTTGTTCAATAATTTGCCCATTGTCCATGACTATTATTTGCTGGAAATGAGAGAGGCCGCGAAGCCGATGGGTCACCATTAATACCGTTTTTCCGTGCATCATTTCAGCAAGCAATTCAAGGATCTGGCTTTCGGTTGTGGCATCTAAACCTTCGGTAGGTTCGTCCAGCAGAACCAATGGCGCATCATGCAGCAGCGCGCGGGCAATAGCCAGACGGCGCAGTTCACCACCGGAGAGTTGGCGTCCGCCTTCCCCTAGCCAACTGTTAAGTCCTGCATCTTCGAGCAGTTTCTCCAGGCCGACACGACGCAATACCTCCGCCAGCGCTTCATCACTGGTGCCAGGTGCTGCAAGTAACAGGTTATCGCGCAATGTGGCGCTAAACAGATGTACACGTTGCGGTACAACGCTGATGGCCTTGCGTAACGTTGACTCACTCAGGCTGGAGATTGGGTTACCATTAAATAAAATCTCGCCATGTTGCGGGTCCCATGCGCGGGTTAGTAGTTGTAACAGCGTCGATTTGCCGCATCCGGTTCGTCCCAGAATAGCAATATGTTCCCCGGTGTTTGCCTGAAGGGAGATCCCTTTTAGCGCTTGTTGGGATTGCTCGGGGTAAGTGAACGCAACATTGCGCAATGTCAGTGAAACGTGCTGTGGAACATCAGTGCTGGTGTCAGGGAAAGCCACTTCTGGTTTTTGTTCCGTTAAATCAGTGATGCGCATGGCAGAGGCAATGACTTGCCCCAGATGCTGAAAAGCGCCAGTCACTGGAGCCAGTGCCTCGAATGCAGCCAATGCACAGAAGACAAACAGAGCAATTAACGCACCGGGTTGGCTATTACCGCCAACGCCGCCGGAGGCCATCCATAACATCAGGATCACCGCCAGCGCGCCAATCAACAACATAATTGCTTGTGACAAAGCAGTCAGCTCAGATTGACGGCGCTGTGCTTCCAGCCACTGAATTTCGGTATTCTCTAACTGCGTGCGATAACGTTCGCTGGCGCCAAAAATGGTCAGTTCGGCCTGGCCTTGCAGCCAGGCGGTTAATTGCTGCCGATACTGGCCGCGCAAGTGAGTCAGATTTTGTCCTGTACTTTTTCCCGCACGATAAAACAGCGGCGGCATCAGGAACAGCGTCAGCAACATAATGCCGCCCAGCGTGAAGGCGAGGGTGAAATCAAGGAAACTTAACCCGACAGTTACCACCATAATCACCACAAAAGCGCCCACCAATGGCGAGATAACGCGCAAGTAAAGATGATCGAGCGTATCAACATCCGCCACGACACGATTGAGTAATTCGCCCTGACGATAGCGCGCCAGCCCGGCAGGGGAGAGGGGCAGCAATTTGCTGAAGGTGTAAATGCGCAGATGCTGCAATACGCGGAACGTCGCATCGTGGCTAACCAGACGTTCAAAATAGCGCCCGGCGGTACGGGTGATCGCCGCACCGCGCACTCCTGCGGCAGGCAACATATAGTTAAAGCTGTACAGTCCTGCAATGCCCGCAACCGCTGAGGCTGAGAGGAACCAGCCGGAAAGCGTCAACAGACCGATACTGGCGAGCAGCGTGACAATTGCCAGCACAATACCAAGACTTAACATCCACTTATGGCGTTTATACAGTGCCAGATAGGGTAGCAAAGCGCGCATTTAAATTTCCTCCTGACGATGGGCCAGCAACGTGGAGAAAGGACCGTTAGCTACGCTTAAATCCGCGTAATGGCCTTGTTCTATGATCTGACCGTCCTGCATTACCCAGATGACATCCCAGTCAGCAAGATCTTCTAACTGGTGGGTGACCATTAAGGTTGTCTGGCGCAGTGATGCGGCGGTAAGCGCCTGCATCACACGCTGTTCACTGTGTGCATCGAGGCTGGCTGCGGGTTCATCCAACAATAATAATGAACAGGGATTAAGCAATGCTCGCGCCACCGCCACGCGTTGCGCCTGGCCCACGGAAAGACGAGCAGCCTGATCACCCACGGGAGTATCGACGCCTTGTGGCAGTGACGGAAGGAACTCACTGACCCAGGCATTATCCAGTGCAGTCTGTAACTCTTGCTCACTGGCATCAGGGCGTGCCAGCAGAACATTTTCTCGTAGTGTTGCCGCGGGTAATTGCGGGTTTTGACCAACCCAGGAGAGGTGCTTACGCCACGATTCTGGTGATAAATCTCGCAATTCTATCCCGTTGAGCCGTAGCGACCCCTGATAGGAAAGAAAACCGGAAATCGCGTTCAACAGAGAACTTTTCCCTGATCCGCTACGACCAACTAACACCGCACGTTTTCCAGCTGATAGTGTGAAGTTCAGCGGGCCAGCCAGGGTTTTGCCTTCTGGTGATGTGATAAACAGATCCTCAGCCTCAATGGTTACCGGTTCGGTAGACGTCAATTCAGTCTCGCCGCGCTGTGGATGGGCGAGCGGAGTTTCCATAAACGTTTTCAGGCTATCTGCCGCGCCGACAGCCTGAGCTTTGGCATGATAAAAGGTGCCGAGATCGCGTAATGGCTGGAAAAACTCCGGGGCGAGAATCAGTGCCAGGAAGCCCGCGGCCAGCGTTACGCCAGTGTCGTAGTGACCAAAATCCAGCTCGCCGAGATAGGAGAAACCAAAATAGACCGCCACCAGGGCAATAGAAAGGGAGGTAAAGAACTCCAGAATGCCGGAGGATAAAAACGCCAGACGTAGCACTTCCATTGTCCGTTGGCGGAAATCTTCTGAGGCTGAACGGATACTTTCAATTTCAGCTTCTCCACGACCAAAAATACGCAACGTTTCCATGCCACGCAGACGATCAAGAAAATGTCCACTTAAGCGAGCAAGCGCGAGAAAGTTACGTCGGTTAGCATCAGCAGCGCCCATCCCAACTAAAGCCATAAATAAAGGGATTAATGGCGCGGTGCCCAGCAGAATGAGCGCCGCGGCCCAGTTAGAGGGGAAGATCGCTATGACAATCAGTAGCGGCACTGATACTGCCAGCGCCATTTGTGGTAGATAGCGAGCATAGTAATCATGCATATCGTCAATTTGTTCTAGCACTAACGTCGCCCAGCTTCCCGCCGGTTTGCCCTGAATCCACGCTGGCCCGGCCTGTTGCAGCCGATCCAGAACCTGACGGCGGATGGCAAAGCGGATATGTTGCCCGGCGTGATAACCCACTCGTTCGCGCAACCAAACTACCCACG
The DNA here is from genome assembly GCF_000759775.1 of Escherichia albertii NBRC 107761 = DSM 17582. Lineage (GTDB taxonomy): Bacteria > Pseudomonadota > Gammaproteobacteria > Enterobacterales > Enterobacteriaceae > Escherichia > Escherichia albertii. The sequence continues at coordinate 15,658 of NZ_BBMY01000003.1, forward strand.
CGCGCAGTATAAAGGTCAGCACCAGCATGGCGAAGGGAAGCAATAAAGCTTCTCTGGGAATGTTTTCCATGATCATATGTTGCAGAATACGCGCCATAAACCAGGCCTGGGCAATGATCAATATGCCGCTCACAAAGCCCAGCAGACGAGAAATATTCAGCCAACGTTGGGAGATGACGCTTTGCTGTTTTAACCAGCGAGTTAACTCTTTTTGACGAGATTTATTCATTGCACGCTTAGCAGGTGAGTTATCAGAATTTTTGCAGGGCAATGTTACAACGAGGAAAAAATAAAGGCGACCCATAGTCGCATGGCGCCGCCTTTTTTACCTTTGTTACTGATTTGTAAATTATTTTGCGTCAGCTAAACTGTCGAGATAGCGTTCTGCGTCCAGTGCAGCCATGCAGCCAGTACCGGCAGAGGTGATGGCTTGACGATAAATGTGATCCATTACGTCACCTGCGGCAAATACGCCCGGAATGCTGGTTTGGGTGGCGTTACCATGAATACCCGACTGTACTTTGATGTAGCCGTTTTCCAGTTCCAGTTGCCCTTCAAAGATGGCGGTATTCGGGCTGTGACCGATAGCAACGAACAGACCAGCAACGTCGAGGGATTCGATGTTATCGCTGTTTTGCGTATCACGCAGACGCACGCCAGTGACGCCCATCTGATCGCCAGTCACTTCTTCCAGCGTACGGTTGGTGTGCAAAATAATATTGCCGTTTTCCACTTTATCCATCAGACGCTTAATAAGAATTTTTTCTGCACGGAAACCGTCGCGGCGGTGGATCAAATGCACCTCGGAAGCAATGTTGGAAAGATACAGAGCTTCTTCAACAGCGGTATTACCGCCACCGATAACTGCCACTTTCTGGTTGCGATAGAAGAAACCATCGCAGGTGGCGCAGGCCGAAACGCCGCGGCCTTTAAATGCCTCTTCAGACGGTAAGCCGAGGTAGCGTGCAGAAGCCCCGGTGGCAATAATCAGTGCGTCACAGGTATATTCGCCGCTGTCGCCAGTCAGGCGGAACGGACGATTCTGCAAATCTACTTTGTTAATGTGATCAAAGATGATTTCAGTTTCAAACTTGGCAGCATGCTCATGCATACGTTCCATTAACAACGGTCCGGTCAGATCGTTTGCATCGCCTGGCCAGTTTTCCACTTCTGTGGTGGTGGTCAGTTGGCCGCCTTTTTCCATGCCGGTAATCAGAACCGGTTGCAGGTTGGCGCGCGCCGCGTAAACGGCGGCTGTATATCCTGCCGGGCCTGAGCCCAGAATAAGCAGTTTGCTGTGTTTGGTCGTGCCCATGAGATCCCCATAGTTGTTGGCAGACAATGAGCAGGATTGTAGGGAATTTACAGCCGTAAAAAAAGAGTATGGCAATTTTGTTAACAATTTGTGCAATCGTCAGAAGCGATGGATGCGCAGGAGCTGTGCGTCATTATCACGTCTGCTACTTAATTTTTTCGGTGTATGAGCTGATTAAATGATGATTAAACGTCACTGTTAATGAATAACTGGCATGTTGTACTAAAAAACGATGTTTTGCTTTGACAATCACCTGGCGTTTTGCGAAAACATTCGAGGAAGAAAAAAACAGTATTCTTATATGCGCATAATCATGCATGTAAATACCATGTTTACCGTGCTAGTGAAATCTACGTATGGCGTGGACAGACGCCATTCGTGATGTCGATAGCTGCCTCAAGGCGACGGTCTTCTCACCGTAGACCCAGGCATTGCGCGCCGTGAATCATCGTGATTTCGGTCTATCGTGACGGGTAGCGACTCTGAACAGTGATGTTGTAAGGGTCAGACAGGAGTAGGGAAGGAATACAGAGAGACAATAATAATGGTAGATAGCAAGAAGCGCCCTGGCAAAGATCTCGACCGTATCGATCGTAACATTCTTAATGAGCTGCAAAAGGATGGGCGTATTTCTAACGTCGAGCTTTCTAAACGTGTAGGTCTTTCTCCAACGCCGTGCCTTGAGCGTGTGCGTCGACTGGAAAGACAAGGGTTTATTCAGGGCTATACAGCGCTGCTAAACCCGCATTATCTGGATGCATCACTGCTGGTATTCGTTGAGATTACTCTGAATCGTGGCGCCCCGGATGTGTTTGAACAATTCAATACCGCGGTACAAAAACTTGAAGAGATTCAGGAGTGTCACTTGGTGTCCGGTGATTTCGACTACTTATTGAAAACACGCGTGCCGGATATGTCAGCTTACCGTAAGCTGTTGGGGGAAACCTTGCTGCGTCTGCCTGGCGTCAATGACACCCGGACATACGTTGTTATGGAAGAAGTCAAGCAAAGTAATCGTCTGGTTATTAAGACGCGCTAACACGGAACAGGTGCAAAATCGGCGTATTTTGATTACACTCCTGTTAATCCATACAGCAACAGTACTGGGGCAACCTGGTACTGTTGTCCGTTTTAGCATCGGGCGGGAAAAGCCTGTAACCTGGAGAGCCTTTCTTGAGCCAGGAATACACTGAAGACAAAGAAGTCACATTGACAAAGTTAAGCAGCGGGCGTCGACTTCTCGAGGCGTTGCTGATTCTTATAGTCCTGTTTGCCGTCTGGTTGATGGCAGCATTGCTTAGCTTTAACCCTTCGGACCCCAGCTGGTCGCAAACGGCCTGGCATGAGCCCATCCACAATTTAGGCGGAGCTCCTGGCGCGTGGCTGGCAGATACGCTGTTCTTCATTTTCGGCGTCATGGCCTATACCATCCCCATTATTATTATTGGTGGTTGCTGGTTTGCCTGGCGTCATCAGGACAGTGACGAATACGTTGATTATTTTGCCGTTTCGTTACGCATTATTGGTGTGCTGGCGATCATTCTCACTTCTTGTGGTCTGGCGGCAATTAACGCTGACGATATCTGGTATTTCGCTTCTGGCGGTGTGATCGGGAGTTTATTAAGCACAACGTTGCAGCCGTTGCTACATAGCAGTGGGGGAACAATTGCTCTGCTATGTGTCTGGGCGGCCGGACTGACGCTGTTTACCGGTTGGTCATGGGTGACCATTGCTGAAAAGCTGGGCGGCTGGATTTTAAATATCCTCACTTTCGCCAGTAATCGCACTCGTCGCGATGATACCTGGGTTGATGAGGATGAGTATGAAGACGACGAAGAGTACGAAGATGAAAATAACGGCAAACAGCGTGAATCACGCCGTGCCCGTATTCTTCGTGGCGCGCTGGCGCGTCGTAAACGTCTGGCGGAAAAATTCATCAATCCAATGGGGCGTCATACCGATGCCGCCTTGTTCTCTGGTAAACGGATGGATGATGAAGAAAATGCAACTTATAGCGCTCGCGGCGTCACTTCCGATCCTGATGATGTGCTTTTTTCGGGCAACCGCGCGACGCAGCCTGAATATGATGAATACGATCCATTATTAAACGGCGCGCCGATTATCGAACCTGTTGCCACAACCGCCGCAGCTAGCACGACGACGCAAAGCAGGGCTACGCCGATGGAGCCCCAAACTCCGCCTGTTGTGCCTGTTGAAGTTCCGCCGGTACAGCCTGGAGTGGCCTGGCAACCTGCGCCGCAAATGGGTGAATCGGCGAACGCTCCTGCATCTGAAGGATACCCGCAACAACCGCAATATGCGCAACCTGCGGTGCAATATAATGAACCGTTGCAACAACCGACTCAGCCGCAACAACCATATTACGTATCTGCACCGGAGCAATCTGTTCAGCAGCCGTACTACACGTCTTCGCCGGAACAACCAGTCCAGCAGCCGTACTACGCACCTGCGCCAGAACAACTGGTTCAGCAACCGTATTATGCGCCTGTACCGGAACAGCTGGCGACAGATAACACCTGGCAAGCTGAGGCGTTGCATTCCGCTTATGCTCCACAGTCTGCACACCAGCCGGAGCATACGTATCAACAGTCAGTAGCGCAACAGCCGCTGTATCAGCAACCGCAACCCGTTGAACCGCAACCCGTTGCGGAGCCTGAACCAGTTGTAGAAGAGACAAAACCCGCTCGCCCGCCGCTTTACTATTTTGAAGAAGTGGAGGAGAAGCGAGCGCGTGAACGTGAACAGCTGGCGGCCTGGTATCAACCTATTCCTGAACCGGTTAAAGAACCGGAACCGATCAAGCCGGTGATGACACGGCCGAGCGTTGCAACAGTGCCGCCGGTAGAAGCCGCGGCGTCTGTTTCGCCGCTGGCATCAGGCGTGAAGAAAGCGACTCTGGCGACAGGTGCTGCTGCAACCGTTGCTGCGCCAGTCTTCAGTATGGCGAATAGCGGGGGACCGCGGCCTCAGGTTAAAGAGGGCATTGGACCGCAGTTGCCGCGACCGAAACGCGTTCGTGTGCCGACTCGTCGTGAGCTGGCATCGTATGGCATTAAGCTGCCATCGCAGCGAGCTGCGGAAGAGAAAGCTCGCGAAGCTCAGCGTAATCAACCTGATTCTGCTGAACCGTTTGACGATGACGAAATAGATGCAATGCAGCAGGCCGAACTGGCGCGTCAGTTCGCTCAGTCGCAGCAGCAGCGCTATGGCGAGCAATATCAGCATGATGTGCCGGTAGATCAGGACGATGAAGATGCCGCGGCAGAGGCTGAGTTGGCACGTCAGTTTGCCCAGACGCAGCAGCAGCGTTATTCCGGTGAACAACCGGCAGGATCAAATCCGTTCTCGCTGGATGATTTTGAATTTTCACCGATGAAAGCGTTGGTCGATGATGGTCCGCAAGAGCCGCTGTTTACGCCAATTGTTGAACCAGTGCAACAACAACCTGCTGCCGCTGCCGCTGCCGCTGCCGCTGCCGCGCCGCAGCCACAATATCAACAGCCGCAACAGGCGGTAGCACCGCAGCCGCAGTATCAACAGCCGGCAGTGCCGCAGCCGCAAGATACTCTGCTGCATCCGCTGCTAATGCGTAACGGTGATAGTCGTCCGCTACATAAGCCAACAACGCCATTGCCATCGTTGGATCTGCTAACGCCTCCACCGAGTGAAGTTGAGCCGGTGGACACTTTTGCTCTTGAGCAAATGGCGCGTCTGGTGGAAGCTCGTTTGGCCGATTTCCGTATTAAGGCTGATGTTGTCAACTACTCTCCGGGCCCCGTTATCACTCGTTTTGAGCTGAATCTGGCGCCGGGAGTGAAAGCTGCGCGTATTTCTAACTTGTCACGTGACCTTGCTCGCTCGTTATCGACTGTGGCAGTGCGTGTGGTAGAGGTTATTCCAGGCAAACCATACGTGGGCCTTGAATTACCGAACAAAAAACGACAAACCGTATACTTGCGAGAAGTGCTGGATAATGCGAAATTCCGCGATAATCCGTCACCGCTGACAATTGTATTGGGCAAAGATATCGCAGGCGATCCGGTCGTGGCCGATTTGGCTAAAATGCCGCACTTGCTGGTTGCAGGGACCACCGGTTCCGGTAAGTCTGTCGGTGTGAACGTCATGATTTTGAGTATGCTCTATAAAGCACAGCCGGAAGATGTTCGTTTCATCATGATTGACCCGAAAATGCTGGAGCTTTCGGTTTATGAAGGTATCCCGCATCTGCTAACGGAAGTCGTCACCGATATGAAAGATGCCGCTAACGCGCTGCGTTGGTGTGTCAATGAGATGGAACGCCGTTATAAGCTGATGTCTGCATTGGGTGTGCGTAATCTGGCGGGTTATAACGAAAAAATTGCTGAAGCAGACCGTATGATGCGTCCGATTCCAGACCCTTACTGGAAGCCGGGTGACAGTATGGATGTTCAGCACCCAGTGCTGAAAAAAGAACCGTACATTGTGGTGCTGGTGGATGAATTTGCCGATTTGATGATGACGGTCGGTAAAAAAGTGGAAGAGCTGATTGCGCGTCTGGCGCAAAAAGCTCGTGCTGCCGGTATCCACCTCGTACTGGCAACGCAGCGTCCATCGGTGGATGTTATTACGGGGCTGATTAAAGCGAACATCCCGACGCGTATTGCATTTACAGTATCCAGTAAGATCGATTCACGCACTATTCTTGATCAGGCTGGCGCGGAATCATTACTGGGGATGGGGGATATGCTCTACTCCGGGCCGAATTCCACTATGCCGGTGCGTGTTCACGGAGCCTTTGTTCGCGATCAGGAAGTTCATGCCGTGGTGCAGGACTGGAAAGCGCGTGGTCGTCCGCAGTATGTTGACGGCATTACTTCCGATAAAGACAACGAAGGTGGTGCTGGTGGTTTTGATGGTGCTGAAGAGCTCGATCCGTTGTTTGATCAGGCAGTGGCATTTGTTACTGAAAAACGTAAAGCGTCGATTTCCGGCGTTCAACGTCAGTTCCGTATTGGCTATAACCGTGCAGCGCGTATCATCGAACAGATGGAAGCGCAGGGGATTGTCAGCGAACAAGGCCACAACGGGAATCGCGAAGTACTGGCGCCTCCACAGTTTGACTGATTAGTGCATTGTAGGCCGGATAAGACGCGATAGCGTCGTATCCGGCATTCGATTCCCTGAGAATTCAGTATTTTCTTCTTTCCTCAAGCTGATGATTAGCCTGGAATAGAGAGTAGAGGGAACTCCCGATCGGGAGTGACATAATTTGAGGAACAATGATGAAAAAAATTGCCATCACCTGTGCATTACTCTCAAGTTTAGTAGCGAGCAGCGTTTGGGCTGATGCCGCAAGCGATTTGAAAAGCCGCCTGGATAAAGTCAGCAGTTTCCATGCCAGCTTTACCCAAAAAGTGACTGACGGCAGTGGTGCCGCAGTACAGGAGGGCCAGGGCGATTTATGGGTAAAACGTCCAAATTTGTTCAACTGGCATATGACCCAGCCAGACGAAAGCATTCTGGTTTCTGATGGTAAAACCTTATGGTTCTACAATCCATTTGTTGAACAGGCTACGGCAACCTGGCTGAAAGATGCCACCGGCAATACACCGTTTATGCTGATTGCGCGTAACCAGTCCAGTGACTGGCAGCAGTACAATATCAAACAGAATGGCGATGACTTTATCCTGACGCCGAAAGCCAGCAATGGCAATTTGAAACAATTCACTATCAACGTCGGTCGCGATGGCACGATCCATCAGTTTAGTGCTGTAGAACAAGACGATCAGCGTAGCAGTTATCAGCTAAAATCCCAGCAAAATGGCGCAGTGGATCCAGCAAAATTTACCTTCACCCCGCCGCAAGGTGTCACGGTAGATGATCAACGTAAGTAGAGGCAGATGAGTGAGTAATTTGTCGCTCGATTTTTCAGATAATACATTTCAACCTCTGGCCGCGCGTATGCGGCCAGAAAATTTAGCACAGTATATCGGCCAGCAACATTTACTGGCTGCGGGGAAACCGTTGCCGCGCGCAATCGAAGCCGGACATCTGCACTCCATGATCCTCTGGGGGCCGCCGGGAACCGGTAAAACGACCCTCGCTGAAGTGATTGCTCGCTATGCAAATGCTGATGTGGAACGTATTTCTGCCGTTACCTCTGGCGTCAAAGAAATTCGCGAAGCGATAGAGCGCGCGCGGCAGAATCGTAATGCCGGCCGCCGTACTATTCTGTTTGTCGATGAAGTACACCGCTTCAATAAAAGTCAACAGGATGCTTTTTTACCGCACATTGAAGACGGCACTATCACTTTTATCGGCGCGACAACTGAAAATCCGTCGTTTGAGCTAAACTCGGCGTTACTTTCCCGCGCCCGAGTTTACTTGCTGAAATCTCTGTCTACAGAGGATATTGAGCAAGTACTGACTCAGGCGATGGAAGACAAAACCCGCGGCTATGGTGGTCAGGATATTGTTCTGCCGGATGAGACGCGGCGTGCTATTGCTGAGCTGGTGAACGGTGACGCGCGCCGGGCATTAAATACGCTGGAAATGATGGCGGATATGGCCGAAGTCGATGGCAGCGGTAAGCGTGTCCTGAAACCTGAATTATTGACGGAAATTGCCGGGGAACGTAGTGCTCGTTTCGATAACAAAGGCGATCGCTTTTATGATCTGATTTCCGCGCTGCATAAATCAGTACGTGGCAGTGCGCCCGATGCGGCGCTTTACTGGTACGCGCGAATTATTACTGCCGGTGGTGATCCGTTATACGTTGCGCGTCGCTGCCTGGCGATTGCTTCGGAAGATGTCGGCAATGCCGATCCGCGTGCGATGCAGGTGGCAATAGCAGCCTGGGATTGCTTTACCCGCGTTGGTCCGGCAGAAGGCGAACGCGCCATTGCACAGGCGATTGTTTATCTCGCCTGTGCGCCAAAAAGCAATGCTGTTTATACGGCGTTTAAAGCCGCGCTGGCCGATGCTCGTGAACGCTCGGATTATGACGTGCCAGTTCACTTGCGCAATGCGCCGACCAAACTGATGAAGGAAATGGGATACGGGCAGGAATATCGTTACGCCCATGACGAAGCAAACGCTTATGCTGCTGGTGAGGTTTACTTCCCGCCAGAAATAGCACAAACACGCTACTATTTCCCAACAAACAGAGGGCTTGAAGGCAAGATTGGCGAAAAGCTCGCCTGGCTGGCTGAACAGGATCAAAATAGCCCCATAAAACGCTACCGTTAATGTTATCGTTGCGGTAATGTTGTTACTGTATCCCTGTGGTCGCAGGCTGTGACCACATCTCCCATTTAATTCGATAAGCACAGGATAAGCATGCTCGATCCCAATCTGCTGCGTAATGAGCCAGACGCAGTCGCTGAAAAACTGGCACGCCGGGGCTTTAAGCTGGATGTAGATAAGCTGGGCGCTCTTGAAGAGCGTCGTAAAGTATTGCAGGTCAAAACGGAAAATCTGCAAGCGGAGCGTAACTCCCGATCGAAATCCATAGGCCAGGCGAAAGCGCGCGGGGAAGATATTGAGCCTTTACGTCTGGAAGTGAACAAACTGGGCGAAGAGCTGGATGCAGCAAAAGCCGAGCTGGATGCTTTACAGGCTGAAATTCGCGATATCGCGCTGACAATCCCTAACCTGCCCGCAGATGAAGTGCCGGTAGGTAAAGACGAAAATGACAACGTAGAAGTCAGCCGCTGGGGTACCCCGCGTAAATTTGATTTCGAAATCCGTGATCATGTGACGCTGGGTGAAATGCACTCTGGCCTGGACTTTGCGGCGGCAGTTAAACTGACCGGTTCGCGCTTTGTGGTAATGAAAGGGCAGATCGCTCGCATGCACCGCGCACTGTCGCAATTTATGTTGGATCTGCACACCGAGCAGCACGGTTATAGCGAAAACTATGTCCCTTATCTGGTTAACCAGGATACGTTGTACGGTACGGGTCAGCTGCCGAAATTTGCTGGCGACCTGTTCCATACTCGCCCGCTGGAAGAAGAAGCGGACACCAGTAATTACGCGCTGATCCCAACAGCAGAAGTTCCTCTGACCAACCTGGTGCGTGGCGAAATCATCGATGAAGATGATCTACCTATTAAGATGACCGCCCATACTCCATGTTTCCGTTCTGAAGCGGGCTCTTACGGTCGTGATACCCGTGGTTTGATCCGTATGCACCAGTTCGACAAAGTTGAAATGGTTCAGATTGTGCGCCCGGAAGATTCAATGGCGGCGCTGGAAGAGATGACCGGTCATGCAGAAAAAGTCCTGCAACTGCTGGGCCTGCCGTACCGTAAGATCATTCTTTGCACCGGTGACATGGGCTTTGGCGCATGCAAAACTTATGATCTGGAAGTGTGGATCCCGGCGCAGAATACTTACCGCGAGATTTCTTCCTGCTCTAACGTCTGGGATTTCCAGGCTCGTCGTATGCAAGCACGCTGCCGCAGCAAGTCTGACAAGAAAACCCGTCTGGTTCATACTCTGAACGGTTCTGGTCTGGCTGTTGGTCGTACGCTGGTTGCGGTAATGGAGAACTATCAGCAGGCTGATGGTCGTATCGAAGTGCCAGAAGTTCTGCGTCCGTACATGAACGGACTGGAATATATTGGCTAATATCCAACTTTTCTTACTCTAAAAAGCGCCTGCGGGCGCTTTAAGAAGAGGTTTAGCTATTTGAAAATAAATGGATTTTATTTTTAAGTGTCCATATAACGTCCATCTTTGAATGCAAAAAGCCCACAGATTCTATGTTGTGGGCTTTGTTCTTGGTGTCCTCATGAGTGAGGGAACCAAAAAGAAAACCCGCAGTTTTTACGCTGCGGGTTTCTGCTTTGGGATGTGTATAGGGTGCCTTATCGACCTTACCCTGGCAACCGATTGACGGGGAAGTTGCCTTCCCCGTCGCGGTTTTCTTACTGTCTACACTGTAAGAACGCCGCAAACTCCGCTCCCCAGAAGCTCATCCGTATCTCGCAGAGCGAACCCCGCAACATCCAGATGATGAGGATTGCCGTCACGCACAGTGTGGTGATGGCGATTAGCGATTTTTGCGACATAGCACTTGCTCCTTTTTCGGAGAGGCGCTAACCTACGACTTGCGAAGGTTGTATGGCTAGGGCCTCGGGTTAACGTTAAAGTTGACTCGGGGCCTTTCCACATCCGGCCTTCAGGTATTCCCTCCAGCCATCAGCCGAAAGGCACCCGCGCGAATTCTAGCCTGGTTTTTTCCCTTGTTTCAATCCGTTGAGGCCTGTCAGTCTTCTGATATAAAATTCCCGACCGCAGACATTATTCAGTCACGCATTTGATACATGCTTCCGCCGGCGTTCGCGCCGGTTTTTCGTCCTGTTGCTGCATAGATCGTCATGTGCGATCGAGGCGCGGCATTGATCCTTTTTTCAGTTTAATTTCGACTCTCAATTTTACGCAGGCCGCGCCGCGTCTGGCTTCGTTGTTTGACGATTTTTCTATGCGATCCTTTCGCGATCGTGTCTTACCCCACGTAAAGCATGAAAACTCTTTTAATATCATGCGGTTTCGTTGACCCCGCCATTTATGGGATCGTAAAAAACCTCTCTGAAAACTGCAAAAAATTTCAAAACGTGAAATTTCAGATCTTCGCTTTTCCCTCAGTTGCTGCGCGGGCTGGCGGTCATTTTTGCACGGCAGAAAACTGAAAAAGTGTTTCGACACAAAACCCGCGGGTTGGAGGGGGTAGCGCGGTTTACGTCACCTCACGCTTTACGTCACACCGTTTACGTGGTGTGCGCATACAGCGCCGGAATGGCACGCAGAACGCATTAATCAGGTGGCGGATATGAAAACGCACGACCGGAGCCGTGCGTTGCGTGATGGGGCGTTTATGGGGGTTTTATGCCCGGTGATCAGGCGATAAGGTCACAGTATTTTTCGCGCAGGCTCGTAGCCTGTTGGGCGTCTGCAGCAAGTTCGCTGCTGTTTGTTGGTGCGCCGGTGTTGCTGTGGGTGTGGTTTGCAGTGTGTGTGGCCAGCAACTGAACCAGATCCAGAATATCAATCAACAACGTCAGCAGATTAAGTCCGGATTTTTCCCGTGAGTCACCGCGACCAATAAATACTGTCGGGGCTGTAAACTCCAGACCACCGTCCGCTCGGCATGTTCTGCGACCTCCCACGTTTTCAGTAAGGTCGTGTTCAATCGTGGATGTCGCCCCTTTGAGTTTAGTCAGCAAATCCTGCGCTACCATCTGGATATGCTCACTGGCTGCGATCGCGTAATGACCGGTAGTAAGGTGCTCTATTTGTCCTGCCATTAGCTTGCTGGTTCCCAGAACGCTGGTTATATCGTTTGCCTGTACTGTGGTTGTTCTGGTTGTTGTTGTGCGTTCCTCCTGATCGCTGTTAATGGTTCGCCGGGCTGAATGTTCTCTGATTTGCTGGTCGGTTTCTCTGTGCCAGCTTCCGTCAGCCGTGACGCGCTGAAACACTTCTGCGCGCTGTTGCTGCAGCTGTTCGCCGGGCTTTACATCAGGCAGGTTATGGCCAGCGGGTAAGATTTGCCTGATAACGGGTTTGTCCGGACGTCCTTCAATGTTGGATATTTCCACGATGGTGCCTGCCGGTGGGTAGGCAAAACATCCCGCCTCACTGCCAGCCATGGGGACGGGGAGCGGTACTGCCGGGTAAACGGGCGTGTCGCTTTTATCGTTGCCGTTCTCATCAAGCAACTGCACATCGACGGCGTAGCGTGGGCGGAAACTGTCGGCCACATCGCCCAGGGTAGTTGGCTCCGTTGGCGCAATGACGCGCGCCAGCCGGGTATGTAGCGTACCGCTGGCCAGTTCCGGGAACTGTGTTTCCATTTGTCTGCGTAATGGTGATTTGGAAACAGGGTTACCCGTGGCGGTAAGGCGCTCCCATGTCAGGGTCATTTTCTCGTTGTTGAGGGCTACACGGGTAATGCGCCCGGCCGGTAGGTTCACGCCCGGTCGCACAGTTTCCATAAACATGATGTCGATGCTGTTTCCGCCGCTTTGCCCGAGTGTGTACTGTTGCGGAATATCCGGCATTGTAATACTGGCAAATCGTGAATCAGCTGCGCTTCCCACAAATACAGAACCGTCCGGCATAGGGTGCCAGACGTAATCGCTGATACTGAATGCTCGCCCCAGTTGGCTGAGCAGTTGTGCTCCGCTGCCGCTGTGGGTGATGTAGGGAGTTGGTATACTGGCATAATCCGCATCCGGAGTGATAAAAACGATACCGCTTTGTCGCCCCAGATTATCGAGTACCCCCCGCAACGTCGGGTGTTGCATGGAGCAAGGGAAATCAAAATCCAGCACAGCAGCCGCTTCACGAATAAAAAGGCGACGTGAGCCATTTTCAGCAGGTTGATCGCGCTCAATGTAGCCGGAGAAATAGCGCCATGCTTCACCGTCACGGCCGAGATCAATTTGTACCATTGCGCCGGCAAGGCTGTGTTCGGGTGACAGATTGTTAACAGAAATGAAGCCACGACCGGCAGCATTCAGGGTAAGAACAAGGTTTATATCGGCAATTTCCACCCGTTCGCCATTAATAATACAGCGTTGTATTAATTTCATGTTTTCCCTTCCTTTTTCACGCTCCCGATGCCAATCCAGTCCAGCCCGGAGCCAATACCATCATTGATATTTTTCCAGAAAGTTTCCTGGGTATTCATTCCTTTATCCGGCGTCAGCTCACTGCCGTTCTGTGTCTGCTGCTTTGCGATTGTTTTCTGTGAGCCACTGCGTGCCGATGCTTTTTCCGGCACGCTTAATTTTTCCCTGAGAGTAAAGGTGACCTGCCAGTGCATTTTCCCCTGTTGTTCCGTGGCATCAATGCCACCAGAAAATACCCCCTGTCGCATATTGATTGCCTTCGCGGTAGCGTTGGCAATGCGATACGTTTTTTTAGCTCCGTTACTTTCTGTTGCCTCCGCAAGCTGAAAAATACGGGTCAGAATAGCTTCATCGTTAAAGTCAATAACCCCCGACACGCGCAGCTCTTTAGCCTTGTTTCCCTGCTGAGCGCTCGTGGTGCTGGTTGACTGTCCGGACATATCTTTATCCGGTAGTTGCATGGTGGCGCTGACGGTGATGTTGCGCAGCAGAATGGCTTCCCCGTCAAGCGCAAGGACAATCATCTGGGTCATGTAGTGCTTCCCTTAGTGATGAGAGATCATCGCCGACGAACAGCATCACAGCTGTAAAAACCCACTCGGGGTGTGGGATGTTTTTTTGTATCAGCGCTGCGGCCTGGCTAAGGACTCCCTTGTAGCAAAAGCGCCACACCGGGCAAAATTTTTGCCGGAGTGCGGCCTGCTGATCAGCGATTTCCTGTAGAGCTTTATCTCTCGCATTCGCGAACTGACGCAGCTCTGATGACAATGTTTCCGGTGATGTGGCAGCAGGAGTAGCTGCCTGTGCAATGGTTGCAGCCAGCGACATGCTGCGAGTGGTCTGTGTCGACAGCATTATCGGTTCCGGAAGTGATGTTACCGGTCTGGCGGGGATTTGCATTCTGCTGATGGTCAGCGAAAGTTGGCTGGAGATCATACGGGACATTCTCCCTATTTCTGGCAACGGAAATGCACCTGAAAATTGTCTGGCAAGCGATAAAAACTCAGCAACAGACGGGGCGCAGAATAACATCGCCACGACGTCTTTTTGTGTATTTTCTGTCAGATACGGTAAAAGTGCAGACACTGCATTATCCGGACTGAGGTAGCGTCCCGATGGTGTGGTATTCCCTGTATTTACTGACCATGGGTGGAAACAAATCATTGAACTGGTGATGTTTATGGGGTGCGGGTGCAGAATTGAGACCGCCCAGTCAGGGCGGTTATTTTTATTGTCTTTCAAATGAATATTCATAGGTGTGTGAGATATTGCTGGTACTTGCGCGGTTACTGTCGGGAGGTTGTGGGTTGGTTATATAACTCCGTTGCAAAAATTATCTCTCCTTCAGTAAATGGGATATCTCCGTCAGGCTGTGTCGTAAAACTCTGTGAGACAGTCGTCCAGCTGTTTGTGTCAGCCTGCACGTCATTCTCTGTAACTGTTTCTCCTTCATGGCTTCCGCTTTTTACACTCCAGGCCAGGCAGTTATTGGGGGCGTCCGCACTGCGATAAGTGACAGCCGCCATAACTGCGACCAGATCGCCATTGCTGTTATCTACCGCACCAAACGTAACCTGTGCCGCCTCCGGGGACGGTGAGAGCATCAGGTATCCGGCATCACTGTCAGAGGTGTTCAGTCCCGTGACGATATCTTTATCCAGCGAGTTTTTCGCACTCCCCCCGGTAAATGCGGTTACCGGGCTGTATCTGACCTCAATAGCCCCAAGCAGGGCGGGTTCCGCGCTGTTATTTTTTCCGTATGCCACTGTTCCACAGTACATATCACCCAGCATTAACGTGCCGGATGCACCCGATGAAAAAATATTGTCACCACTACCAATACTCACCTGAATTTTGTCAGTCCGGTCATCTGATACATAAAACGATGTATTTCCAGCTAATGAGCGGTTGCAGTACAGACTGGCTGAGACATAGCCGTTTTCGTTTCGCGTTGCGAAAATTTCATAGTAATAACTGGCTGCTTCATCAGGATACGGGGTTGTAAATGAATAGCCATTAATCCTGATGTGGGATGGCGAAGATGAATATTTCTTTCCCGCACTTAATGTCAGACGAAATCCCAGCTGTACAGCTGAGGTCTTTAAGTCCGGGAGTGTGCTGTACAGTGTGACATATGAGGGTGTCGTAAAAATCAGCCCCGTTCTTTCTACAGTATTTACGGCCTGAGTGCCACGACAGACGGATGTTACAGAACCGGACATATCATTGATAAGCGTGACACCGTTTTCGTTCAGTGCTGAAATAATATTTGTTGAATAATAGTTCTCGCACAATCCCTCATTCGCCGGAATTTGTCGGAACCCTTCCAGATTAATAATATTCAAAATATTCCCCTTATTTAGTTTCTATTAAGCAGCAGATAAAACCGCAAACTGCAGTACTGCCCGAGCTACTGTCAGTGGCTCATTGGTTTGATATGCTGGTACAAATAAGCCCCTGTTAACTGTTACCGGCTCGCTCATCAGACGTCCGGTTTGTAATTGTATGTTGTTAATGGTTATCGGTTCGTGGATGGTGCGCCCTGACTGAACAAATTTTCTATTAATTGTTAAAGGCCCCCTTGTCTGTTCCCCGGACTGAAGCAGTACTCTGCTGATTTGCAAAGCGGGCTTTGGTGTTTCCGGTGGGAGGGCAGGTTTTTCCTGAGGAGCCATTGCCTCAGCTATCAACATTCGTACAAATCTGGCATTAACAATCTCAAGACCCGCTGCATCATTTGGTGGTGTTGGAGTGGTTGGCGCTCCGGAAAACGACGGGCTTTCCAGAGGAGCCTTGTTATTTAATTCAGAAAAAAAATCTACCTGCCAGCTTTGTGGCGGAGTAGTAATATGAGCGATTTGTGGCAGTCCGCTAAAAATGATGGCGAAATTCCGGATGATAGTTTCTCCTGTGTGTTTATGTCGAACAGGACCACTTATAACTCCGCACAATGTGTTACTGGCTTGATGAACCAGGCAAATCCAGTCGTAGTTGAAATTTTCGTTATCAGCAACAATGGCACTACACACAATGCTGTTTTGATCCAGTTTTCCATAATGTAGGTTATTTACCCTGTGCGTGATTTTTTCAGGAGGAATAATCGTATCATCTCTGGAAGGCTCTCTCTCCATCAGTGCAAAAACAATAGCGTCAGGGCGTGCCGGTAAATTACTGGCGGTGCATTCAGCAACCCATTTCTCAAATGCTTTCGTCAACAGTGCGCTCATTACTTCTTAATTCTCGCTAATGTTCTGCGGTAATTCTGGCCATACAATCGCGGCATACGATGCTTTATCTGTAACCTGGCTGAATGTCATCTCCCGTAACGTTTTTGTATAAATACGGCAGGCTTTCAGTTTTTCCCTGTCTTCGTCGCTGATTAATCCCAGCAGCAGGTCTTTTTCCCATTCGCTGGTCATGATGCTGACCTGTTTTAACAGTGCATCACGCTCATCTTCCGCTTTAAGTTTGTAGTCGAAGATAAAATTGCCATCGCGGTAAAACCAGTAACCAGGCACGGTAATACGGCGATTAGCGGTAATATCCGGAACTTCAATAACACTGGCATTACGGGGTTCAATGCCTGTCACATCCTTACCGACCCACACCACGCGCCCGTCCCCGGTGTAAACCATTTTTATTGTGTCGCTGGCAAAGTTCTTCTGTTCTTCATGCCAGTTTTTGTCGTCTTCCGAAAAAAGCCAGGTGACACCATATTGTTTTGTCATCTGATATTGTTCTGCGGTTTTCGGATTGCCCGCAGTAATATTTTTTAAATGCAACATTGTTAAACACTCGTCACGTTATACCAGGTGCCGTTAATCAGTTTCTGAAGCGGTCGGTAATACACGCCGCCGATGTTATCTGCCGAATTACTTCCGGTTTCCTGCACATTAATACCAGATAATCCATGGCCTGAAGGTGAGCGAAATGTCCAGGATATCTGGTTACCTCCCGGGTTGTAATACATTTCGGAACCATAACGCACATCCTGCACGCCGCCTGTTTTGGTCTGGTAACGGGCATCAAAGTTTCCGTAGTCTGACGGTGTTACCCGCCCGGTAACGTTTACAGGTTTATTGCTCTGAATGCTGCCACTCTGAAAACGCAACACATGCACGCTATTGGCATAAACATCCAGCAGGCCATCACCATTCTGTTTCAGGCCGGTATCGTTATCCCCGAAAGCAATTGAGTTTCCGCCCAGCGCGTTCTGAACGCCGATACCCAGCGCACCATTCACCTGAGAGCCGCCACCAACAGACACTTTATGCGACATGGATATTTCACCCGTCCGCAGATTAATAGTGAACGGACGCAGGGGACCAATATCGCCATTTTCGCCCTGATTTTCCCGGGTGGGAATAAGATGCAGGCACTCTTCAGAGCGACGAAAAATCAGGCCAAAAGCTTCGTTGAAAATCCTCAGTGCATTAACACCACGGACTTTCAGCTCCCCGGTCATGGTGTCGCCGTCGCGCTCAACAGCGTCTTTTGCTTTATCCATTGCAGCTTTTACTGCCTTTGATGTGGCGGCGCGGTCTTCTGCGTCGCTGTCGGTGGAGTTGCTGTACTGCGCAAAGCCTTTCTCCTTCAGTGTTGCATCCGGATGATGGCGGGATTTTTCGTGCTCTGCCAGTGCATTGCTCTGTTCCTCGTCGGGTGTCTCCGGGCGCAGGTCCTGTGGGCCGTCTCCTGTCATTTTTGCAAGTGGCGCGACAAAGTGTCGGAAGCCGTTACCGTCTGTATAAGACGCATGTTCCTGGCGGGCGCAGAACGTAAAAACGGTATTCCATTCGCCGGTAACAAATCCCTGCCAGCTTGCATCAATCCAGAGGGTATCCCCGACCGCAGCCGGCAGGCTGTAAGGTTTGCGCAGACTGACGCGCAGACCTCCCACATAACCCACGCCGGCGGCAACAGTAGCGGTACCATCCTGATAGCTGACCTGAAAACCATCCCCCAGAAAAGCGGCTTCACCGTAGTGATCAAACGCCAGCAGCCGGCGGGCCTCATCCATTCCTGCAAGGCGCGCAGTGAAATCAATCTGCCAGACATCGGCGCTGACATCGATATGCATTGCTGCGGCCGCGCCGTCAAACTCCATGGAAAATGTGCGGATCAGGTTGTTTCCCTGCACGCCGTTCGCTGTTTTAATTTTTTGCTGACGAGGTGTGTGTGCAATCATGCAGAGCACGCCGCTTTCTTCGTTCAGCAGACCGATCCAGTTGTATTCGAAGTCGCCGACTGTCGTGTCCAGAATGATGGAAAACGCGGTCGCGTTCGGCGACAGGAGGCCGTACTGGGTGACCGGCGCACGATACTGAATCATGGATTCATCAGGGAGTATCTCATCGCGGGGGATCTCTGCGGATTCATCCTGTCCCGGAATATATCCAAAAACAAATGTATCCGGGCGCGCAGGTTTTCCACTGATGAGCTGATTCGCACACCAGTGTTCGTACTGTTCAGTAATAATTGTGCTCATGCTTCGTCTGCCTGTAATGTGTAATGCTCCACGGACAGGCCGTAATGTCCTGCCTGTAGCGAAGCGGTTAACCAGATGGTGTCCTTTCTCACCGTTGCTTCTGCTGTGTGATACCTGTAATGACCATCAAATGTGCCGGCTGTCAGCCGGGCAGTGGTTGTATTGATTACCTGAAAGAAATAGCGCCTGCAGGTACGACCATACTGGCGCACGAGCTGCATCATCAGCGCGTTGTTTTCACTTAACTGGGTGTCATTAATGCGCAGTAAAATAACGTCCCAGTCATGCTGCAGTTGCCGTTCCAGTGTTTTAACGTCTCCCACGCCAAGACGCTTAAAGATGCGTTCGAAGCCGGCGCGTTCGCCAGAGTCCTGAGCGTTAATAAACGCGTGTTTCACTCTTAAGCGAAATAACGAAACCGGCTCACCTTTAAATCGGGTGATATTGCGCTGATAAGCCAGCAGGTTAAGTAAAGGCTCTGCGCAGGTGTCGACATCAATCTGCTGTAGTGGCCACGTCAGCCAGCTGTATACCTTTTCCCAGTAGCGATGCGATGAATGTGCCAGCGTTAACGGCTCGCCTTTATTCATCCAGGTGGGGAGCGGGAATTCAGGGATCTCCGGAAGTTTCACGCGCTCACCTCCACAGTAAGGGATTCCAGACGAGGAACAGCCAGATCACTGAGAATATCCGGAAGAGAAAATGTAACCGACTCCACCTGCGGAAATACCTGGTGGATCTCTTCGCCCAGTCTGGACATGCTGAAACGGCTGTACGGCCATGTTTTCTGAACGTCATAATCGCTGTTTTCTCGAAATGCACAGCGAACCAGATTTTCCACATTGCGCAATAACGTCTGAATTTCCTCATCGCTGAGGTTCAGTGTTGCATATAACCAGAGTGTCACGGTCAGGGTGTGGCGTGTTTCAGGCATGGAAAAACAGCGCAGATCATCACCGTGTCCGTGATGACCTTCATCGTTAATGAATGCGTTTACGGCATCAACGAACGGTTCGGATGCGATGCCGGTATCCAGCAGAATGTAAGCGTTTGCTGTTCCGGGGCCGCGTGGTGCGTCATGCAGAAAATAGATGCGGTCGGCACTGATGCCGGCAACGCCGGCAATTAATCCCCGGTAAACAGCATCTGTGTGATAAGCGCCGGCAAGATTAAACTGATTGCGAACACGATCACGCAGCTCGTCATCGCTTTCTTCGTTGGCACCCGGTGTGGTCAGCCAGTTTTCATCGTTCTCAACGCCGGCAATACCATCAATCGCCACCGGAAGGATGCGGTAATATCCCGGCGCAAGATTAAAGCCGGCTCCGGCCTGTTCCGCAGAAACATCGATGTTCATGCTGAGTGTTCCTGCCGGAATAACGGTATCCCTGACAACGGTCAGCGTATAAATCACGCCGTTAATGCGTTCTGTCTGAATCTGCGTACCGGCCGGCACGGTAACTGCGCGATCAATGTCGTTCTTGGTGAAACGAATCACGCCGGCTGCGTGCGTGGCGGCCTTGCGTTGCAGGTTTACCGCCCAGGCAAAAACATCAACGAATACACCGCTGGCATCGGCCAGAAACAGGTTTTTCATCACCACATTAACCAGCGCATCTTTCAGCCACATCACGGGTTTTGTGGTGATGGCTGTAATCAGTCGCCAGAACGGCGACATGCGGGATGTGTTGGTGATAAGCCCTTCGTCTTTGATAATGGCTTCAAATTCAGCGCGTGCCTGTTCTTCGGTTACCGGCATGCCGTTATCAGCCAGAATGCGCTCGTAATCTGCGGTGGGTTTGCCGTTAATCATCAAGAGATACCGTAAAAGTCAGGGGTTCAAAAAAATCTTCGGTGTGGGCGCTAATCAGCAGGCGACCAGAAAGCGGGGTTTCTTCTGTCACACTGACCGTGCCGGGTGTGATGCGCTCATCATCTTCAATCAGCAGTGTCATCTGCATCATGATGTCGGCACGAAGTGTCGGGCTTTTTTCAGCCAGCAGGCGCGTTGCCAGTCCGCTCTCAATGATGGCGTGCTGGCAGTCCTGGGCAATACTTTCCCTGTTGTTGCATAACACCGGCTCACTGGCGCTGTTCAGCGTGAGATTGCGGCCGGTGATGAGCAAATCAATGTAAAGCGGTTTATCAGTATGCATGCAGCTCCATCCACTCGTTAAGACGGGCAGGGGATGGATCCTGCACATTGACGTTAACCACACGACGGGAGTTGTCGATGGTGGTCTGGTTTTCGCTGTTGTTCTGCATCTCTGCCGCAATGCCGCCCGGTCCCGCACTGATGGCTTTGCCGCCGGTTAATACGGAGCCTTCGCCACTTCCTGTGCTTTCCGGTGTGTCGATATTGACGCCGGGGATCATGTTGAGCTTGCCTACAATCCAGCCCCATGAATCACTGAAGGACTGTTTCACCAGTTCCCAGAGGTTACTGAAAATATTCAGGATGCCGCCCGCGAGATCCTTCAGGGCATCCAGTGGTGAATGCGTGGAAAAATAGTTAACCAGTGCATTCCAGCCGTCCTGGATTGTGTTCCATGCATTGCCGAACCATGCCCCCATACTGCCGACCATTTCAGCCACCCACTGAAAGGCGGCAGTATCCATCAGCGCGACTTTAATCTCATCCCAGCGGGTGATCAGGAAATAAATGCCCACGCCCAGCGCAGCCAGTGCCAGGATGATTAATGTGATGGGGCTGAAAAGTAACTGTGTTGCAATTGCAGCTCCGCTGGTGACTGCGGTGTAGATTTTCATTGCTATGCCGGCGGCACCCAGCGCAACAGAATAAAGCCAGAGTCCGGCGCGCTGTAATTTCAGCAGCGCCAGCTGAATTTTTGCTTTGACGTTGTATGTTCCCATAGCAATGGACATGGCCAGATACAACGCCCTGACCGTTCGGGCAACTACAGTGAATGCCCACATGGTAGCCGTCAGTGTGCGTTTCAGCAGAATGAGAATCTTCAGGGGTGCAACTGCTGCCAGCCAGACCAGCCGCAGTCCTGTCCAGACAAACTTCGCCACACCCACCATAATGTTGACAACGGCACCCACTGCGGCAATGCCCAGCAGGGCGGCAGACAGTAAACCAATAGCCCGTGTGATATTGGGATACAGACGTAACCAGGCAACAAAGGATTTACCGCCTTCGTTGCTTTTCTGGATAAACGGGTACAGAACAGGCAGCAACTGCGTGCCGATTTCGATGCGAATGCCGTTAATAATTGCGGCGGCCTGTTCCCATGGATCAGCCATGGCCTGCGCCATTTCGACAGCCTTATCCATACCTTTGATATTGCCCAGCGTGGCGATATTCTTTTCAAGTCCGCCAATGTCCGCATTGAGTAATTTAATCATGGCCACAGCTTCATCGGAGCCAAAGGCGCTTTTCAGCAAATCGGAATCAGCCACTTTTGACAGATCACCAAATTTACCCCTGATAAGTTTCATGATCTCGACAACACTTTTCATCGTGCCGTCTTTATTCACGAAATTAAGCCCCAGCTTTTTCTGGGCGCTGCCTACTGCGGCAAGAAATGCCTTGTATTTTGTCCCGGCCTCGCTGCCACTCATGGTGGCCTGTAGTTGTCCCAGCACGGCGAACTGTTCAGCCGCATCGATACCGGCCGCTTTTGCACTGGCACCCAGCGTGGTGAACGCTGCTGACATGTTATCGCCGGTTGTTTTAAACATTTGCACGGCGGTGGCGGTTTGCCCGGCGACCTGCTCCACCCATTTGCTTTTTCCCATGGCATCAGCCTGGTCTTTAAAGATGCCGTACATGGTGCCCATGTAGGCGGTAATGGTCTGGCTGCTGGATTTGGTTGCTGCTGCCACCGTTGCTGATGCGGTGGTGAAGCGCGACAGCTCATCGTCAGTTAACCCGGCAATGGCTGACTGGATGTCGTAAGAAGCACGCACAAAATCCTGCGCAGCCCCGCCGTATTCCATAGTGAAATCAACGGCGGCGCGGCTGAGTTTACGCAATCCGGACTCTGCGACGCCCAGTGATTTCACCTCACCGAGCGCCCTGTCCATTTCAATGGCTGGCATCAGTGCCCCCTGAATGGCTGCACCCACTCCCCAGAGCGCAGCGCCTCCGGTAGCAATGTCCCGAAAGGCTCCCCGACTTGTTGCAGCAAATCCCTGAACCTGTCGCCCGGCTGCACGCAACGGCCTTGTCAGGCGGTCTGTCAGTTCAAGAAGTAATTCAAGGCGCTGTTGTGACATTACGATCCCTTAAAAGCACGGATAATGCCGTTATTGACGGCGATGCTCATATTTTCCCAGTAGTGGTTATCCAGCCAGACGGCGGCAGCCAGTGACTGCGGCGAGTCATCCTCGCCGGGCAGCCAGTGGCGGCGCAGGATCAGCATCCGGGTAAGGTCATTGCGATCAATGGCCCCCAGATGGCTTTTTATTTTTTTACGGTGATTTCCACTTCCGGCACAAACTCGTTATTCACGGCTGTTGCCAGGCTGGCCGGCATTCCTGGTTTTTCCAGCAACTGGTTAAGCAGATCGCGGTGCTCTTTAATCACGATACGGCGCAGGTAGTTTTTCAGCGGCGCGATTTTGTTATCCGGCATGAAGTCGTTCTGCAGGTCGTTGTAGGCTTTTACGGTCGGGATAAACGTCAGTTCATGCTCGCCGACCTGTAAAGTGATGGTGTTCTCTGCGGTAGTCTGGGTGTTTTTATCGTTCATCATCATTTCCTTTTAAAGTCAAGAATAAGAGGGCTTAATAAGCCTGCAGGAAGGCTTATTAAGCGTAAAATCAGCGCACGCCGTCGTGCTCAAGGCTGAAATGATTGCCATCCGGGCGTTTTTTAAAACGACCGCCCCATGCGCCACCAAGAGACTCCCAGTACTCGCCCAGCTCGCGGTAGGCCTCTGTGCGGGTCTGATATTCACCGTTAATAAACAGGTTAAAATCCACGGCCAGCCGCTGGCAGTGCAGGCTGTTGGCAATGCCGGATCCCTTTTGTGCGTTGAGTTTTGCCTGTTCTGGCGTGCGGTACGCCTCACCGAACGTCAGGCCATAACCGCGCTGATGGGCAAACTCGATGAGTTTTCCGATCATGACGGTAAATTGTTGTTGCTTATCGGAGAGTTTCATTTTTGCTCCTTATGAGGTTGCTGAGGTTTGCGCAGCCAGCGCCACAACGCCCGGATAATTTTCCATGCAATGGCGGCAGCTTTTTGTTCCCTGCGGGACAGCATTGCTGTTACTCCTCTTTGTTCTCTTTCTCGCCCAGCTTCCGGCGCATATGACGCAGGAAGATTTCCACAACCTGGTAACCGGCAACGCCCATTGCAGTGCCTGCGCCGGCAATGGCCAGTGGGTCAAGGTTCGGGTAACGAACCAGCAGGGCGGCGGCAGAAACACCCAGCGCGCTCCCCAGCAGGGTTCGACCCACAAACAACCGCAACGTAATCGGCTCTGCGCCAGCCAGCACCCGACTTGCGGCAGCGATTCCGCCCAGAATGCCCAGGGTGATAATGGTGCGCTCATGCTCCTGCATGGTTCACCCCATCAGTCCGCGCACGTCGTTCTCTGAGAGAACGGGCACGCCGTTGATACGCACAAAGTCAGGGCTTGCCACCACGTACTTGATTTTGTGCGTGGTCAGATCTGCGCTCTCGGTGTCAATGCTTAACAGGCCGGAAAGCATCAGCTCGCAACCGAAGGCTTCGACGCGGATTTCTTCAGTGCCCGTGTTGGCGTAAAACACAAAATCCATTGGCGGCAGATCGCGCCACGATCCCGCCTGAGCAGCTACTTCCCCGAGCTGGTTAAAGCTGCGGGTACTCATTTCGATTTCACCTTCGGCACTGACAGGTCCACGCAGTTTACCGTCAGGGATGCCACGGGTTTTGGCAACGGCGCTTTCATCGCTGATGTCCAGTGAGATGCTTTTCACATGGATATCCGTTCCACCGATAAAGGTGTCAAACGCCATGCCGTTAATGCGGGTCGTCATGCGTTTTCCTCCAGAGATTTATCCAGCTGAATGCCCACTTTGATGGTTTTAGGGCAGGCGTAAGGGCGGACAACAATGCTGATGCTGACCGTCTTTTCGTCCTGCCAGGTGATAACCACGTCGCCTTTCTTGGGCGATTTCACTTCGCCCGGAAACGTGATGCCGTTAATCTGCGTGGATTTCGCCATGGCACGCAGTGGGCGGGCAAACAGCGTTTCATGTGCGGCAATGCTGCCCGGCGTGCTGTTCAGCGAGCGATCTGCAATCTTGGGGATGGCCATCAGCCGCACGCGGCGCGCCACCTTATCAGCAATGCGGACATGCTCAATGACGTTGAAGTCCCCGCCTTCCACCTCAAGTGTTACACCGTCAGCCCAGTAAAGACCCTCATAGTCGGCATACCACATGGGCACGCTGTAGCGGGCGGTTGCCAGTGCCTGCAGGGTGTCGAGATCAATTGCCTGCCCTGCGCTGTCTTTCGGGCGCTCTGTGGTTTTCAGTGCGGACAGCGCCCCGGTTGCCACACGTGCCGGGCTGTCAGCAATGGTGACGGCGCTGTTACACAGACGACCGGCAAGAACGCCCGGTTCAAATCCAAAAATCTCCGGAACCAGCATGACCTGCGGGGCTGCAATGCCTTTCTGTAGCGTGGTCAGCTCGGCAACGTATTCCGCCCAGGTTTTACTGTTGTCGTTGGCGGCGATAGTCAGGATGAACCAGATGCGGCGCTGATATTTATTGATGATGGTCTGACGTAACGCCTGTATGGCGTTGATGTCATCCTTCGTGCTGACCGGTTCGGTGATCACCACGCCTTCAACTGAAACAGTTTCCTGAGCCGCCAGTATGGCGTTCTGCCATGCCTGGCAGGCTGGCGTCGCTTCTTTGCCCTTGCCGGCTTCCGGCAGAACGGCAACATAGAAAAAGGCATTCTGTCCGGCATTGGTCAGTGCGGACTGAAGGAAGTTCTTCAGCGGGGTGGCTTTCGTTCCCAGTAGCTCGTCCAGATCACTGTTGGCATTAACCGGCAGAACCTTACCTTTGTTGTTTTGTGCATTGCCCACAAACAGCAGCGTATTTTCCACGCCGTCCGGTGAACTGCTGAATGTGTTGTACTGTTCAATCGTGACAGATGGCCATGTCATGGTTTGTCTCCTGATTTTGTTATCTCGTGCCGCCGTAATGCAGGCTGCGCAGCTGCGCTTCCAGAATGCGGGCAAATTCAGCATCGCTGGCTCCCAGAAATGCGCGGGAGGGGATTTTGATTTCCCATACACGTTTTTTCTGCTCGCCTTTCAGAATGCTGATCACCAGTCCGGCCTGCGCCATACTCATGTTTTCCATAATCCATTTCAGAGAAGGCTTTCTGCGTCCCCTGCGTCCGGTTTTTTTGCTGACTGCGCCGACGGGGGCGCGAAAGCCCAGAGAAAGAAGGCGTTCTGCCTGCCGTCGTGTGGCGGGACGGGTGCGCATGGCTTCGCTGTCCCGGCGTTTTGTGGCGCGGCCTTTGATGGTTGCGCCGTGCTGTTGCACCCACGCGACCGCCCCACCATGAGAGCCGGTGTTGTAATCCCCTTTTTTGAAGAAAAGGCGGACACTTTTCCCGCTGCCGTCAACCCTGATGGTCAGCAGTTTCGGCAGTCCCAGCAGCATTTTGTTTTTATACCTGCCGCTGGCTTTATCCGGTCTTTTTCGTGGTGCCCAGGCTGCCCCCTCCGGTGTTCGCTGTGCTTTCACATTGCGTCGTGCAGCCGGTATCAGGCCGTATTTCGCAATGCGAACCAGCAGCTTTCTGGCCTTTGCCGGCGGAAGTTCTGCCTCTCTGATGGCGCGACGAACCTGCCGGAGTTGTGACTCGTTAATCACTGGGCGCGTCATGGCATCACCTGACAGTGAAGCTGATGCGCCTGAGCCACCCAGATTTCAGGCTTTTCCAGCTGGTAACGTTTCCCGCCTCTGGGGATGGGGCCGTTTTCATCCTCAACCAGGGTGATGGGATCAACCAGCGGCAGACTGATTTCCAACCATGCAACTTCATTTTCATCATCCACTTCGACGTCAACGGCTGGCGCATCCGGTGCCAGGCGCTGGCGCAGGTCGCCGGCGTTGTCTGCCAGCCAGGCTTCAACCAGAGAAAACACCAAATCCGGATTGAGCTGACGATAGGGCCATGCGTCCCATCGCAGAAAAGCTGTATATTTTCGGACCTGCGTACATAACTGCCCGTGCCCCAGCGACTTCGTAAACGGAAGGAGCGTTATGTCATCCATGTCACTGGTGAACGGAATGCGTGCGCGTGCCGGCAGATTGTTTTCAATGAATGCCGTCAGGCTGGCGAGTTGCGTCATACCATTTCCTTAATCAATCAGCGCGATGGATGCACGCGGTCGGCCCAGCAGCGCCCGCACCGCCATTACCGCTTCAGCCAGCAACGTCCGGCGGCTCTCGCTGGCTTCTGATGAGGGCTGCGCCTCGCGTCGCCCCACGCTGGCAGATTCCGGCAAAAGATCAGCCTTTGCGCGTGCATACACAGCCTTGGTGTACAGTGCTGTAATGTGGTTCTGCATCTGTTCAGGTTGTGCATCCGTATTGCGCGGCTCTGGTTGCAACACGGTGTAACCCGGAATATCAGCGGCCCGGATGTAGCCCTGTTCCTGCCAGTATTCACGGCGTGCAGCCAGTTCAGTGTTAATCTCTGTTACCGCGCAAAGCAGCGCCGTCAGCACCGTTTCGTGTGACGTGACGGCGGGGATGCTGCGGCTCTTTTCAAAATCGCCGGCATCAATATCCGGCCAGAATCCATCGTTCTGAATAATGGCCTGCTGATAGTGAATGCTTTTCCCGTCAAACATGCTCACTCCGGGGAAAGGCGGGCTGACCGGTTTCCGCAGTGTGCTGATGGCTTTTGCCGGCACACCTCCACCGCGCCCGCCCGGTTGTTGGGAGTCGTTTACGTGCCCTGCAACGCGCGCAGTCTTGCGGCAATGCGCTGGCGCAGGGTTTTCACCTGAATTTTTGGATGCAGCCAGGCAGCCTGTTCCAGACACTGGTCGGCCTGTTGCAGTCTCTCCGGATCGTTAATTGCACTGGCCAGCGGTTTACCGTCATCGCCGCGCAGCAGCAGGACGCCTGCAAAGCGCCAGTAGCGGGCAGCAAGGCGTTCATTCACGCGCCATTTGTCACGGATTTTTTCAAACACCTGCTGAAAATATGGCGCGATACTGTTCCCGCGTTCAGCTTCGGTTTCTGCCCATTCAAGAATGAAATGGGCCACAAACGTTGGCAGCTCGCTTTTGAAGTTCTCCGGCGTCTTTTGCCCCTGCTCAATGGCAATGTCAGCCCACCGCAGCGCCATCTCAAACTGCCCGGTATCGAACAGCCAGATGATGCAGTACACCAGAATGGGATTCTGATAGACGCGTTCCCCCTCCAGATAAGCCTGTGCGTGTGGCAGCCAGCGGGGCAGCAGCGTGTTCCGTTTGAATTCCAGCTTGTCAGACAGCAGCTCCATGTTGTGCAGTTGTCTGATGTCGTTATCCAGTGCCAGCAGCTTAATGTGCTGACTCTCTGTGCTGATGGCGCTCCCGTCCGTTCTGGTCATGAGCGCCGCACGGCGCTCATCCATCTGTCGGGCACGTTGTCGCTGCATTGGCGTTGGCATACCGTGCGCTCCGTTTATCAGGCGATGGTGACCGCAGACTCATCTACGGCAGCATATAAATCCGGATCGCCCAGGGCGTACCCCTCGTAACGCCAGTATGAGTTTTCGAACTGTTTGCGATCGCCCACATCTTCTGCCTTGCGGCGGCGGGAGCCTTTCAGCGTCAGGATCTGCAGGTTTGGCAGCATGGTCACCACCATACGTTTGCCCGGCATAAACGGCGGAATGATGGCCTTGCGGCCTGCAATGTTCTTCGTCAGCAACTGTGCGGCCACTTTTTCGGTAGGCTTATCCTCTTTGTTGTAGAGGCGTAGTTCTTCAGCAGCCACAAGGTCTGCGCCGACCAGTACGGTAAGTCGTGGGTCGTTGTGATACTGTGCCGGGATGTAAGTGCGGATCAGGTCTGAGGCCATGGCATCAAGACCGACATAATCGCCGCCTTCGCCCAGGGTAACGGCGTCTGTCAGAATACGGGAGGTATTGCCGGGCTGTTCTCCCCACTTTTTGGCGATTTCATGCCAGCCGATGTTGACGTCTTCGCCGTTCGGGTGACTTTCCGGGTCAGAGTTTTCCGCTGCTGTTTTACCGTTAAAGCCAATGCGCAGCATATCCAGCGCAAAGTTGGTAACGGCGGCGGAGTTCATCAGGTTGAAAAATTCCTGCGGGCTGCCGGCATTCGCCCAGATGGCGAGTTGTTCCCAGGTGATCACGCAGCAGGAATCAGTTTCAACGAGTTTAAATTCGTTGCCTTTGATGCCCGAACCTTTAGCGAAACGACCGCTTTTCACGCGACCGGTGCGCAGTGTGGATTCGCCCACGGTGACGACCTGCCCCTGCGGGTGCGGAACGTCCATGCAGGTGATGAAACTCAGAAACTCCGTGCTTTCCAGCAGGGCTTTACGCAGAGCAATACTGCGTGGCTCGGTCAGCGAAAAGAAACGATCGCTTGATTTCCCGCAGTCACTGAATGTTTTTTGCAGTTCGCTGATGTACTGATTAACCAGCTTTTGTGCTTCTGGTGTCATGTTCATTGCGTTCTCTCCGGTTACACCAGGTTAAAAGTTTCGCCACCGGCCGGATTGTTGCCCGGCAGCTTCGTGGCGTCCTTGCTGAGTTCAGCAAATGCGGTTTCCATACTGGTAACCTTCTCCGCGATGGCGTTCACTGTGGAGAACAGCTTTTCGCCCTGCTCGGTGGTCAGCGTGAAGGTTTTGTCGTCCTTGTTGTTCTGTTCTGCGTTGTCCTGCCCCTGATCGCCGGTGCTGCCTTCCGGCTTGTTATCACTGGTATCTTTCGGGGCATCCTTCGCGCTGAACTGCGCGACGTTTTCTTCCAGTTTGTCCAGGCGTTCGCCGGTTTTGTTGATAGCGTCCATCAACTGGCCGAACTGTTTTTCGTTCATATCGTTTTCCTGTTTGTTGCGTCCCACGGAGAAAAGGCCGGAAAAGAAACTGCGTTTGGCCTGCTCGTCGTCAGACTGCAGCGTGAAATTCAGTTCTTCTGCATTCCCCATGTGAATGGAATCTCCCTGCGAAAATTGCAGGCGGGTGGTGTTGATGCTGGCCGGTGTGTCAGTCACAGCGATACCGGATACAAAGAATTTGCCTGTTCCCAGGTAGTTTTCCTTTACCTCTATGGAGGTGAAAAGTTTTTGTCCAGCCTCGTTGGCTTCGGTCAGAAAGCGGTTGGGTATCAGGCGGGCTTTCAGCTGCACTTTATCACCGACTTTTTCCGCCTTCAGTGCATCAACAAGACCATAGTTATTGGTGAAAGCACGCCAGCCGGCGCTGGCATGAAACGGCCAGAGCATGGCGGTGTGTTCGTCCGGGTTATAAACCTCGGCGGCATCCGTCAGCCACTTTGGATCAATTTCCCGACCGTCGATGGTGGGGCCTGAAGTGGCTACGACCACCCAGTCTGTTTTCAGTTTCGACATCTGAATTAACCCGCTGATAAAAATTAAACTGGCGTTATTTAACGGAGAAATAAAAATGTCGTCATCTGATTAATTTCCGGTACTTTCGGATATGCGTATATATCCGAAAAATACCGAAAAGCGATATTCGTTTTTAAAAAAGCCTTTGCTGAAAATGCATAAATTAAAATTGCATCAGCAGGTGAGGTTTATTTATGGCGTATTCTGATGAGGTGATTGCTGCTGCAAAATCGCTCTATCTGAAAAGGCACACACCAAAAGAAATACAAAAGAAACTCGGACTGAACAGCCCGCGAATTGTTTATTACTGGGCGACAAAGTTTGAGTGGTACACGCAGCTCAATACGGAAGGTGTGGAGGATGTTATCGCCCGGCGTCTCGCTGTACTGGCGGAGCGTGACCATAAAACGCCGGAAGAACACGATGAACTCGACCGCCTGATTGGTCATCACGTCAAACTAATGTCGGTCAGAAACAAGCACACGGAACGAATGGCTGAGATTGCGCGAATGGGAGTGGACATCCCCCAGCCGGGCCGTTATGGAAAAGAAGAACGCGGAGAAAAAGGTGCAGGTAAGAAAGAGCGTCCCCGCAAAACTAATGACGTTTCCGGACTGACTGCTGAAAGTTTTGAGCCGTTTACGAAGAAGTTGTTTGCTTATCAGTTGCGCCTGCGTGAAAACAAATTCCGCCGTGTACGCAACCTGCTTAAATCCCGTCAGATTGGGGCGACGTATTACTTCGCGTTTGAGGCGTTTGAAGATGCGGTATTAACCGGCGACACACAGATATTTTTATCGGCATCAAAACGTCAGGCCGAAGTGTTCCGTACTTATATTGTAAAAATTGCACAAACAGAGTTTGGCATTCCCATTAAAGGCAATCCGGTTAAGTTAAGTAATTTGGCTGAACTGTATTTTCTGGCGACCAACAGCAACACGGCACAGTCAAACAGCGGCCACCTGTACATTGACGAATACCTGTGGATCCCCGGTTTTCGCCGTCTCAATGAAGTGGCGTCAGGGATGGCCACCCATAAACACTGGCGCATTACCTATTTCTCCACGCCGTCATCCAAAACACACCAGGGTTATCCGTTCTGGTCTGGCGATGAATGGCGCAAAGGTGATCCGAAACGAAAAGGGGTTGAGTTTCCGTCCTTTGATGAACTGCGTGATGGCGGGCGCGAATGCCCGGACGGTCAGTGGCGCTATGTGGTTACGCTGGAAGATGCCATTGCCGGCGGCTTTAACCTTGCTGACATCAACGAGCTGCGCGAGCGATACAACGAAACAGCGTTCAATATGCTGTTTATGTGTGTGTTTGTGGATGACAAAGAGAGCGTCTTTAAATTCGATGACCTCGTGCGCTGTGGCGTTGATGTCAGTACGTGGGAGGATTTTCACCCGGAAGAACCCATGCCATTTGGTAACCGTGAGGTGTGGGGTGGCTTTGACCCTGCGCGCTCCGGCGATAACGCCACGTTTGTGGTGCTGGCACCGCCGCTGGTTTCGGCAGAACGATTCCGCGTGCTGGAAAAACACCACTGGCGCAGTATGTCATTCCAGTTTATGGCAGAGCGTATCCGCAGCATTAAGGCGCGCTATAACATGACATTTATCGGCATTGACGTCACCGGTCTTGGCTACGGTGTCTTTGAGCTGGTTCAGGGATTTGCCCGCCGTGAAACAGTGGCCATTCATTACAGCGTTGAATCCAAAAACCGCCTGGTGATGAAGATGCTGGATCTGATTTACGCCAACCGTATTGAGTGGGATGAAGAAGCCACAGATATTCCGGCATCGTTCCTGGCCATTCGTCAGGAGTCCACTAACAGTGGCAATAAAGTCACTTTCACCGCCGAACGTAGCGAAAAAACCGGGCACGCAGACATCTTCTTTGCCATAGCTCATGCCGCAAGTAATGAACCCCTGAACTATAAGCACAAGCGCAAATCAACATGGATCCTGTCAGATGAGTAAAAAGAAAAAATCCCCCGTGCTACACGATGGCGTGGCAAAAAAAACAGCCAGCAAAATGACGTTTATTGAATTTGGTGACCCGGAACCAGTCGCTGCATGGGGCTGTTATTACGGCTCGCTCTGGGATGGCTATAACGGCTGGTACACGCCGCCCATTGAGCGCATGGATCTCGCTATGTTGGCCAATATCGCACCGTATCACGGCGCGGTATTGCGTGCGCGCGTCAATATGATCATGCAGGGTTTTCGGGGGGGCGGTGGTATGACACACGCCGCCATGGCGGCAGCGGTGACCAATCTGCTGATATTCGGGGATATGGGTCTGCTTAAAGTGCGCAATGGCTTCGGTCTGGTAGTGCGCCTGCACACACTGCCGTCGCTGTACCTGCGGCGTAACAACGAGGGTGGCACGGTGATTGTGCAGGCGGCACTGGAAGATCTCGTTTACCCGCCAGGCGAAGTGGTGTTCGTGGCCATTTATGACCCGCAACAGCAGGTTTACGGTGTACCGGATTATATTCACGGGATGGAATCCGCCATGCTGAATGTGGATGCCACCCGCTTTCGCCGCAAGTATTACAAGAACGGCGCACATCTTGGTTATATCCTGTATTCCACTGACCCGGACATGGATCCCGAGCTCGAGGCGGAATTCCGTAAAAAGATAGAGGCGTCAAAAGGGGCGGGCAATTTTAAATCCATGTTTATCAATATACCGGGCGGAGACAAAGAAGGCGTTAAGGTGATCCCTATCGGGGATTCAGGTACAAAAGATGAGTTCCTGAATATAAAAACCATCAGTGCCCAGGATCAGCTCGTCGCGCACCGTTTCCCACCCGGACTTGCCGGCATCATTCCCGCAAATACGGCCGGGCTTGGTGACCCACTGAAATCCCGCGAGGCATATTACAGGGATGAGGTTATCCCGATGCGCCGCCTGATTATGGAGGGGATCAACAGCGACCCGGATATCAGACGACTGGGGGAGGTGAAATTTATTCTTGATTTTGATGAACCCATGGAGTGATGTGCGGTATGGGGAAAGAGCGGGTAAAATCGGTGGCAGTAAAACGCTGTTCCGGGAGGTGGAAAATGCGCAGACAGAAAGCGCGATGTCATTGCTGCGGTGCACATGCAGTGATTGAGAAAACAGCCTGGAAAACCGATCAGTTTGCTGATGTGTATTACCGTTGCACCCGTCTCGAGTGCGGACATACCTGGGTGATGAATCTGACCTACTCGCACACACTGGTGCCCAGCGGGCTGGAGAATGGTGTGTTAAAGCTGTTGATTGAGCGGATGCGTCCGGAAGAAAAACAAATGGCTCTGGAGTTGTTGCAGGCCGGATAGCTGACGCGCTTCGCTTGTCCAACCCGGAACGGGCGCACAAAGAATTTGCGCACCCGTTCCGGGTTTTCTTATTCAATGGCAGACAACTGATAATTTGTGTCTTCCTGCAGGCTGGTTAAAGAAATATTATCCAGTGCAGCCAGAATAACGTGCTGTGTATATAATCCGGAACATTTCATTGCCCGGACAATATCACCAACACTGTAATTTTCTTTTGTCGGGATATATCCACCACCCGGGCCGCGTGTGGCTTTTACCAGGCTACTTTCCCGTAAATATCTGAATATTTGCTCCAGATATGACAGTGAAACGGTTTCTTTGCTTAATTGCCGGAGTGAGATTGGCTTTCCGGTGTACTGTTTCACAAATTTAATCATTACCATAACTGCAACTGATGCACGCTGGCTTCCGGAATTATCTTTCATCATGATTACTTCCATTAATGGCATAAATTGATGGGGCGGGTCAGTGAATAAAGAGGCAATACATTCCATCCCTTAGAGCGCCAGCTGTCTGCAACATCTTTACTTCTTGTTATCGCCGGTATTCCAATAGGATTATTTGCGTGCATCCATGCCACTGGCTCTGCTTCCAGTGATGCAAGTGCGATTTCCAGTGCGATTAACATATTGTGATCGTCTTCATCAAGACCGAACGGGATGTCTTCGCGCCACGATTTAAACTCTGTGATTTTACGTTGTAACCATTCTTTGGTAATGGTGGACATAGTTACTCCTGTTTTCACTTCGGGAAAAACGCCTGAATATTCTTTTTCACCTGCTGCATATGGGGGGCGCTGTCTGCTGCTGGTTGCGCCGGTTTTTCAGGCTGTACTGGTAGCGGTGGCATCCGTATTTCGTCTTCTGACCATTCTGCCAGCGAATACGCCAACGCGGGGGTGCGTTTTATAAGAGCCAGTCCAGCCAGAAAAGCCGCGCGTTGTGCGCGGCTGCGTTCGGAGGCTGGCAGGCTGTCGAGGTAACTGCACGCCTCCCGTTCGCTCTTGACGACGGCGGGCTTCAGATAGAAACTTATCCGTCTGGTTGGTGTCGTCATTGATTTACTCCTTGTCCATTGCGTACAGCCCATTAACCAGAGCAAACTGTGGCACCCCGTCCGCGATGAAAGTCGCATTAACTCCGCAGGCTTCGCGGATAGCGGGTGCCACAATCTCCGCTCCTCCACCTACAACCATCACCCGCCCGTAACCCGAAAAAACCGCCAGCGCGCGGATCACGCGTTGTTTCAGTGTTTCCTCCTTTTCACGAATAACTGCCATCAGGCTGGCGTAATGCGCGTCATTGTGGATGTGCTGGCGCAGCCAGGCTTCATCGTGGCGATGTTCGATAATGGTATTGGCGATGTGGTGACTGGTGCGCATACCGTTGGTGGCCATCACCGACAGCACGGCATCGGCCATCAGAGAAACGCCTACGTGTGGATCGCAAAACACCTGGCTGATACCTGCCAGTTGCCCCTGAACCTTTGCCACATCCAGCGTGGTTCCGCCCAAATCCACAATCAGCAGGGATTCAAACGGACTCATGTCAGCCAGTGCCTTAAAACCAGCCGGAATGGATTCAGGCATAACCCGCACGTTACGGATAGTGAATGCCTCGCCGTTCTGGTACTCCACCGGGCGCATAACGTTCGCTTTTTTGCGGTTGATGTTGGCCATGTCCGGCTGTGCGTTTGTGTCGAAATACTCGCTCAGTGGCAGGGTAACAACCACATCCACTTCCTGTGGTGTGATGCCTGATTTGACCAGCGCGTGGTGAATGGCGATTACATTCACATCGCTGTACTGGTATTGCGTGTCGGTCGTCTGGACAAAGCGATCGCTGACCGGATCAAAACCATAGCGCACGCCATCAAGCATGTAGTTCGCGGGCTGCGTGCCACCGAACGGCGCAGACCATTCCGACTTGAAGCTGTTCGGGCTGATGGCGTTGCGGCGTTCGCCGTTCTCAGTCCATGCCAGCTTGATGTTGGTGGAGCCGTCGTCGATACAAATTTTCATGTCGCTTTTCCTTATGTTGATTAATTAATCGTTTACGGGATTTTTAAATCCCGTTTTCGCCTGTTTTGTGCGCGCTTCATATATCGCGGCGCGTTTTTTGCTCATTTACGGGATTTGTGAATCCCGTTTCTGTCTGTTTTTTGTTTCTACTGGTCAGGCCACCCCGCAGCAGGTCTGCTTTGCGGCGGGCGCGTTCAGTTGTTTCACTGATTCTCTGTGCGTGCTCTGCGTCACGGATGGCGCGCAGCATGTCAGAAAGCACGGTAACGGGGGTTTTCATGGTGTTCTGGTCCTGCTGAAGTGTGGATGCCAGACGTGCGGCGGCTTCGGGGTCTGATGCCCCCAGCTGTGCCAGATAGCTGGCGACCGGGTTATGGCGGATCTCCGTGCTGCTTACGCCGTGATTACGGCTCAGGTGCTGCCAGAGCTGCGTGATTCGGCTGTCCGGGCGGGTATCCGGTTTGCGTACAATTTCAAATCCCTGTGGTGCAATGATGCTGCCGTCAACGTACAGGCTGCCGCCCCGTAACAGGTGCTGCATCTGCTGTTCACCGATATGCAGGCCGAGAGATTCGGCAGATTCCCGCCATTCTTTAGCGAGTAATTCGTGGTTATCAGGCAAAGGCCGTGGCTGTTTGCGGCTCTGTGTCCAGTTCTGCATTTCATCACTGCTGTTTTTTGCCTGCTTGTCACGCAGCGAACGCATCAGAGCCCGGCGTTCGTGCCGTTTCAGTGAGCGCATCCATTCGTTCACTTCAACGCCGTCAGGGAGCTGCGGCCACGGTGCTGGCCGTTCTTTCGGCTGTTCTGTCCCGTTGTTGTCCGTTTCCTGTACACGGGGACAGTTATTGCCACGAGTCCAAGGGGCGGCAGGGCCGCCCTGAAGGTCAAAACCATTTTCGCGGGCGCTGTCTTCCGCTTCCGGTTTACGTCTTACCAGCTTCCAGTTATCCGGATGTGTGCACACACGGGAAGACTCCCCGATGAGTGGTGACCAGATCCCGTAAATCTGTACGCTCTGTTCGCCGTAATCGTTCAGCTCATCTGCGAGGTCGTAGGCGGTGCGAATCAGGTAGTCTTTGCGTGGAACAAGTACGCCGCCCTGTTTTTCAATGTAGGAGGCAAAACACCCGGCATCAGCGGCAGCGAGCACTGCATCCATTGCGTCATCCTTCAGCCGTTGCGGGCCTTCCGGGTTGCGTGCCATCTGGCTGGCAAGGCGGCGCAGTTCACGCCACACCTGACGGGAGGGGATGCCAAAGAACTGGAACTGGCGGACCCGGTGAAGGCGCGCCCAGCCGATGGCGCGCTCCACGCTCTCGGCCATTGATTTTCCGGTTTCGTGGTCAACGCGTGGCTTGCCCGTTTTCGGGTCGATACCATCCACGGCGCGGCTGTCCAGGTTCTTTCCGATGTAGGTGGCGATGTAGCTGGTTGGCGTGCCTTTTGAGCCGTCGACGTACTCCGCTTTAAAACGCGGAGTTATGTCATCGCCCAGCTCGTGGCGGTCTTCCTGAATGGCAATATCGCAGACGTGGGACACGATGGTTTCAATCTCGTCCGGATGTGCAAAGACCATCATATGCCAGTGCACAGTGCCGTCATGGTGAGGCTCCACCGTGCGGATGCCATACCAGCGAAGACCGTCGCGGTTCAGTTTTTTGCGGACCGCCGCAAAAAACGTGTTAACCAGGTAATCGCTGGAGTCGCGCATGGTGGCCCCGTTCCATTTGGGATTCGGATGACCGTTCTCCGTTGTTGCGTGGTATTTTGACGGGCAGGTGACAGTCAGAAACACCGCTCTGTCGCCACGGGCTTCGGCCAGAAGTTCCAGCCCCTTCATGGTGGCCATCATTTCTGCCTTACGGTGAACCGGGTTACTTACTCCCGCGTAATACACCGTCTCGAGATCAATCGTGAACCCGTCTTCATTTTCCAGCATGAAACTTTTCAGGAAATCGCGTGTTTTCTCGCGCTGTGCGCGAAACTCGCTTAATGCGTCCTGGCTCAGATAGGGCGATGTTTTTCTGGAAACCAGACAGGCGGCGCGGAGTTGTTCTTCTCTCCACTCGCAACGTAACAGCCACAGTTTGCGTTTCCACCATTCCGCACAGGTCAGGCGAAGGACTGCGCCCGGCAGCAGCTCCGTGTCCGGTTCGTTCCTCCGGTCTTTATCTGTTGTCAGTGCGTCATAATGTGGAGGCATGATGTGCAGGTGTAACGCCATGCGGGCCAGCATCTGATACGTCTTCAGCGTTACATCCATGGTCAGTTCGCCATCGGTCGCGCCAAAGCCATCGCAGAGTTTTTCGAAGGTGCTGCTGAACATCGCCGCCGTCATGGTGGCCAGCGTCTGTATCTGGTGTTTGTTGAGCTGCGGCAGGTAAAGCAAATCGTCCAGGCGTTCGCGTCCGGCAAGGGAGCGATAACCCGGTGTCAGCCAGCGTCCGTCAGTGCGATCCAGACGTTCGAATATTTTGCGCAGGGTTCCGCGTGCATAGCGTTCCGCCTGCCAGCTCTTTTTGCCTTTCCGGCGATCGGCTTCCTGTTTTTTGCGCAGGAAGGAGAGGTGGCGAATAAGCGGATCGCGCAGATAGGACGGCAGCAGGCGCAGCGAGGCCATGGCTTCATCCACCGCGCCGCGTGCCTGTTTTCTGGCGTCTCCTGCCAGTGTGATGGTTTTGTCCTGTTTTTCCTGTGCATCCAGGCTTTTATTAATCAGGTTGCCCAGCGGCGTGGCGGAGAACGCCGCATCAGCCTTTTCCTGTCGGCGCTCGTTCTCTGCCCGGTAGGCATCCAGCCAGGAGGAAAGCGCGGATTCAGGTGCGGGGATCCCCGTTCCTTCACGCCCCACTGCGTGGCGCGGTTGTTGCCAGTCCCTGATGTACTCTGTCGTCATACTGATTTACTGCGTCATACCGTTCAGGGTGTCACGGCAAACGGCAGCCAGCCGCTGAATTTCCAGCACGGTGTCTTCTGTGTCGGCATGGCGATGTGTGATGCGGATGCTGTCGGCAATCACATCGACGATTGCAGAGGATGGGCGCTGGTAAATGCCAATAACGGACGGAGTGCCACCTTCAATGCGGTAAAGCCTGTAATTTCCCTCGTGGCTGTCAATCATGTAGCGACCATCAATAACAATCTTTCCGTCAGCGAGCTGCGGTACAGGCAGGGATTTCAAGTACATGTCATAACGTTCACGCACGCGAACGGCAAGATCACGCTCTGTGTTGAGCAGGTATTCAAGAAAGTCGTTGGCGAGAATCATTGCGGCAATCCTCTTGTTACAGATGTGCGAAGGCCTCCCGCCGCAAGGTGCAGGAAAGGCCCGGAACAGGAATTAATGGAGTTTGTTTTGCTGCTGGATGAGCTGCTGAAGCTCGCGCAGATCATCCGCCAGATAACTGAAAACAGCGGATGAGTAGAGGTTTGAAAGTTCGCAGCTACGCTCATGCAGCATATTGATGTGCATGATTTTAGCGACGCGGAATGCGCGGGAAAGTCTGCGGTTGATTTCAGTCTGGATGTGACGACGCTCCGCGATAGCGCGGTGCTGTTTGCGGTTTGCCATGGTGTGGTCTCTGTAGTTGCAAGTTTTGAAAACTCACCATCCAGAGGTTGCAATTCTGGGTGGCGAGGCGTATGGGGTTGCAACCACCGGCAACTACAGAAACCGGCCCGACCGAAGTCGGCCCCATGCGCCCCACCATAATTCGTGTGCGAAAAAGACGTGGCGATACGGTACGCACAAAAAAACCGCTGGCGCGGTTGTGCGCTGTAGTTGTCAGCGGGGGTTGCAATCCCGGCACCCGTTTTATGGGGTGCAGCGGAAATGTAACCTGATTGATTGCGGCAGGGCAAGCGGTTTTTTTGTGTGTGCATGTTCTGGTTTCTTAGTGGTTCAGAAAAAAATCAAAAACCTTGTCAATGCGTTGCAGCAGCTCTTGCTGTATTGCTTCCGGCGTTTCCGGTTCGCCTGGCGCCTCCAACGTCGCGCAGAAATCCTCGATTTCATGACGGAGCGTCAGGCGAATGGCGAGAGGTGTGGTTCTGGCGTGCTCCAGCTCATCCAGCAGCGCCAGCACAGCAGACGGCGAGAGCATTGCGCGAAACGCCAGTAATTTTTGAGGCGTTGCCATTCGTTGCAGGTCAGTCGCCAGTTCGCGTAATTCCTTGTGGTTGATGGCGCTCATGCTCTGGCTTCCTTCAGTAGCTGGTTAAACATGTTGGTAAGTGGATTGCCGCACCCGAACGGCATCGGGTTTATCTGGTAAGAAAAGCGACCGCCTGTTTTGCGCTCTTTTCTTATGACTGAACCGCTGCGCCAGAGTCGGCGTAACTCCGCATTAATGGCTGTGGTTGGGGTATTCAGTGCTGCGGCGATTTCTCCACCGCTACACCCCGGATTGGCAGCGATATAATCCAGAACGGTCATCTGCGTGACTCCTGTACCTGTCGGATAAGGTTCACCCGCACCACATTCGTGGCGCAGAAGTAAGTGCCGTCAGTGAGATAGATGTGATGTGCATCCTTTTCTGAACGGTGTTTGTCGATTGTGGTAATCAGGCGTTCATCGACTTCGTATTCGCTCCCTCTGGAGGTGAAGCGAACGACGGTAAATTGCTTAATTGCCATTACATTTCCTTAACCTGGAAGGCCTGCACCATTTGGTGCAGGCGGTACATGGTGCGAAAACGCGGGCGGGTGCGACTGGTGTCAGTTTCGCGTCCGTTAACGCGGTTCAGCCAGCCGTAGCCGTACCAGCGATTGGCAATCCATACTTCAACGACGTTGTCGTTGTGATGAAAAATCGCGTTGTGCTCATTCGTTGCGACGAGAACGCCTTCATTCAGTAGCTGCTGTAGCTCTGCATCCCATGAAGGGTTGAATTGGTAGACATAAAAGCCACTTGCGCTTTTCAGAATGTGACTCATCAGAGTCATGCGGTATTTCAGTTTCCCCATAGCTGACTTATGCGTTAAATGTGGAAGAGGCTGCGGGGTCGGTGAACACAACTCTGTCACGCGCAACAATGCGCACATCCTCCAGAGGTTTGTTTTCGTCTGTGGGGGATGGGGTGATCAGGTATCCGTTTGCCATTTCTGACAGAATGATGAATTCCTGTGACGGGTTACCGACGATAACGACCCGTTGTCCTGCGACGGGTAAAGTCGTGCCGGCACCGGCTAACTGAGCTTTGAGGGCGCTGATTTCTTTGTGTTGTTCTTCGATGAACTCGGCGGCATTTTCTATGACGCCGGCTACCATCAGTGCATGAACGCTGAGAATGTG
The DNA here is from genome assembly GCF_000759775.1 of Escherichia albertii NBRC 107761 = DSM 17582. Taxonomy (GTDB): domain Bacteria; phylum Pseudomonadota; class Gammaproteobacteria; order Enterobacterales; family Enterobacteriaceae; genus Escherichia; species Escherichia albertii. The sequence continues at coordinate 56,338 of NZ_BBMY01000003.1, forward strand.
AGCGCCTACCTTTGTTGCTCGCTCGTGCATTTCACGCTCCATCGCGGATAACATTTTCAGAGAGGTAAGGGTGTCTTCGGTTTTTGTGTTCATTTTCTTTCTCCGTTGTTTGGATGTACGAATACCTCCGCGAATGCGGATTGTTTTCAGGTTTTCTTATTTAATGTGGTGTTTTATTTGTGCTGTTATTCGTCAGAGAAAAAACGCTCAATCTTTTTCACTGAATGAATAATTCGCATAATGCCAATGGTGCAGACCACCGAAATAATCAGAATAAGCCATGATATAAATATACTCATGCGATATTCCCCAGTTTATATGGTTCAATGCGAACCCCGTATTCTGTGTCCCGGACAAGTTCGGAAAGCTCGTTAATCGCATCCAAATCGTCAGCGTAAAAGGCCACGTCATAAAGGCTTCTGATTGCCCTTGCTAATGAATCATAGGCCGCGTGTTCTGCCTGGACTCCTGATGTGTTTAAGCGAAAATGAAAACGCTCAAGTGCTTTATTGACGAGAGTCTTGTATTCCTGGTCCATTGCAACGCCCTTTAATCTGCCTTATGGGTTTCAGCTTCTGAATCCATACAAATAATTTCGATATAGGGTTCATCGCCATTAACCTGACGTGCCTTTTCAGCTTCGCTAATGATTTCTCGTACGGTCTGATACGGAAGCTCCACAGTCAGGCGCGTACCGTTCAGATAAACGTAAGTAGCTGCGTTTTTTTCGGATGGAACAACTCCGTCAATGGCTGATGCGCGTAATAACAGTTCACCGCGAAAATCAATAAAACGGATAAATACACTTTGTGCATGGTCTTTGGTCATAAATCACCTGTTATAAATCAGCCTGTTTAATGAAATTCTGTCCGCGCAGCAGACGATCAACCGTGCGCAGAGCTTCGTACAACGTGAAATCCTGTCCAAACTGATTGTCGCCGTTGCTCAGAGCAAAAATGCGGTTTCCGGTAAATGGGTTGCGTTGGCATCTGTGAACCACGATTCCTGCTTTCTCAATTAGCCAGGTGTGTTCACCAATTTGTTTTACGGGATGGCCATCAGGTGTGGCGTGTGTTTCGCTCAGGCTGTAGCGAGAGCTGCTGCGTGATGCGCTGGTGGCGAAACGGTTAGCGTGGCGTTCCGCCCCGTTGCGGAAGCGTTGCTGTGAAGAATTTCGTTGTTGCTTCATACAAAAATATCCTGCTGCTGTTGCGAATTTGTGCCGGGTTTTAGCCATGCCCGGCGCATGGTTTTGTGGTATTTTTCCACCGCCCGCAGTCTTGAAGGGGCTGTAAAGGGCGCGTGTTTAACCAACCACAAAGGAGTTGTTATGGAATTAGATGCTTTTGTGTGTCTGCGAATTTTTGAAAAACACTGCGAGCGAGTTGCTGAATCCTATCGTGATGTGCTGGATAAAGAAACAGCCAACTCAGCATTTGTTGCTACTCGAGCATTAATTCTCCTTAAATTGGATTTGCTACTTGTCGAGTATCGAAGAAATATTGATTCCAAGTGTGTAGTCCTCTTCGGAAAAAATGTGCTTTATCATTATCTTTTCACCCAAAAGGGTGTTTCATTGTCTGATGCCAAAAATATGTGTCTCCATGACATACTTATTGTTCTCTGGAATGATATTAATGCATATGTAATACCAGAGCATGTATCCGAGCGTATCCAGATTCTTTATAAGCACGAGCTCTCATCTCCAATGCCTGATTTAAGTTATGAAGATGAAAGTCTGTTGCACTTTAAGGATTCTGCTTGGGATTTTTATCCTGCCGATACACGACTGAATTAATAAACTCATTGTTTCTATCTATTTCAGCCTGGTAGGCCTCTAACTCATGCCGTAATTGTTGTTGTCTTAGTGGTAACCTGTTGCGGCATTTCAATTCTGCTACAACGGTTTCCAAAAAATTTATCAGTTCTTCATCAGTGTATGAGCCAGCATAAATGTACGGTTTAGTGTTAGCGCATGTACAGTCTGCTGTTTCTTTAATGAGCATTGATTCGTCATCCATAATCTGTCGATAAAGTTCAAATGCTTCTTCGGCAGGAAACCTGAGCATGACGCCGCATACTGGTTCTAAAACCAATCCGAACGTTCCCTTTGCGTTATCCCGACAAAAATGGCCGTATTCATCGTCGGGATGCAGGGTGGCATCTTTCAAATCTTCGCCATTCTGAAGCTTTGATTTAAATGCCATCAGGTCAGCGAACGTTCTGTGTAATTCGTGGTAGTCAATGCTGATTTCAACCTGTGGTTTGCCCGGAAAAACCAGCAAAAGCTTCTGGTGCGGCTTTTCGTTTTTCAGGGTTTCCAGTCGTTCCAGTAGCGCTTTATTTTTGTGATTCATTCTACTGTTACCTCTTTTAACTCATTCAGGCAGGGTGATATAACCCACTAACTGCCCGTGTTTGAAATAACGGCGACGAAAGTGATTTGTTATTTGTGTTAAAAATAATTTAGTCATTTCAAAGTCCCAGCCACAGCAACCATGCGTCTCGCTATTCTTTCTGGCGAGCAAAGAATACTTCGACGCTCTTGATGTTGTTTATGATAAATCGCTCTCGTGATCTCTGCGTTTTTCCAGTTTTGAACTTCTACCCATATAAACCCGTTTTCCGTTAACGGTCTGGCAATCTTCTTTGTCGACTGGTGCGAACTTTCTTTTCTGGCGGTCATACGTCCAGTAACTTTTCCAGTTGTGCCATTCCGGGGGTTCGCACTCTGGTAGCTCATCAGCCAACTTGTCCCACTCTTTGGCGTTAAACCACCATACGCCGTCTGAGTTTTCATCTTCCGGGTTTGTGCGCGTCTTGTGTCCCGGCATTTGACCGCGATGAATGGCTACGCGCAGTGCAGATTTTGTTAGCCCAATATATGCCGCGCCTTTTTCCAGAGAGCAAAGCCCGGCGATCGGACCATCCAGCCGCAAAGTCGCTCCTTTTTTGTAGGAACGCTTTTTCTTGTTTTCTTCGTGCTCGTCGTCGTTGGCGGCATCAATGGATCCGCTGAGTGCGTCACTTTCCTGAAGTGGTTGGTGGTCAGATAACTCTTTATCGGCAATGAAGTCCCGCATTTGTTATCCTCTTGCGTTGGTGCGCTTGTCGCGCCTTGTGATGGTTTGTTTTGGCTTGTAAAGATAACCAAAAGGTTATCTTTGTGCGAGAGGTTAATACTCAAATGGTTATCTTGTCAATAGACTACGCAAAAAAGTTACGTCAGATACGTAAGGCGGAAGGGTTAACACAAAAGCAGTTTGCGGATATTACTGGGTTGTCTTTGGCAACCATAAGGAATTACGAATCGGGGCAAAAGAACGCTAGAGCAAAAATCGTTGAGGCGGTTCTGCAAGTCGATCGCTTTGAAAAATACATGCTGTGGCTAATAAAAGATAAGACGCTACCTGTCGCCGGGCAGATTGCTCCGGCTCTCTCTCTTGATGGATCTATTCAGTCGGAGGGCGATCAGGTTTCAATCGGTATTACCCAAAAATCACCCCGATCAGGCCGCAATGTTGGCTGACTCTACACATTGAGCGAATTACATATCGCAAGGAGTGTTTAGTTAATTTATCCGTTGGAGGGGCTAATCATGTCGATTAAGCAACTCAAAGACGGACGTTATCAGGTCGATGTCAGACCGCAGGGGGCGGAAGGAAAGCGGATTCGAAAAATCTTTGCCCTGAAATCAAAGGCTCAGGAGTTTGAGAAGTATGTGTTACAGAACTTTCATGACAAGCCATGGCAGGCTAAGCCAGCTGATCAGCGGCGATTATCAGAGCTGCTTGATGCGTGGTGGATGCTTGATGGGCGTAATCAGGCTTACGGGGATAGCTACAGGGTTAGGCTAGGGAAGGTTGTTCGTGAAATGGGAGATCCTCGCGCCAGTCAGATGACGCGAAAATTTATGCTTGAATATCGGTCAGAGAAATTACAGGCCGGATTAATGCCGTCCAGTATTAATCGTGACTTATGCGTACTGTCTACCATGTTCACGGTGCTGATTGAAGCTGAGGTCTTTCACAACGCGAACCCTGTACGCGGTATACGAAAACTGAAAGTTCAGAACACAGAGATGGCCTTTCTTTCTGATGATGAGATTGAACGGCTTCTTGAGCGACTGGAGGGTGATGCGCGTCGTGTTGCCATTCTGTGTCTTTCTACTGGTGCCCGATGGAGTGAAGCATCGGAACTACGTGGAGAGCATATCGTTGGCAACCGGGTGACGTTCTTTAACACCAAAAACGGAAAATCCCGTTCGGTTCCTGTGGCGGATTCGGTCGTGCCTCTGATTAAAACCCGTCGAACGGGGTTATTGTATCAGGTTGATTATCTGAAGTTCCGGGAGATTCTTCAGGAGGTGAAACCGGATTTGCCGAAGGGGCAGGCTACGCATGTCATGCGTCATACATTTGCCACACACTTTATGATGAATGGCGGAAATATTGTTACGTTGCAACGAATCCTGGGGCACGCAACGATTCAGCAAACAATGACGTACGCTCATTTTTCGCCGGACTTTTTACTGGACGCGATCAACTTTAATCCGCTGGCTGAAAGTGTCCATAAACTGTCCATCGATTAGTTATAATTTGTGTTAATTTGTTCCCCTGTTTTGGCTTATTCGTTGAAAAATAAGTAAATCATCAGGGGGAGCAAGAAACGTTAAAGCGCCTGCGGGCGCTTTTTTTCTCTCCATTTGATACCGAACAATAATTACTCCTCATTTGCGCGTAATACTACTTTCGAGTGAAGATCTTCCTATGTTGTTGATTTTCAAATTATTCGATGTATACGGACCTATATAGCGCAACGCTATGAAAATAATTAAACAATGCGGTTTGCTACAGGAATCAATCGTGAGCAAGCTTGAGTGAGCTATTATGAAAACGAAAATCCCTGATGCGGTATTGGCTGCTGAGGTGAGTCGCCGTGGTTTGGTAAAAACGACAGCGATCGGCGGCCTGGCAATGGCCAGCAGCGCATTAACATTACCTTTTAGTCGGATTGCACACGCTGTAGATAGCGCTATTCCAGTAAATTCTGACGAGAAGGTTATCTGGAGTGCCTGCACAGTTAACTGTGGTAGCCGGTGTCCGCTACGTATGCATGTGGTGGACGGTGAAATCAAATACGTCGAAACGGATAATACCGGTGATGACAATTACGATGGCCTGCATCAGGTACGCGCTTGTTTGCGTGGGCGCTCTATGCGTCGTCGCGTTTATAATCCAGACCGTCTGAAGTATCCGATGAAACGGGTAGGGGCGCGTGGCGAAGGTAAATTTGAGCGTATTAGCTGGGAAGAAGCCTACGACATTATTGCCACTAATATGCAGCGCCTGATTAAAGAGTATGGTAACGAATCTATCTATCTGAATTATGGTACCGGTACGTTGGGCGGCACCATGACTCGTTCCTGGCCGCCAGGAAATACTCTCGTTGCGCGTCTGATGAATTGCTGTGGTGGTTATTTAAACCACTATGGTGATTACTCCTCTGCGCAAATTGCAGAAGGTCTGAACTATACCTATGGCGGCTGGGCAGATGGCAACAGTCCGTCAGATATCGAAAACAGTAAGCTGGTTGTGTTGTTTGGTAATAACCCTGGCGAGACGCGTATGAGCGGCGGCGGGGGAACGTACTATCTTGAACAGGCTCGGCAGAAATCAAATGCTCGCATGATTATCATCGATCCGCGTTATACCGATACCGGTGCTGGACGTGAAGATGAGTGGATCCCGATCCGTCCGGGAACAGATGCTGCATTGGTAAATGGTCTGGCATACGTCATGATCACTGAAAATCTGGTCGATCAGGAATTCCTCGATAAATATTGCGTCGGTTATGACGAGAAAACTTTGCCAGCCAGTGCGCCGAAAAATGGTCACTATAAAGCGTATATTCTGGGTGAAGGCAAAGACGGGATTGCGAAAACGTCGGAATGGGCTTCGCAAATTACCGGTATCCCTGCTGACCGAATCATCAAACTGGCACGAGAAATCGGCAGCACCAAACCGGCATTTATCAGCCAGGGATGGGGACCTCAGCGTCATGCCAACGGTGAAATCGCCACTCGTGCTATTTCAATGCTGGCTATCCTCACTGGTAATGTTGGTATTAACGGTGGTAACACTGGCGCACGCGAAGGTTCATACAGCTTACCGTTTGTTCGTATGCCTACTCTCGAGAATCCGATCCAGACCAGCATTTCCATGTTTATGTGGACCGATGCGATTGAACGCGGCCCGGAGATGACGGCGCTGCGTGACGGTGTTCGTGGTAAAGATAAGCTGGATGTTCCAATCAAGATGATCTGGAACTATGCCGGTAACTGCCTGATTAACCAGCATTCTGAAATCAATCGCACCCATGAAATCCTCCAGGATGACAAGAAGTGTGAACTGATAGTGGTTATCGACTGCCACATGACCTCATCCGCGAAATATGCTGACATCCTGTTGCCGGATTGCACTGCTTCCGAACAGATGGACTTTGCACTGGATGCCTCCTGCGGGAATATGTCTTATGTGATTTTCAACGACCAGGTTATTAAACCGAGATTTGAGTGTAAGACCATCTATGAGATGACCAGCGAACTGGCAAAACGTCTTGGTGTGGAGCAACAGTTCACTGAAGGCCGTACTCAGGAAGAGTGGATGCGTCATCTGTACGCTCAGTCGCGAGAAGCGATTCCTGAATTACCGACTTTTGAAGAGTTCCGCAAGCAGGGGATCTTTAAAAAACGTGACCCGCAAGGGCATCATGTGGCTTATAAAGCCTTCCGTGAAGATCCGCAGGCAAATCCATTGACCACGCCATCGGGCAAAATTGAGATCTATTCGCAGGCGCTGGCTGACATTGCCGCTACCTGGGAATTGCCGGAAGGCGATGTGATCGATCCACTGCCGATCTACACGCCGGGCTTTGAAAGTTATCAGGATCCGCTGAACAAACAGTATCCGCTGCAGCTTACGGGTTTCCACTATAAATCTCGTGTGCACTCAACTTACGGCAACGTTGATGTGCTGAAAGCGGCTTGCCGTCAGGAAATGTGGATCAACCCGCTTGATGCGCAAAAGCGCGGTATCAGTAACGGCGATAAGATCAGGATCTTTAACGATCGTGGTGAGGTTCATATTGAGGCGAAAGTGACGCCACGCATGATGCCGGGTGTAGTCGCACTGGGTGAAGGCGCCTGGTATGACCCGGATGCAAAACGTGTCGATAAGGGTGGTTGTATCAACGTACTGACTACTCAACGTCCGTCTCCTCTCGCTAAGGGGAATCCGTCACATACAAACCTTGTTCAGGTTGAAAAGGTGTAAGGAGTAACCGATGACAACCCAGTATGGATTTTTTATTGATTCCAGCCGTTGCACCGGTTGCAAAACCTGCGAACTGGCTTGTAAAGACTACAAAGATCTGACGCCAGAAGTCAGCTTCCGCCGCATTTATGAATATGCTGGCGGCGACTGGCAGGAAGATAACGGCGTCTGGCATCAGAATGTATTCGCTTACTATCTTTCGATTTCGTGCAACCACTGCGAAGATCCTGCTTGTACCAAAGTCTGTCCGAGCGGTGCGATGCATAAGCGAGAAGACGGCTTCGTTGTGGTTGATGAGGATGTCTGCATTGGCTGTCGTTACTGCCATATGGCCTGCCCTTACGGCGCGCCGCAATATAACGAAACCAAAGGGCATATGACTAAATGCGACGGCTGCTATGACCGTGTTGCGGAAGGTAAAAAACCAATCTGTGTCGAATCGTGCCCGCTGCGGGCGCTGGATTTTGGTCCTATCGACGAGCTGCGTAAAAAACATGGTGATCTTGCGGCGGTTGCACCACTGCCGCGTGCACACTTCACCAAACCAAATATTGTGATTAAACCTAATGCCAATAGCCGCCCGACCGGGGATACCACTGGCTATCTGGCTAATCCGAAGGAGGTGTGAGATGGGAAGTGGATGGCATGAATGGCCGCTGATGATCTTCACGGTCTTCGGGCAATGCGTAGTGGGCGGTTTTATCGTTCTGGCGCTGGCGTTAATCAAAGGCGATTTGCGAACCGATGTTCAGCAACGCGTTATTGCTTGTATGTTTGGTTTATGGGTGCTAATGGGCATTGGGTTTATCGCCTCGATGCTCCATCTGGGCTCGCCACTGCGTGCTTTCAATTCGCTCAACCGTGTTGGCGCTTCGGCGCTAAGTAACGAAATCGCCAGTGGTTCGATCTTTTTCGCCGTAGGGGGAATCGGTTGGTTACTGGCAATGCTGAAAAAATTGTCACCGGCATTACGCACACTCTGGTTGGTGGTAACGATCGTTCTTGGCGTGCTCTTTGTCTGGATGATGGTACGTGTTTATAACAGTATCGATACCGTTCCGACCTGGTATAGCATCTGGACGCCGATGGGATTCTTCCTGACCATGTTTATGGGGGGGCCGCTGCTGGGTTACCTGTTGTTGAATCTGGCTGGCGTTGACGGTTGGGCGATGCGCTTGTTGCCAGCGATTTCTGTTCTGGCGCTGGTGGTGAGTGGTGTAATGTCCGTAATGCAGGGCGCAGATCTGGCAACGATACATAGTTCGGTACAGCAGGCAGCGGCGTTGGTGCCGGATTATGGTGCGCTGATGGCCTGGCGGATCGTACTTTTGGCAGTGGCGTTGTGTTTGTGGATTGTGCCACAGTTGAAAGGTTTTCAGCCTGCGGTACCGTTGCTTTCCGTATCATTCATTCTGCTTCTGGCAGGGGAGTTAATTGGTCGCGGTGTGTTCTACGGCTTGCACATGACCGTGGGCATGGCTGTTGCCAGTTAAGAAGCAATAACCGGGGTCTCGACCCCGGTTTTCTGTTATTTCTGCTTCGTTAATGTGTCATAACTGGTCATCAAATTACGATAGTCAGGAATGTGGTTAGAGAATAGCGTCGCCAGACCTTCAATATCGTTACGCCAGTCGCGGTGCAGCTCGCACGCGACACCGAACCATGTCATCAATTGTGCCCCTGCTTGCGACATACGATCCCACGCCGAATGTCGGGTAATTTCGTTAAAAGTTCCTGACGCATCAGTCACCACAAAGACATCAAACCCTTCTTCAATCGCCGAAAGCGCCGGGAATGCAACACAAACTTCGGTGACCACACCGGCGATAATCAGCTGTTTTTTACCCGTGGCTTTGACTGCTTTAACGAAATCTTCGTTGTCCCAGGCGTTAATATTCCCCGGACGAGCAATGTAGGGTGCATCTGGAAATAGTGCTTTCAGCTCAGGGACTAGTGGGCCATTAGGTCCGCTTTCAAAACTGGTGGTAAGGATAGTGGGTAAATTGAAATATTTTGCTAAGTCGCCCAGTGCCAACACATTATTTTTAAATTTGTCGGGGTCGATATCTCGCACAAGAGAAAGCAATCCGGCCTGGTGATCGACTAACAAGACAGCAGCATCATTTTTATCAAGACGAACATACGGTTTAGTCATCTTCTTCTCCTTTTTTGAGAGTCAGTGGTACGTCTGAAATCATTCAGACGCGATGCGTTGCTATGAAAGCATAGACCGGAAATTCAGGTTTGCCGTGACCATGAAATTTTTCGACTGAACGAAACGAGAGAAGATTATGTTAGATCAATAAAAACAATTAGATGAGATTAATTATCTTTTCATTATTCGTGTTATGAATGAGTAATATGAATCGATAATACAATCGTTGCGTTACTGTCGTATTTGCACCCATTGACAATGTTTTTGGCGGTGGCATGATGCGCATGAAATTTGAACTTCCTCACGGTTTTCATTCATGTCCACGTATACCCGGCCTGTCATGCTTTTACTGTCTGGCCTGCTTTTGTTGACTCTGGCGATCGCGGTGTTGAATACACTTGTGCCGCTGTGGCTCGCCCAGGAAAGTTTGCCAACATGGCAGGTTGGCGTCGTCAGTTCGTCTTATTTTACCGGCAACCTGGTCGGTACTTTGCTGACCGGGTATGTCATTAAACGCTTCGGCTTTAACCGTAGCTATTATCTTGCCTCTTTCGTTTTTGCGGCAGGTTGCGCCGGGCTTGGCTTGATGATTGGTTTCTGGAGCTGGCTAGCCTGGCGTTTCGTCGCGGGCGTCGGTTGCGCGATGATCTGGGTAGTGGTAGAAAGCGCGTTGATGTGCAGTGGGACCTCTCGTAATCGTGGGCGATTACTTGCCGCTTATATGATGGTTTATTATGTGGGGACGTTTTTAGGCCAGTTACTGGTCAGCAAAGTGTCGACTGAGCTGATGAGTGTATTGCCATGGGTAACGGGATTGACGATTGCGGGCATCTTACCGTTGTTGTTTACTCGCATCCTGAATCAGCAAGCTGATAACCATGTTTCGACGCCAATTACGTCAATGCTAAAATTGCGTCAGGCGCGGCTTGGCGTCAATGGCTGTATTATTTCCGGGATTGTCCTTGGCTCTCTTTATGGTCTGATGCCGCTGTATCTCAATCATCAGGGGATCAGCAATGCCAGTATTGGATTCTGGATGGCGGTATTAGTTAGTGCCGGTATCCTGGGGCAATGGCCGATTGGTCGTCTGGCGGATAAATTTGGTCGCCTGTTGGTGCTGCGCGTACAGGTGTTTGTCGTCATTCTCGGCAGTATCGCGATGCTCAGTCAGGCGGCGATGGCCCCAGCGTTATTTATTCTCGGTGCCGCTGGCTTTACGCTATATCCGGTGGCGATGGCCTGGGCTTGTGAGAAAGTTGAACATCATCAACTGGTGGCGATGAACCAGGCCTTACTGCTGAGCTATACCGTGGGAAGCTTGCTTGGTCCGTCTTTTACCGCCATGCTGATGCAGAATTTCTCCGATAAGCTGCTGTTTATCATGATCGCCAGCGTGTCGTTTATCTACTTGCTGATGCTGCTTCGCAACGCCGGTCATACGCCAAAACCCGTTGCTCACGTGTAAATGAATGCGTGCAGAGTGTGAACTTGCTGTTTCACACTCTGCTTTTTTGTTTTCTCTACAAGGCTTGCCTTTGTCGAAATTTTATTCGTTGAAAAATAAAATGTGCAGCAGGTTATAATTTTGTACCCCGCTATTTCCGCACTTCTGATTTGCCGCGCATAATCCCTCGTTTTACAGATACCCCTTTAATTTTGGCTAAGGATTTGTCTATGGCTGGAAATATTCAGGAAAAACAGTTGCGATGGTACAACATTGCACTGATGTCATTTATCACGGTTTGGGGCTTTGGCAACGTTGTCAATAACTACGCCAATCAGGGATTGGTGGTCGTTTTTTCATGGGTGTTTATTTTTGCGCTCTATTTCACACCTTATGCTCTTATCGTCGGTCAACTGGGCTCAACCTTTAAAGACGGGAAGGGCGGCGTCAGTACCTGGATTAAACATACAATGGGGCCCGGGCTGGCTTACCTCGCAGCATGGACTTACTGGGTCGTGCATATTCCCTATTTGGCACAAAAACCACAGGCTATTCTGATTGCGCTGGGCTGGGCGGTGAAGGGGGATGGCTCATTAATTAAAGAATATTCGGTGGTGGCGTTGCAGGGGCTGACGCTGGTACTGTTCATTTTCTTTATGTGGGTTGCTTCCCGCGGTATGAAATCGTTAAAGGTTGTTGGTTCGGTCGCCGGGATCGCAATGTTTGTGATGTCGTTGTTATATGTAGTGATGGCGGTAACCGCGCCCGCTATTACTGAAGTGCATATTGCGACTACTAATATTACCTGGGAAACATTCATTCCCCACATCGACTTTACCTACATCACCACCATTTCGATGCTAGTCTTTGCTGTGGGAGGCGCTGAGAAGATCTCTCCTTACGTTAACCAGACGCGTAATCCGGGAAAAGAGTTTCCGAAAGGGATGCTATGTCTGGCTGTAATGGTTGCGGTATGTGCCATTCTTGGTTCACTGGCAATGGGGATGATGTTTGATTCACGCAATATTCCTGATGATTTAATGACCAATGGTCAGTATTACGCCTTCCAGAAGTTGGGAGAGTATTACAACATGGGGAATTCCTTAATGGTTATTTACGCCATTGCCAATACTCTGGGGCAAGTCGCTGCGCTGGTCTTTTCTATAGATGCTCCGCTGAAAGTGTTATTAGGCGATGCCGATAGCAAATATATTCCTGCCAGATTGTGTCGTACAAATGATTCAGGCACACCGGTCAATGGATATATTTTGACGCTGGTGCTGGTGGCGATCCTGATTATGCTGCCAACACTGGGTATTGGAGATATGAATAATCTCTACAAATGGCTACTGAATCTAAACTCCGTTGTGATGCCGCTGCGTTATTTGTGGGTGTTCGTGGCGTTCATTGCAGTAGTTCGTCTGGCGCAAAAATATAAACCGGAATATGTTTTTATTCGCAATAAGCCGCTGGCGATGACTGTTGGAATTTGGTGTTTTACCTTTACTGCCTTCGCCTGCCTGACGGGGATCTTCCCGAAAATGGAGGCTTTCACCGCAGAGTGGACTTTCCAGCTAGCGCTGAATATTGCGACGCCATTTGTATTGGTGGGGTTGGGATTGATATTTCCGATCTTGGCACGTAGAGCGACGACCAAACAATAGTTGTTAATTCTGCTGAGCAGGGCGCAGAGCTGAGCTGTTTTACATAATCGAGAAATTCGCGCAAGCCGCAGGACATATACTGGCGGCTTGGGTAATAAATCAGGACGTTGTGCTATAAGTGATGCTAAAAATAACGCCCTGAATTATTTATGTCGCGCGGAACAATAAAGCGGCAACTCAATAAAGTTGCCGCTTTACGGGAGAAATTAGAACATCACCTTATGACCATACTGCTCGAGAATGCCCTTCACGCGCTCCATCGTCTCTTTCTTCGGTGGTTTCACACCATCGAGTTTGTACTCTTCACCCATCGCTACCCATTTGTGTTTGCCCAGCTCGTGGTAGGGGAGAAGCTCGATCTTCTCGACATTGCCCATATCGCGGGTAAATTCACCAAGACGGTGGGCGGAATCGTCATCGTCAGACCAGCCCGGGACCACAACGTAGCGGATCCAGACCTTCACATCTTTGTTCGCCAGATATTTAGCGAATTCCAGCGTACGGTGGTTGGAAACGCCAACCAGATTCTGGTGGATCTCGTCGTTCATCTGTTTGAGATCGAGCATCACCAGGTCGGTCACTTCCAGCAGTTCATCAATCACCGGATCATAACGACGGACAAAACCGTTGGTGTCCAGACAGGTATGAATACCTTCTTTTTTACAGGCACGGAACCAGTCACGAACGAACTCGGCTTGCAGAATCGCCTCGCCGCCGGACGCGGTTACGCCACCACCTGAAGCATTCATAAAGTGGCGATAAGTCACCACCTCTTTCATTAAATCTTCAACGGTAACTTCTTTACCGCCATGCGTGTCCCAGGTGTCGCGGTTATGGCAATACAGGCAGCGCATCAGGCAGCCCTGGAAAAAGGTGATAAAGCGAATGCCCGGGCCATCTACGGTTCCACAGGATTCAAAAGAGTGAATGCGACCAATAACTGACTTGGTAGCCCCCGCCGCAGCGGTATTTTCTGTTGTATTACAATTAGTTAAATTACTCATATCGCTTCAATTGGCTCTAGTTAACTCTGGTTTATGGACGCATTATGGACATTCCTGACACCGGGTTAAGAGTCACAGCATCTTGTAAGAAATCCGGTGCAAAGTGTGCGTAGGTCATAGTTTGCTGAATGTTAGAATGACCCAGGATGCGCTGCAATGTGATTATGTTACCTCCATTCATTATAAAATGTGTGGCAAATGTATGCCTCAAAACATGCACTGCCTGTCCGTCAGGTAAATCGGGTTTTACTTCCCTGAGAGCGTTGCGCACTTTGTAGTAACTGGCATTAAAAAGCCTGCCAGAATTTTTGGTTTTGATCCGTTTAATCAAGTCCTGCGAAACGGGAATTGTCCTGCGCTTTCCGTTTTTGGTTTTCATAAACGTAACCATTTGGTTAATGATGTGTTCAGCTTTTAAATTAGACACTTCACTCCAGCGTCCACCAGTAGAAAGGCAGACCAGAGTCGCATTTAATTCATCACCATCAAGCATGGATAGCAGCCGCGTAATCTCTTCACTGGACAAAAAAGCCATTTCCGTAACAGCTTCACGTAACCGCTTCACCTCACGGAACGGGTTGTGAGAGTGATATTCACCGGCGTCAATTAACTTGGTGAACATCCCGCTCATTATTGCCAGATGCCGATTTACGCTGGCTGGTTTTAGACCGTCGTTCATCATTACAACGCGATAATCAGTTATCGTTTTCTTTGTTAGCTGGTCCGCCCTGGACACTCCCATCTCAGCAAATTTGGCAATTATTGTCGTCAAACGCCCCCGTTCAATATCTCCACGCTCATGTGATTTTCCGTGATATATCCACCATCTGCCTAACAACTCTGTAAGAGTTCGGCGGTCGGCCGGCTTCTCCAACCACTCTTTGTTGTGGTAGTTAACCAGGACATGACGCTCGAATGCCTGGGCTTCACCTTTAGTTTTAAATTTCCGCCTGATACGTTTTCCATCTGCACCCTGCGGCCTGACGTCCACTTCATAACGACCATCATCGAGCTTTTTAATAGACATAAAGCCCTCCGATGACGCTGTTTACTTCTACTACTTGAAAATTAATGCAATTTTCTTTCGTACATTTACTGCACACATATGCTGAATAAATCGTCAGCCAGTCTTTTGGTCTGAGTGGTGCAAGGTTGTTGAGTCTTGCCCAATGTGTGCGAGCGCCGGGGCTATTTGTCCGGCAGCGGGATCTGTCTCATCAAACATGAACCAGTCACGGTATTTTCTGAACCTTTCTACTTTAAAAAACTTCTTAGCATTTTCTAGGGACATCATAGCCTTACCTGATTCATAACCTGCATATGTGGTGTAGTTGATGCCAGCTAGTTCAGCTACCTCCTTCATTTTCAGACGTTCAGACTCACGGATAAGCTTCAAACGTTCGCTAGTGTCAGTTGACATAAATTCTCTAACCTCGTATTCTTTTGCATAGTTGATATAATTTATCAGCATCTAACGACTCTAAATCGCTCTAGATCGCTGACATCAATGTGAGGATAGCAAAATGAATGTCGGATCTGAAATTTGTGACGAGAAAAGACAAGAAGTTTCTGCTCTTAAAAAAAACAAGCGTGATTCCATTAAGTTGGCTGCGGATCCGTCAGATTTACTGTCGAAAGAGGGTTTTGCTCTTTACATCGGTAAGACTCCTCGTGCGGTGGCTGAAATGGCACGAGCTGGAAAGCTGCCAGCATTCTATATGACAGACCCGTTAAAGCCGGGCGGTCACGCTGAGTTATGGATTAATCGTCGTGAGTGGGACAAATATGCAGCTCAACTAGTCGATGAAGCTCCGACAGAATGGCATGACTGGAAGAACCGCATAAGTTACAGCAAATCCAGACATGGCCACGCGGCCTAAGGAGGAGCCATGAGGCAAGATTTAAATAAAACATCGGTGACTATCATCAGAGGAAACCTTGAAGATGCATCACCATCTAACAGCCTGACTATTACGTATAGTGAGTTTGCTAATAGTACGAAAGAATATAAATCAGCCGATGAATTGAGAAAACAAAATATCATTTTGGATAATGATGAACTTGTTTTTATTAGTTCAGATGGTGATGAAGAAATTCTACGGCTGAATTTGAAATCTTTATTTCATGACTCTTTTTTGCGCATTAAATATGAATGCGTTGGTATGACCGTTCAAGAGCGCATGGAACTCGCTAAGGCTCTTCGTGAAACGATAATTTCTAAATCAGGCGATATAAATAGTATTAAATGGTCAATAGGGCTTGATGACTGGAAAAGTATTTTTGACATGATGACGCATCCGTATAAACAGCATACGGATGCAAGATGCTATTTTAAAAATGATTTATATCAATAAAGCCTTTGAGTTGGACTGGCTTTTTAGGGTGAATGATCTCTCTTAATTGAATAGTTAATTCATCCACTTTTTTAGCGTCCTCAAAATCTCCCATTGGAGTTGGTAGGGTATTTGCTAATGCAACCGCTTTTTCGAGAGTGGTTATAAGTTCGTCAATATTTTGATTATTCATTTATTACCTCGCTTGTGGTTGGTTGTTTTTGGCGATTCGATCTTACCACAAGACCATGTGCCGGACATGGCTAAAAACCGGCTCTGTTTCAGGAGGAGTTATGCAGGAACCTCGTTGTATTGCTCAGTTATTGCGTAACGAAAGCCCTAGGGCGATTGACTTCACCATCACCCACGGGAAAGGACGCAAGGGAATCATTATCCGCACCAAAAAACAGAGTTCGTTAAAGAAGGCTCTGACCTTTCTGAAAAGCCGGAGGGTCTGGAAATGACAGTGATGACGCTTAATCTCGTTGAAAAACAGCCAGCAGCTATGCGCCGGATAATTGGTAAGCATCTGGCCGTCCCTCGCTGGCAGGATACATGTGATTATTATAATCAGATGATGGAACGCGAACGGCTAACGGTTTGCTTTCATGCGCAGTTAAAACAGCGTCACGCAACGATGCGTTTTGAAGAAATGAACGACGTCGAACGTGAACGGCTGGTTTGTGCAATTGATGAATTGCGCGGGGCATTCTCAAAACGCCGTCAGGTTGGCGCAAGTGAGTATGCATATATTAGTTTTTTAACAGTCAGTCAGCGTCGCACTTTATTTATGCACGCACGGCTGACAGAAAAAGAATTTAACCAGCCATACTGGCGAATTAATGAAGAGTCATGTTACTGGCGTGATGCTTTATTCCGTGCATTACGTGAATTATTCAGTCTGTTTGAGTATGCACCGACAATTCTGACGTCGGTAAAACCAGAGCAATATCTGCATTAAGTAATTAACCAAAGTTTTTAACGCACTTAATCGTGCGGGGCTTCTTTTTGCCTGGAGAAAGTCATGCATACAGTTTCTGAAAATCAGTGCGGTAAATACGCATTAATGCTGCAACAGGCCAGAACCGAAGCACAGGCTGACGCAGCAACGCGCTTCTCTTCTCATCTTGACGCCATGATTCGCCACATCACAAAGGCGGAGTTATCCCGCGTGGAGATAGTCGAGTTGCTCAGTCAGGAGTCTGCCAAATTCCATAATCTAGGACTCAATAAATAACAGGAAAGTTGGAAATGACAAATACAAAATGGTTCAGGAAACGCTTAACAGATTATCAACTTTCATTACTTAAAAAATTAGATGACAAGACTCCACTACATCCTTCAAGCGATGTCTTCCGCTCCTGGCCTAGCCGTGTGGAAAAAAACATTTATAGCAATGGGGAAATGGGGACTTGTGACCAAATCAAGAGAAGGTTTCTGTATTACCGATAATGGCCGGGAAATGATTGATTCTGCGGAGAGGGCATACAGCGAATGAAAAATATATTGCTTAATAACTGGCTGAAGATTTCAGTTATGAAAAACGGTGATTTGTCGCTAGCTGATATTAAACGCGATAAAAACACTGGGGATATGGTGGAATCAACTATAGCCATTTATGCGGATAAATTAAACCTCCTGTCTGATGTGGTCAATTTACTTGTTAAACGCGCTGTATTCCACAAGCAAATTTCCTCCGTGGATGAACTGACGAAATTAACGACAGAAATCACCAGCTATTGCGCTGATGAATTTAAAAACCTTAACGACAAAAGGAACTGGTAATGCCGGACAACGTAGATTTTATTCAGGAACAACAGGCTGAATTACTGGAGCGCCAGATTAACGCGGCAAGGGTAAAACATTGCGGTGCTTCTGCGCTGGTTTGCGAAGAGTGTGATGCACCAATACCTGCTGCCCGTCGTGCGGCTTATCCGTCAGCCACGCGTTGTGTTTCCTGTCAGTCAGTCTTTGACGCAAAAAACAAACATTACCGGAGAACGGCATGAGTATTCGTATTGAAATTGGCGAACGTTATGTCGTTACCAGTGACAGCTTTCAGTTTATTCTCCACGAGAAAAAGAGAGCGGAAAGCGGTAAAAACGCCGGTCAGGAATGGCTGGCGGTGGTTGGTTATTACCCGAAATTAAGCCAGCTCGTTTCCGGCCTGATGCATCACGATATTCTGACCGGAAGCGCAAAGTCTTTTGCCGATTTAAACGCGCAGGTTGAGCAACTCAGCAGGCGTTGTTCAGAGGCTTTTGGCTCATATGGCCGTTAAAGCCTCCGGGCGTTTTGTCCCTCCGTCAGCATTTGCTGCAGGCACCGGTAAGGCGTTTACCGGTGCTTATGCATGGAACGCGCCACGCGAGGCTGTCGGGCGCGAAAGACCCCTTACACGTGACGAGATGCGTCAGGTGCAAGGTGTTTTATCCACGATTAACCGTCTGCCTTACTTTTTGCGCTCGCTGTTTACTTCACGTTATGACTACATCCGGCGCAATAAAAGCCCGGTGCACGGGTTTTATTTCCTCACATCCACTTTTCAGCGTCGTTTATGGCCGCGCATTGAGCGCGTGAATCAGCGCCATGAAATGAACACCGACGCGTCGTTGCTGTTTCTGGCAGAGCGTGACCATTATGCGCGCCTGCCTGGAATGAATGACAAGGAGCTGAAAAAGTTTGCCGCCCGTATCTCATCGCAGCTTTTCATGATGTATGAGGAACTCAGCGATGCCTGGGTGGATGCGCATGGCGAAAAAGAATCGCTGTTTACGGATGAGGCGCAGGCTCACCTGTATGGTCATGTTGCTGGCGCTGCACGTGCTTTCAATATTTCCCCGCTCTACTGGAAAAAATACCGTAAAGGACAGATGACCACGAGGCAGGCATATTCTGCCATTGCCCGCCTGTTTAACGATGAGTGGTGGACTCATCAGCTTAAAGGCCAGCGTATGCGCTGGCATGAGGCGTTACTGATTGCTGTAGGGGAGGTCAATAAAGACCGTTCTCCTTATGCCAGTAAACACGCCATTCGTGATGTGCGTGCACGCCGCCAGGCAAATCTGGAATTTCTTAAATCGTGTGACCTCGAAAACAGGGAAACCGGCGAGCGCATCGACCTTATCAGTAAGGTGATGGGCAGTATTTCTAATCCTGAAATTCGTCGGATGGAGTTGATGAACACCATTGCCGGTATTGAGCGTTACGCCGCCGCAGAGGGCGATGTGGGGATGTTTATCACGCTGACCGCGCCGTCAAAGTATCACCCGACACGTCAGGTCGGAAAAGGCGAAAGTAAAACCGTCCAGCTAAATCACGGCTGGAACGATGAGGCATTTAATCCAAAGGATGCGCAGCGTTATCTCTGCCATATCTGGAGCCTGATGCGCACGGCATTCAAAGATAATGATTTACAGGTCTACGGTTTGCGTGTCGTCGAGCCACACCACGACGGAACGCCGCACTGGCATATGATGCTTTTTTGTCATCCACGCCAGCGTAACCAGATTATCGAAATCATGCGTCGCTATGCGCTCAAAGAGGATGGCGACGAAAGAGGAGCCGCGCGAAACCGTTTTCAGGCAAAACACCTTAACCGGGGCGGTGCTGCGGGATATATCGCGAAATACATTTCAAAAAACATCGACGGCTATGCACTGGATGGTCAGCTCGATAACGATACCGGCAGGCCGCTGAAAGACACTGCCGCGGCTGTTACCGCATGGGCGTCAACGTGGCGTATTCCGCAATTTAAAACTGTTGGCCTGCCGACAATGGGGGCTTACCGTGAACTACGCAAATTACCTCGCGGCGTCAGCATTGCTGATGAGTTTGACGAACGCGTCGAGGCTGCACGCGCTGCCGCAGACAGTGGCGATTTTGCGCTGTATATCAGCGCGCAGGGTGGGGCAAATGTCCCGCGCGATTGTCAGACTGTCAGGGTCGCCCGTAGTCCGTCGGATGACGTTAACGAGTACGAGGAAGAAGTCGAGAGAGTGGTCGGCATTTACGCGCCGCATCTCGGCGCGCGTCATATTCATATCACCAGAACCACGGACTGGCGCATTGTGCCGAAAGTTCCTGTCGTTGAGCCTTTGACTTTAAAAAGCGGCATCGCCGCGCCTCGGAGTCCTGTCAATAACTGTGGAAAGCTCACCGGTGGTGATACTTCGTTACCGGTTCCCACACCTTCTGAGCACGCCGTAGCAGTGCTTAATCTGGTTGATGATGGTGTTATCGAATGGAATGACCCGGAGGTCGTGAAGGCGCTCAGGGGCGCATTAAAACACGGGCTGAGAACGCCAAATCGTCAGCAAAGAAACGGAAGCCCGTTAAAACCGCATGAAATTGCACCATCGGCCAGACTGACCCGGTCGGAACGAATGCAAATTACCCGTATCCGCGTTGACCTTGCTCAGAACGGTATCAGGCCGCAGCGATGGGAGCTTGAGGCGCTGGCTCGTGGCGCGACCGTAAATTATGACGGGAAAAAATTCATGTATCCGGTCGCTGATGAGTGGCCGGGATTTACTTGCCCGTAAGAACAATACTAAACTGATTGTTTATAATGTATCATCGGTCGAACATGATTTTATTTAAAATAAAAGGAATTATCATTGAAATGAATAAAAATGCTTTTTACATAATTGTTATTGCGACTTTTCTGTTGTCTGGTTGTGATAATGGACATAAAAAAGATGTTGAAGAATGTGTAAGCAGAGGTATTCAATATTTTAAAGATATTGGTTCATATCCGTACTTAAGTGATGGTCGCGATGCTTTGAAAGTTGCGACAGAACGCTGCAATAGAACAATAACTGCTTTTTAATAAAAATAGATGGCGAGAAGAGGAACGTTATCCAGTGGACTCAAGAATTGAAGTAATTGGTGGTATTGATGGAAGTATGGCTTTTGTTAAAAATTATATTCTTCCTATATTGCTTCCGATGCTGTCAGCTTTTTTAAGTTACTTTATATCCATTAGGGTTTTTAATAGGCAAGAAAATGTTAAGGCCGAAAAGAAAAAAATAGATGTTGTAAATCAATCTATGTGTAAGCTTTTCTCAGCCTTGACAACTCTGTTGCAAGTGAAAAGTAATTATTACAAGGGGGTTTGTGCAAGTACCAATCCAATTGAGAGAGCTTTAATGTTTCCAGTGGTGGTTATTTATGGGGCGCCTATATCTATAGATGTGAGTGAATTGACTTGTCTTATTTCTGAAGGAGAGGGGAAGGTCGGTGAGTCAGGCAGTAATGAAGCGGAGAAGCTTGATATTATTGTTATTGAAGATGTGCTAAGACGATATAATAGTTTATTGGAGGCTATAAAGTTAAGGAATGAATTCGATAAAGAGTGTAGAGGTAAAATAATTTCTGCTGCAGGCTCTCCGGTGCCGTCATCTCGAATGAAGAATGATGATATTGTCAATATTATAGGTGCGAATGATGCTGCGTTTTATATTGATGTTAGTGAGAGACTTATGTTGATGATAGATGGTTTGATTATGGATATTTACTCTTTATTAAAAAATTTTCCAGAGTATTCGGAATCTCTAATTAATAAGAAAAAGGTCAAAGGCTATGTGAAAATTTTAAAATTTGAGGATTTAGAGGTTCGTTATCCGTTGATAGATAGCCCTATAACGAGACCATCAATTGGATTGATGTCTCACTATCTGGGGTATCAAGAAGATGAAATTTTAAATCGTTATCCTTATTGTTGATTATGTTGCGTGAAGCTGCATTAAAATGCATGCAGTAAATGTCATCGCAGCTGTAACTAAGGAAGGGTGCCTTCGCGCTTCTGGGGTAATCATGCAACTGCATTAAAACCGCCCCATGAAGCGGGCGGGCGAGGCGGGGAAAGCACTGCGCGCTGGCGGTGGTGCTGATTTTATTTTTTCAGCGTCTGAGCGCGTCGCGAAGGCGTTTACTTGGCCTGCTGGGGCGTTGGTGTGTCTGCGGGCTGTTTTGCGCGGTGGTGAGCGTGTGAGGGCGTGATGACGGGGTGTAAAAAAGCCGCCCGCAGGCGGCGATGTTCAGCCGTTGTCAGTGTCCAGTGAGTAGTTTTTAAAGCGGATGACCTCCTGACCGAGCCAGCCGTTTATCTCGCGGATCCTGTCCTGTAACGGGATAAGCTCATTGCGGACAAAGACCTTTGCCACTTTCTCAATATCGCCCAGCGACCCGACGTTCTCCGGCTTGCCTCCCATCAACTGAAAAGGGATGCGGTGCGCGTCCAGCAGGTCAGCGGCGCTGGCTTTTTTGATATTAAAAAAATCGTCCTTCGTCGCCACTTCACTGAGCGGGATAATTTTAATGCCGTCGGCTTTCCCCTGCGGGGCATAGAGAAACAGGTTTTTAAAGTTGTTGCGGCCTTTCGACTTCATCATGTTTTCGCGAAGCATTTCGATATCGTTGCGATCCTGCACGGCATCGGTGACGTACATGATGTATCCGGCATGTGCGCCGTTTTCGTAATACTTGCGGCGGAACAGCGTGGCCGACTCATTCAGCCAGGCAGAGTTAAGGGCGCTGAGATATTCCGGCAGGCCGTACAGCTCCTGATTAATATCCGGCTCCAGCAGGTGAAACACGGAACCGGGCGCGAAGGCTGTCGGCTCGTTGAAGGACGGCACCCACCAGTAAACATCCTCCTCCACGCCACGGCGGGTATATTTTGCCGGTGAGGTTTCCAGTCTGATGACCTTACCGGTGGTGCTGTAACGCTTTTCCAGAAATGCATTACCGAACACCAGAAAATCCAGCACAAAGCGGCTGAAATCCTGCTGGGAAAGCCACGGATGCGGGATAAATGTCGAGGCCAGAATATTACGTTTGACGTAAATCGGTGAGCTGTGATGCACGGCAGCACGCAGGCTTTTTGCCAGACCGGTAAAGCTGACCGGTGGCTCATACCATCTGCCGTTACTGATGCACTCGACGTAATCCAGAATGTCACGGCGGTCGAG
>NZ_BBMY01000002.1 GCF_000759775.1 Escherichia albertii NBRC 107761 = DSM 17582
CCCGGAAGCCAATCTTTTATCAACATATACTACAAGTAATGGCTATGGATTACTAAAAACAACCGTTCCTGGTATTGTTTACTCAGTAGAATTAGTATGTATCAGTTGTGGGGCTGCGGATGAACTTGATTTGCATCTTCCCGGACAAAGTAACGGAGATAGCCATACAGATAACGCCAGCACCAGGTGGGCTTATGAATACAGTGACAATAGCTGGTATTTACGATTCCGTTTCTTCTGGACTCCTGAATTCAAACCTCAAAATGGAGTTTCTGAAGGATTTGCAATACCAGGGAAAATAGCCTCCTGGTATATAGGTAATAGCAACCAACCCTGGATAGATTTTTTCGTTACAGCAAACTCCGTGCATTTTTACGTTGACGAACCAACCTGTGCAATGATTGCCCTGGCACAGGATGGAGGAAATGTCAGCGGCAACGAAATCAAGTTAGGCAATAATTATATTTCTGAAGTAAACAGCGGTAATACAGCGGTGGTTCCTTTTTCCATTCGAGCTGAATACTGTTACGCCAGCAAGATTACGGCTAAGTTAAAGGCTGCAAATGCTGCAAGTGATGCTAATCTTGTTGGTAAAACTTCCGGCTCCGCCTCAGGTGTGGCCGTAAAAGTCCATTCAACTTATAATGATAGTAAGGTGTTATTAAAACCTGATGGTGTCGCTGCAATAGATTATAACTTCCCGGTCTGGTCAAATAACCTACTTTATTTCCCCTTTACAGCACAACTCGTACCAGATGGCAGTGGAACGGCCATCAGTACGGGAACGTTTTCAGGTAATGCAACCTTCTCCTTTACCTATGAATAAATAAACGTTACTCCCTTCTCAAACGCACCAGCGTTCTGCTCTGGTGCGAACTTTTCTTCACACTAAAAACCATTGCCCACCTGATTTCGACTGCTAGAATGCAATCAGATCTGACTTTAGCCATCAGGATACGTTATGAAACCTACCACTATTGCTTCATTGCAGAAATATAAGCAGGAAAAAAAACGTTTCGCTACCATTACAGCCTACGACTACAGCTTCGCGAAACTCTTTGCTGATGAAGGACTTAACGTCATGCTGGTCGGCGACTCGCTGGGCATGACCGTGCAAGGACATGATTCCACCCTTCCCGTTACCGTTGAAGATATCGCTTATCACACCGCCGCCGTGCGTCGCGGCGCCCCAAACTGCCTGCTACTGGCTGACCTACCGTTTATGGCTTACGCCACACCGGAACAGGCGTTTGAAAATGCTGCTACGGTAATGCGTGCCGGTGCGAATATGGTCAAAATTGAAGGCGGCGCATGGCTGGTAGAGACTGTGCAAATGCTTACCGAACGCGCTGTACCAGTGTGCGGTCACTTAGGGTTAACGCCGCAGTCAGTGAATATTTTCGGTGGTTATAAAGTCCAGGGGCGCGGCGATGAGGCTGGCGATCAACTGCTTAGCGATGCATTAGCCTTAGAAGCGGCAGGCGCGCAATTGTTGGTGCTGGAATGTGTCCCGGTTGAACTGGCAAAACGTATTACCGAAGCGCTGGCGATTCCGGTTATCGGCATTGGCGCAGGCAACGTTACCGATGGGCAGATCCTCGTGATGCACGATGCGTTCGGCATTACCGGCGGTCACATTCCTAAATTCGCCAAAAATTTCCTCGCTGAAACGGGCGACATCCGCGCTGCTGTGCGGCAGTATATGGCTGAAGTCGAGTCCGGCATTTATCCGGGCGAAGAACACAGTTTCCATTAAGGAGTCACGTTGTGTTAATTATCGAAACCCTGCCGCTGCTGCGTCAGCAAATTCGTCGCCTGCGTATGGAAGGCAAGCGCGTGGCGCTGGTGCCGACAATGGGCAACCTGCACGATGGTCATATGAAACTGGTCGATGAAGCCAAAACGCGGGCCGATGTGGTGGTGGTCAGCATTTTCGTTAACCCGATGCAGTTCGATCGCCCGGAAGATCTGGCGCGTTATCCACGCACGTTGCAGGAAGACTGTGAGAAGCTGAACAAGCGCAAAGTCGATCTGGTTTTCGCACCATCCGTAAAAGATATCTATCCGAATGGTACTGAAACCCACACCTATGTCGATGTTCCTGGACTTTCAACCATGCTGGAAGGCGCCAGCCGTCCAGGGCATTTTCGCGGTGTTTCAACCATCGTCAGCAAGTTGTTCAACCTGGTCCAGCCAGACATCGCCTGCTTCGGAGAAAAGGATTTTCAACAACTGGCGCTGATCCGCAAAATGGTTGCTGATATGGGCTTTGATATTGAGATTGTCGGCGTGCCGATTATGCGGGCAAAAGACGGCCTGGCGCTCAGTTCCCGCAATGGTTATCTGACCGCAGAACAACGTAAAATTGCACCGGGTCTGTACAAAGTTTTAAGTTCGATTGCCGACAAATTGCAGGCTGGCGAACGAGATCTCGATGAAATCGTCGCTATTGCGGGGCAAGAGCTCAATGAAAAAGGCTTCCGCGCCGATGATATCCAGATTCGCGATGCCGACACGCTGCTGGAAGTCTCTGAAAACAGCAAACGGGTAGTGATTCTGGTCGCCGCCTGGCTTGGCGATGCTCGCCTGATCGACAACAAAATCGTCGAACTGGCGTAATACTTATACTCTAAATAATTCAAGTTGCAGGAAGGCGGCAAGCGAGTGAATCCCCAGGTGCTTACATAAGTAAGTGACTGGAGTGAGCGAACGCAGACGCAGCACATGCAACTTGAAGTATGACGAGTATAACTGGCGCTACGGCTGATGGCGCCAGTTTTGATTTGCCCCACATCATGGCAATAGCATCTGTAAGCGATTATTCATATCGCAGACAACTTAGTTAATCAGCTTATCAATCTCAGCAAGAGATAAATTTGTCACCTCTGCAACGTCTTCCCGAGACATCCCTTTACTCAGAAAACGCAGGGCGAATTCCTGACTTACCTCTTGTCTTGCCTCCTGTCTTCCCAGCTGAATCCCCTTTTCAATCCCTTTCTCTTCAAACCATTGCGCCAACGTCATCATAGACTCCCCTCCCGTTTCCCTGTCTCTCACCACACCGTAAAACAAATCCGCTTGTTCAGTATGACCGCGTTGCAGCATATAGTTTTGCATAGCAACTAACTGACTTCCGCTAGTGTACCCTTCGTCAATCAGTGTAACCAGTTGCTCCAGCAATAACATTAAGTCGCGCTGGCGAATATGTTTTTGCAACAGTTCGAGAATCGCAATCCGCCGATGTTGCATGATTTCGTCATCCGGCGTGATGGTAATATCCACCAGCGGGAAAGGATTGTTATAAACACGCCGCGCCAGCTCCGGCGAGTAAAACATATCAAACCAGCACATAGAGAGTGGATAAGGCGTGGCCTCGCCCTGATAAAACAGAATCGGCACCACCAACGACAACTTCTCGTGATCCGCTTCCAGATGTCGGTGCATGGCAGCAACAGAATAGCGCATCATGCGAAAAGCCATTTTCTTATCCGGCTTGCTTTGATGCTCAATCACAACATGCAGATAGCCGGGATTGCCCAGCATTTGCACGGAATAGAGCACGTCCGTGCTATGTCCTTTTAGGTTCTCTTCGATAAAACTCCCCGACTCAAGATGCAGCGTATCGAGGTCGCACAGTTCGCGTAATTCCGCGGGCAAATGGATATCCAGGAAGTCGCGAGCCGTCTCCGCATGCATTAAAAATTGTTTAAACACCGCATCATGCGGTGTGGTACTCGGTGCATCCATCTTCCCTGCCTTCCGTGTTGTCTTGCGTAAAGGCAGTATCCAGTCAATGATCGCCGCCGTCAGCCTTCGCTTTGTTGTTTACCGAGCAGCGCTCAGAGAAATTTCAATTAGTTACAAACATTACATGGCACGTTTCGACGCAGTACGCAAACTGCTGATGCAAATGACGTCAGATGAGTAGACACTCATCAAAAATCGGGCAATACTGCGTGAGAATTTCCTCAAAGCAGGCACCGTCTGCTTCGTTAACGACAGGGTAGAAAGGTAGAAGTTATGATTCGCACGATGCTGCAGGGCAAACTCCACCGCGTAAAAGTGACTCATGCGGACCTGCACTATGAAGGTTCTTGCGCCATTGACCAGGATTTCCTTGACGCAGCCGGTATTCTCGAAAACGAAGCCATTGATATCTGGAATGTTACCAACGGCAAGCGCTTCTCCACCTATGCCATCGCAGCAGAACGCGGTTCGAGAATTATTTCTGTCAACGGCGCGGCGGCTCACTGCGCCAGCGTCGGCGATATTGTCATTATCGCCAGCTTCGTCACCATGCCAGATGAAGAAGCTCGCGCCTGGCGACCAAAAGTCGCCTACTTTGAAGGTGATAACGAAATGAAACGTACCGCGAAAGCGATTCCGGTTCAGGTTGCCTGATAATCACCCCTGCGGCTGGTTACTCACCAGCCGCGACATCGTCTCCAGCGAATCCGTTCTTAAGATATAAAGCCGTTTTAACAACAACGGATTATCCCCCGGTTTAACTTTGCCTTTCATGGTCGTCACTGCCAGGTGAAATCCGGCATCATTTGCCGCCTTCACCGCTTTGTCATTAAATCCGCCAAATGGATAAGAAAGATACAAAACATGTGGATTAAATTGCGCCAGTGCCCGACGTGAACGTTCAAAATCAAACAGAATATTGTGCTCACTACGGCTCAGTAATATAGGCCGACGGTAACCATCTATCCGATGCAAAAAATGAGTATGTGACTGGAAATCAAATACATCACGAATTTCATTGAGCTCCGCAACGCTCATAAACTGTAGCGATTTCGGGTCCCATTTCTGTGGATGACGTTTGATGCGCGAGGTGATAATAAACGCCGTCGCTTTCATACCATATTGTTTCAAAACTGGATAAGCATAACGACTCACCGATTTAAGGCCATCATCAAAGGTAATCACCACGGCTCGCGCAGGCAGGTTAACGCTGTTTTTCACATAGCCTTCCAGCTGCGCCATACTCAGCGTGGCGTAGTCCCTGTCACGTAACCAGGTCATCTGATTATTAAATGCACGTACCGAGGTAGTGGTCGAAGTGTGGCGAAAACGGGTATTTTCTTCATCGCGTAAAATGTGGTGATAAGTCAGCACCGGCAAACCGTTATCTGGCTGCGCATCCAGCGCGCTAATATAGGCCAGGCGATCGCCAATGCGGATCTGATACCAGGTCTGATTCAATCTGTCTTTTAGTTTATTCAGAATGGGATAACGCAAATTTTCCGCCAGTACGCCAAATGGCGCACTGCCCACACTCGGCGCGTTATAGACCGGCGTGTCTTTCCAGGTAATGAGATTCTGATTACTCAGCGGTTTGTTAAGGTCACCAAGGCCATCTTCGACTTTTTGGCGGCCCTGTACCGGCTCAAGATGGCCTTTATCGATAAACCCTTTGCCGAAACCAAAATTAAACTCGTAGTAACTGGCGGCCCCTGGTTCTACAGCGAGGATTTGTCCGGCCCGGATATTCCCTACTGCCACCGTTTTGTCGCCAATCTGCGCCCAGATGGCGGCATCTTCGATTGTTTGCATATAACGAGCGGGTAATGCAGCACTGACGCTTACCGTAAACAGCATCAACAGGAGAATAACAGCTTGTTTATACATGAAAAATAACCAGGGCGTGAAACAACGCGTTTATTGTAGCAAAGCGCAGTCACGATTGCGGGCTAATACTCATACAAATTATGCTTTAGAACGAACGGCGGATTTTTTTGTTGTTGGTGCCACAAACTACTCACTTCCGGTGCGCCCAGTTCCACCATGCGATGGCGAAACTCCGCACTGGTCATTGTTTCGCGACAAGCCATCATCTGTTCAATTAACGGCAACGTAACACCAGAAATCACTTCACAGCGGGAGTGTTTGTGGCTTAGTAATGATGCGACGCGGTACGGCGGCGCTCCGGCAATATCGGTTAAAAAAATAACGCCATCACCCGAGTCTGTTTCATGTAACGCATCACACATCATGCGGCTTAACATATTGGAACTTAATCCGTGCCAGAAATTGACTGCACAGCACTGAACCAGCGCTCCGTATTTTTTTCCAGCGCGTCCAGTATCTCTTGCGCCCGGTCATCATGACAGGTAATTACCCAACCTAACATTGCCTTCCTCCTTAGCCTAAAATCAGTCTACCCTGACAATTGTTGTTAAAGGGTGATAATCGTCAAAACTCCTCTCCCCTTGCCAGAGGAGAGGACATTGCCTCAGCTACGCAGCCCGCGTCCGCGCTGAATCAGCGACCAGCAGATCAGGTAAAATGCGACAATAAAGACAACCAACACGCTAAAGGTTGTCACCAGCGGTACATCATTTATACCGAGAAAGCCGTAACGGAAACCACTAATCATATAGACGATCGGATTCAGGCGAGACAACCCTTGCCAAAACGGCGGCAATAAGGTCAGAGAGTAAAATACCCCGCCAAGATAGGTCAGCGGCGTCAGTACAAAGGTCGGAACCAGACTGATATCATCAAACGTCTTCGCAAAAACACCATTCAGCAGTCCAGCCAAAGAGAACAACACCGCCGTAAGCACCAGCGTTAAGGCAACGAATACCCACGAATGCACCTGAAATGGCACAAAGAACAGCGAAATCGCCGTCACCAGAATACCAACGAACAACCCACGCGCCACGCCACCGCCAACATATCCGGCAATAATTACGTGCGTTGGCACCGGAGCCACCAGCAGCTCTTCAATATTGCGCTGGAACTTGGCGCCGAAAAATGAGGATGCGACGTTGGCGTAGGCATTGGTGATCACCGACATCATGATCAGCCCCGGCACGATAAACTGCATATAGCTAAAGCCATGCATATCGCCAATGCGCGAACCAATCAGGTTGCCGAAGATAATAAAGTAAAGGGTCATGGTGATGACCGGCGGCACCAGCGTCTGCACCCAGATACGCATAAAGCGATGAATTTCTTTCGCCCAGATGCTTTTTAGCGCCACCCAGTAAAGATGCATCATGCGCGATCTCCTTGTTTTTCGTTAACCAGTGAAACAAACAACTCTTCCAGTCGGTTAGCTTTGTTACGCATACTTAATACCTGAACGCCCTGCTCGCTTAACTGTGTGAACACACTGTTGATGCCCTGCTCGCGCAGGACTTCAACTTCCAGCGTGGCGGTATCGACCAGTCGATACTGGTAGCCATCGAGCTTCGGTAATGGGCTTTTCGGTGCGAGATCGAGAATAAAGGTTTCCGATTTCAACTTCGCCAACAGCGCCTTCATCGAGGTATTTTCCACCAACTCACCGTGTTGAATAATGCCGATATTGCGGCACAGCATTTCTGCTTCTTCCAGATAGTGCGTGGTGAGAATTATCGTGGTGCCTTTGTCGTTTAAATCCTTCAAAAATCCCCACATTGAGCGGCGAAGTTCAATATCCACGCCGGCGGTCGGTTCGTCGAGAATCAGAAGTTTAGGTTCATGCATTAACGCACGAGCGATCATTAAACGGCGTTTCATCCCGCCTGATAACATCCTCGCACGTTCGTTACGTTTCTCCCATAAATCGAGCTGTTTAAGATATTTTTCGCTGCGAATGTACGCTTCTTTGCGCTCTACACCGTAGTACCCCGCTTGATTCACCACAATTTGCTGCACGGTTTCAAACGGGTTGAAGTTAAATTCCTGCGGCACCAGTCCCAACTGACGTTTAGCGTTCACGACATCTTTCTCGAGATCGTAACCAAATACGCTGACCCGCCCGGAGGTTTTATTGACCAGTGAGCTGATGATACCAATAGTGGTCGATTTCCCGGCCCCGTTCGGCCCGAGAAGCGCATAAAAATCTCCCGCTTCGACCTGCAAATCTATTCCACGAAGCGCCTGAACGCCGCCTGGATAGGTTTTTTTAAGCTGTTGAAGTTCCAGTGCAATGGTCATAAATTTTTACTTACCTTACGTTCTTACACTTTATCTGTGGTTTAAATCGTCCCGGAGTTGCCCTATATTAGCCAAACGTAATTATTTGGTTACAGGTCGTTAACCTCCATGAAAGACATAGATACACTCATCAGCAACAATGCACTATGGTCAAAAATGCTGGTGGAAGAAGATCCCGGGTTTTTTGAGAAACTGGCACAAGCGCAAAAACCGCGCTTTCTATGGATTGGATGTTCCGACAGTCGCGTTCCTGCAGAACGTTTAACCGGTCTTGAGCCGGGCGAACTCTTTGTTCACCGTAATGTTGCTAACCTGGTCATTCACACCGATCTCAACTGCCTCTCCGTGGTTCAGTATGCAGTGGATGTTCTCGAAGTTGAACACATTATTATCTGTGGCCACTATGGTTGCGGCGGTGTGCAGGCTGCTGTTGAAAACCCGGAACTGGGGCTTATCAACAACTGGCTGTTGCACATCCGCGATATCTGGTTCAAACATAGCTCATTGCTCGGCGAAATGCCGCCAGAACGTCGTCTGGATACGCTGTGCGAACTGAACGTCATGGAACAAGTGTATAACCTGGGCCACTCCACCATTATGCAGTCATCATGGAAGCGCGGGCAGAAAGTGACCATTCATGGCTGGGCCTACGGCATTCACGATGGTTTACTGCGTGACCTAGATGTCACCGCCACTAACCGCGAAACCCTGGAGCAACGTTACCGCCACGGGATTTCCAACCTCAAGCTGAAGCACATCAATCACAAATAAATTCGCCATGCCGGATGCGATACATCCGGCATATCCGCACTTACTCGTCCAGCAGCACCACTTTGCCGATGTACGGCAGATGACGGTAACGCTGAGCGTAATCAATACCGTAACCCACCACAAATTCATCCGGGATCGAGAAACCGATAAATTCTACGGGGACGTTCACTTCACGACGGGACGGTTTATCCAGCAGCGTACAAATCGCCAGCGATTTCGGTTCGCGCAGGCTTAAGATTTCACGCACTTTCGACAGTGTATTACCCGAGTCGATGATATCTTCAACAATCAACACGTCCTTGCCA
Organism: Escherichia albertii NBRC 107761 = DSM 17582; assembly: GCF_000759775.1. Taxonomy (GTDB): domain Bacteria; phylum Pseudomonadota; class Gammaproteobacteria; order Enterobacterales; family Enterobacteriaceae; genus Escherichia; species Escherichia albertii. The sequence continues at coordinate 9,009 of NZ_BBMY01000002.1, forward strand.
CGGATATCTTCATCTAGATCTTTGAGGATTTTCACATCACGGGTGGTGGACATGCCGCTACCGTAGCTGGAGGCGGTCATAAAATCGACTTCATGAGATACCTGAACTTCACGGCACAGGTCCGCCATAAACATAAATGAGCCACGCAGCAGACCAACCAGCACCATATCGCTGCCGCTGTCTTTGTAACGCTCAGTAATCTGACGACCCAGTTCGGCGATACGCGCTTTAATCTCCGCTTCGGGGATCATTACTTCTACAGTATGTTTCATATCTCTAACCATATGATTTAAAAACAAATCACTTCGCACGGGCGGGTTTCGGCACCGCAACAAAGCGCAAGACATGCAGTATACCAGCAAAACTATTCATAAGCGGAATCCGTTAATAAAGTTCAATTTGTGAAAAGAAACGCATTGGTACGCCGCAGGACAGCATGTCGTTCCCGATGCCCGTTCCGGTACCGTTCAATATGGGAATGCCGATGCTGGGCGGGCCGATCTCTACTGCGGGTAATGTGCTGTTTATCGCCGCTACGGCAGATAACTACCTGCGCGCTTACAACATGAGCAACGGTGAAAAACTGTGGCAGACTCGTTTACCCGCAGGGGGCCAGACAACGTGCGCTTTGTTCATGCCGGATGCGGCGTGAACGCCTTATCCAGCCTACAAAACTTGCAAATTCAATATATTGTGCGTAGGCCTGATAAGCGTAGCGCATCAGGCAGTTTTGCGTTTGTCATCAGTCTCATGCCCGGAGATATCCGGGCATATTCTCGAATACAGCCTTTTTATACCGTAAATCCTAACATCATCCCGGTATCTTCATGCTCCAGCAGGTGGCAGTGCGCCATATAAGCATGTTCTTTCGGCGCATCGTGGTTGAATTTCACTAATACTTCACTGACGCCACCTTCAACCCTCACCGTATCTTTCCAGCCTGCACGATGCGTCGCTGGCGGTTTGCCATTTTCCGACAAGATACGGAACTGCGTACCATGGATATGGAACGGATGCAGCATCATGTCACCCACGCCAGAAATAACCCAACGTTCGTATTGCCCTTTCGCCGCCGCAAACATCGGCTTGTTCATATCAAACGCCTGACCGTTGATTTTATTGGCATGATGGAAATCGAACTTACCGCCGTGGTTCATATGATTCATATTACCGTGCCCCATATGGCCCATCATCTGGCTGTGATCCATCCCGGTCATCGCCTGATCGCCATATTTCTCCATCAGCATCTGCATACCCATCATATCGAGCATCGGGTCCATAGAGAGTTGCAGCTTACGTACCGTCAGCCCTTCCAGCGAAGGTAACGCCGGCAGACTACTTAATGCGTCAGGTAAGGAACCAGAAGCACTAATGGCAATCGGCTGAATACGCATTACCGGATGCGGCTTATCAAACGGCGCAATCGCCATCCCCATCTGGCTGACCGGCAGTGTGACCAGATCAAACGGTTTATTGTCGTTAACCTCCACCAGCACTTCAAAACGCTCGCCCATCAGCACCGGCAGCTCGCTTACCTTCACCGGTTCAGGCAGCAAACCACCATCACTGGCAATGACATACAGTGGACGATTGTCGCTGGTAGCGAAATTAAGCGAGCGAGCATTACAGCCATTGAGCAAACGCAGACGCAACCAGCCGCGCGGCGCAGCGTGTTGTGGGTAGATAACGCCGTTGGTCAGCAACGTATCGCCAAACCAGCCAACAGCTGCGGTCATCACATCCAGTTGATAATCAATCTGCCCGTCGGCGCTAAATTTTTTATCCTGAACGATCACCGGGACATCATCGATACCCCACTGTTTCGGCAGCATTAATTTCAGGATCTCGTCATCTTCAATGACAACCAGACCAGCCAGCCCCATCGCCACCTGACGTCCGGTTTTACCGTGTTGATGTGGATGGAACCAGCAGGTAGCGGCAGGTTGATCGACGTTCAGCGTCACCGTGCGTTTACTGCCAGGCGGAATAATTCCCTGCGGGCCGCCGTCGACTTCACCCGGTATTTCCAGCCCGTGCCAGTGCAACGTCGTCTCTTCCGCCAGTTGGTTATAAATATCAACTGTCACCGCTTTGCCACGCTGTAATTTCACTGCTGGCCCTAACAAATTGCCGTTATACCCCCAGGTCGTCGCCGTTTTCCCGGCGAAAGTGGACTGGCCTGCGCCAATGGTCAACTGGATGCGATTACGGGCATCAGTGGCGAGCAAATCAGGGATCGGTAATGTGGGGCGTTCGGCGGCAAAAACTGCGCGGCTCCACAACGGCAAAGCCGAAGCCACGCCCAAAGCGACAGAATATTTTAAGAAATCACGACGTTGCATAGTTATTTCCTTATTCTCAAGCAGGCGAAACAAAATTAAACGTTGAGGATAGTCCTTCCCCTTACGGGAAGGTCAAGCCGCAGACACACAATTTAATCGACAATAATGGTCGTCGCCTCGCTCGCAGTGTGCTAACGTTTACTCTCTTTAAGCCCCTGGTAGAAGCAATGAAGACGTTTTTCAGAACAGTGTTATTCGGCAGCCTGATGGCTGTATGCGCAAATAGTTACGCGCTCAGCGAATCTGAAGCCGAAGATATGGCCGACTTAACGGCAGTTTTTGTTTTTCTGAAGAACGATTGTGGTTACCAGAACTTACCTAACGGGCAGATTCGTCGCGCACTGGTCTTTTTTGCCCAGCAAAACCAGTGGGATCTCAGCAACTACGACAACTTCGATATGAAAGCCCTCGGTGAAGATAGCTATCGCGATCTCAGCGGTATCGGCATTCCTGTCGCCAAAAAGTGTAAAGCCCTGGCCCGCGATTCCTTAAGCCTGCTTGCCTACGTAAAATAATTCCTGATACCTTTTTGTAGAAACATTGACCGTGCATCCACGGTTAATGTTAGCTATTATGTTGCGCCCTTTTTTTACGGGTGTTAACAAAGGAGGTATCAACCCATGGCCGAAAAGAAACGGTGGCATGAAACGCTACACGACCAGTTTGGGCAGTACTTTGCTGTAGATAACGTTCTGTATCATGAAAAGACCGATCTTCAGGATCTGATCATTTTTGAAAACGCCGCATTTGGTCGCGTGATGGCGCTGGATGGTGTAGTACAAACCACCGAGCGCGACGAGTTTATCTATCATGAGATGATGACCCACGTGCCGCTACTGGCCCACGGCCACGCGAAGCATGTGCTAATCATCGGCGGCGGCGACGGCGCCATGCTGCGTGAAGTGACCCGACACAAAAACGTTGAGTCAATCACGATGGTGGAAATCGACGCGGGTGTCGTGTCGTTCTGCCGTCAGTATCTGCCTAACCATAACGCCGGTAGCTACGACGATCCGCGCTTTAAACTGGTGATCGACGATGGTGTCAACTTCGTTAATCAAATCAACCAAACCTTTGATGTGATCATCTCCGACTGTACCGATCCCATCGGCCCCGGCGAAAGTCTGTTCACTTCTGCATTTTATGAAGGTTGCAAACGCTGCCTGAATCCTGGCGGTATCTTCGTCGCGCAGAACGGCGTCTGCTTTTTACAGCAGGAAGAAGCCATCGGCAGCCATCGTAAACTCAGCCATTACTTCGACGATGTTGGCTTTTATCAGGCCGCAATCCCGACCTATTACGGCGGCATAATGACCTTTGCATGGGCAACCGATAACGACGCATTACGCCATCTCTCAACCGAAATTATTCAGGCACGTTTTCTCGCCTCTGGTCTGAAATGTCGTTATTACAATCCGGCAATCCACACGGCAGCTTTTGCCTTACCCCAGTATCTGCAAGACGCACTGGTTTCACAGGCGTCCTAAGGAGAAGATAAGAAATTGAAAAAACTAAAACTGCATGGCTTTAATAATCTGACCAAAAGTCTGAGTTTTTGTATTTACGATATCTGCTACGCCAAAACCGCAGAAGAGCGCGACGGTTATATTGCTTATATTGATGAACTCTATAATGCCAACCGCCTGACCGAAATCCTGTCAGAAACGTGTTCCATTATCGGGGCCAATATTCTTAACATAGCCCGCCAGGATTACGAACCACAGGGTGCCAGCGTGACGATTCTGGTGAGCGAAGAACCCGTCGACCCGAAACTTATCGACACAACGGAACATCCCGGCCCATTGCCAGAAGCCGTCGTCGCCCATCTCGATAAAAGCCATATTTGCGTACATACCTACCCGGAAAGCCATCCTGAAGGCGGATTATGTACCTTCCGCGCCGATATTGAAGTCTCCACCTGCGGCGTAATTTCCCCGCTGAAGGCGCTGAATTACCTGATCCACCAGCTTGAATCCGATATCGTGACCATTGATTATCGCGTGCGTGGATTTACCCGCGATATTAACGGCATGAAACACTTTATCGACCATGAGATTAATTCAATTCAGAACTTTATGTCTGATGATATAAAGGCGCTGTATGACATGGTGGATGTAAACGTCTATCAGGAAAATATCTTCCATACCAAAATGCTGCTTAAAGAATTCGATCTTAAGCATTATATGTTCCACACCAAACCGGAAGATTTAACCGCCGACGAGCGCGAAGAAATTACCGCTGCGCTGTGGAAAGAAATGCGCGAGATTTATTACGGGCGCAATATGCCAGCCATTTAACGGCTCTGGCGGAGCACGGAAGCTCCGCCAAATTTATCTACTTCTGCTGAACGAAATTACGGTAAGCCGCCACCACCTGAAGAAAATCCTCAACGCCGCACAGCGACAAGCTTTCTTCGTCGTAGTAGTTCATCCCTTCTTCCATCTCATCGCCAGCGAATTCCAGTTGATTGGCGCGAACCATGACCTCTTCGCCGTCCATCCACAGGGTGTATTCGTGCCCTGCCCGCTGCCAGGAACGTTCGCTGCCTTTCAGTGCGTGCGCCGCTTGTTCCACTTCATCAAGCAAAGCCAGGTTTTCTTTCACCTCTTCATTAAACCAGTGCCCAACCACTTCATGCCCCATGGACATACGCACCTTTACCACTCCGGTAATATCGCGCAGAAATTCGTAATCCATAGTGTGTTCCTCAGCTCCCGGCAATGCGCCGAAATCGCATTGCGCCATTGATGTAATTATCGCAGCCTTACAGGAGAAAAACAGCGTAACGGCGGTGGTTTAGAGATAAAAAATGCCCGGGAATCACATTCACCGGGCATTGGCGCATTTATGCACTGCGCGTGCGCTTACTTATTAAACCGCAGTCTGGAAAATCACTCCGTCCGCTTTCTCGGTGTACTGAGAAAGCTGGTTGAAGTTCAGATAACGATAAGTATCGACGGCGGTTTTATCTACCTGCGCCACGTAGGTCTGGTACTCTTCCGGCGTTGGCAGTTTGCCAATCAGCGCCGCAACAGCCGCCAGTTCCGCAGAAGCCAGGAAGACGTTCGCGCCCGTCCCCAGACGGTTCGGGAAGTTACGGGTAGAGGTGGAAACCACCGTCGCACCGTCTGCTACACGCGCCTGGTTACCCATACACAGGGAACAGCCTGGAATTTCGATACGTGCGCCACTCTTACCGAAGACGCTGTAGTAGCCTTCTTCGGTTAGTTGCGCGGCGTCCATACGCGTTGGCGGCGCCACCCACAAACGGGTCGGTAACTGGCCTTTGTGCGCATCCAACAGTTTACCGGCGGCACGGAAGTGACCGATGTTAGTCATGCAGGAACCGATAAACACTTCGTCGATTTTCTCGCCCTGTACCGCAGACAGCGGACGTGCGTCGTCAGGATCGTTCGGTGCACAAAGGATCGGCTCTTTAATATCCGCCAGATCGATATCGATCACCGCCGCATATTCCGCATCTGCATCGGCTTCCAGCAGCTCAGGATTCGCCAGCCATTTTTCCATGCCCTGAATACGACGCTCCAGAGTACGACGATCGCCGTAACCTTCCGCGATCATCCACTTCAGCAGGACGATGTTGGAGTTCAGGTATTCAATGATCGGTTCTTTGTTCAGCTTGATAGTACAACCAGCGGCAGAACGCTCGGCGGACGCATCGGTCAGCTCAAATGCCTGCTCAACTTTCAGATCCGGCAGACCTTCGATTTCGAGGATGCGACCAGAGAAAATGTTTTTCTTACCTTTCTTCTCAACGGTCAGCAGGCCTTGTTTGATGGCGTACAGCGGGATGGCGTGTACCAGATCGCGCAGGGTGATGCCCGGCTGCATTTTGCCTTTAAAGCGTACCAGAACGGATTCCGGCATATCCAGCGGCATCACGCCAGTCGCGGCAGCAAACGCCACCAGACCAGAGCCCGCCGGGAAGGAGATACCGATCGGGAAACGGGTATGGGAGTCACCGCCAGTACCCACGGTATCCGGCAACAGCATACGGTTCAGCCAGGAGTGGATTACGCCGTCACCAGGACGTAAAGACACACCACCACGGTTCATGATGAAATCTGGCAGCGTGTGGTGGGTGGTGACGTCGACCGGCTTCGGATACGCCGCGGTGTGACAGAAGGACTGCATCACCAGGTCAGCCGAGAAGCCCAGGCACGCCAGGTCTTTCAGTTCATCACGGGTCATTGGGCCGGTGGTGTCCTGAGAACCGACAGAAGTCATTTTCGGTTCGCAGTAAGCGCCCGGACGAATGCCTTTCACGCCACAAGCACGCCCCACCATTTTCTGCGCCAGCGAGAAGCCACGATTGCTTTCCGCAACATCTTTCGCCTGACGGAACACATCGCTGTGCGGTAGACCAAGTGCTTCACGCGCTTTGGTCGTCAGGCCGCGACCGATAATCAGCGGAATACGACCACCGGCACGCACTTCATCAATTAGCACGTCGGTCTTCAGTTCGAAGGTTGCCAGCAGTTCGTTGGTTTCGTGGTTACGCACTTCACCTTTGTATGGGTAAACGTCAATCACGTCCCCCATATTCAGGTTAGAGACGTCCACTTCAATGGGCAGTGCACCCGCGTCTTCCATCGTGTTAAAGAAGATTGGCGCAATTTTGCCGCCAAGGCACAGACCGCCACCGCGTTTGTTCGGTACATGCGGAATATCGTCGCCCATAAACCACAGTACGGAGTTAGTAGCGGATTTACGCGAAGACCCCGTACCCACAACGTCGCCGACATACGCCAGCGGGAAACCTTTCTGTTGCAGGGCTTCAATCTGTTTGATCGGGCCAACAACACCCGGCTGGTCTGGTTCGATCCCTTCGCGAGCATTTTTCAGCATCGCCAGAGCGTGCAATGGGATATCCGGGCGCGACCACGCATCCGGTGCCGGAGAGAGATCATCGGTGTTGGTTTCGCCAGTCACTTTAAAGACGGTAACGGTCAGTTTTTCAGCCAGTGCCGGGCGATTCAGGAACCATTCGGCATCAGCCCAGGACTGCATGACCTGCTTAGCATATTTATTGCCGGCTTTGGCCTTTTCTTCTACGTCATAGAAGTTATCGAACATCAGCAGCGTATGGGACAGGGCTTTGGCTGCGATCGGCGCCAGTGCAGTGTCGTCCAGCGCATCGATCAGCGGATGAATGTTGTACCCACCCTGCATGGTACCCAGCAACTCAATAGCTTTTTCCGGGGTCAACAGTGGGGATTTGGCTTCACCTTTCGCGACAGCAGCCAGGAAGCCAGCTTTGACATAGGCAGCTTCATCGACGCCAGGGGGAACACGGTTGGTTAACAGATCTAACAGGAATTCTTCTTCGCCCGCGGGCGGGTTTTTCAGCAGCTCGACAAGCGCGGCCATTTGGTTTGCATCCAGGGGTTTGGGCGCAATCCCCTCAGCGGCACGCTCAGCTACGTGCTTACGGTATTCTTCTAGCACGACGGTTCTCCTCGCTCTCATTGTCATAGTGCGGCAGGCGATTCTCTTCACGCTCCTGTGAGACAGCAGTTTGTAGGGTAAATGCCCATTACCGCAGCGGGCAGAATAGCAGGATTTTGACGATGTGTTAATCTGTTTACAAAAAAGCAACATAAAAAAGTCGCTGAATCGTTAAGGATGGTCCAGAGATTGTTTCCCTCCGTAAAAACTTCGTTAATTCGCATGATGATAATCACCTTTCTCAATGAATCCCAAGATTAGTCAAAATTTAAACTACCGCCTCTTTATACTCGGATTCACAGCACCTGCGGGTGGCAGTTCGTCGACCCTTGTGATTTCCTTGAGATCAGGACTATGAAAATAACTTTGCCGTTTAAACCCCATGTGCTGGCGCTAATTTGCAGTGCTGGACTTTGTGCCATTTCCGGTACGTTGTATGTAAAAAGCCGCACAGTGGAAACGCAAGTGGCACCACAAGCAGCGCCTGACGTCGCTGCCGTTACGCTTCCCGCAACAGTTTCAGCGCCGCCCGTAACGCCCGCCGTCGTCAAAACTGCCTTCAGCACTGCGCAAATCGATCAATGGGTTGCTCCTGTCGCGCTGTATCCCGACGCCCTGCTTTCACAAGTGCTGATGGCATCGACCTATCCGGCAAATGTCGCCCAGGCCGTGCAGTGGTCACACGATAACCCGCTCAAACAAGGTGATGCCGCTATTCAGGCGGTATCTGATCAACCGTGGGACGCCAGCGTCAAATCGCTGGTGGCTTTTCCACAGTTAATGGCATTGATGGGCGAGAATCCTGAGTGGGTACAAAATCTGGGGGATGCTTTTCTGGCACAACCACAAGAGGTGATGGATTCGGTACAGCGCTTGCGTAAACTGGCGCAACAAACTGGATCACTGAAGTCGTCGGTGGAGCAAAAGATCATCACAACAATGAAAAAAACCGTACCGACAAATCAAACTGCCACCGCCCCCATCACACAATCCAATACCGTTTCTACATCCAGCCCCGTCATTGCAGAGCCAGCACAAACCGTTATTTCGATTGAACCCGCCAACCCAGATGTCGTTTACATTCCGAACTACAACCCAACTGTTGTTTACGGTAGCTGGGGCAATACCGCCTATCCGCCAGTTTACCTTCCGCCACCTGCGGGGGAACCGTTTGTCGACAGTTTCGTGCGCGGATTCGGCTACAGCATGGGCGTCGCCACGACATACGCGTTATTCAGCAACATCGACTGGGATGATGACGATCATGACCATCATCATCATGACGATGATGACAACCATCACCACGACGGCGGTCATCATGACAGTAATGGCTGGCAACACAACGGTGACAACATCAATATCAACGTCGACAATTTCAACCGTATTACTGGTGAGCATCTTACTGACAAGAATATGGCATGGCAGCACAATCCAAACTACCGCGATGGTGTGCCTTATCATGATCAGGATATGGCTAAGCGCTTTCATCAAACCGATGTTAAAGGCGGTATGAGCGCCACACAGCTTCCTGCACCGACACGTGATAGCCAGCGTCAGGCGGCAGCAAGCCAGTTTCAACAACGAACACATTCCGCACCAGCGACCACGCAAGAGACTCAACGTCAGGCTGCAGCACAGAAGTTTAATGAAGCTGAACACTATGGCAATTATGACGACTTCCGCGAGTTCAGCCATCACCAGGCTCCGACCCAGCAACAAAAGGACGCCGCTCGTCAACGTTACCAGTCCGCCACGCCTGAACAACGCCAGGCGTTTCGCGAGAAAATGAACGAACATCCATTAAGCCAGCAACAAAGAGATTCGGCTCGTCAGCGTATTCAGTCCACCACACCCGAACAGCGGCAGGCGTTTCGCAATAAAATGCAGACGAATCCGCAGAATCAGCAACAGCGTGATAACGCCCGTCAGCGCATTCAATCAGCTACGCCTGAGCAGCGTCAAACTTTCCGGCAAAATGTGCAGAAAAATAACCCGAATCTGTTTAACAACAATCACAATCGGACTAACGGACAAGAACAAAATTTACTGCGCAATGAAGGTAGCAGTCGAACCGGCAAGTTGAATGATGAACAACGATCGGCAATACGCGAACGCGTGGCGGAACGCCCGATAAGACATTTTGCAAGGTAGTGTTCAGGAGTAAAAAAACGATCAGGATCGCCGCTTGAGACTGATGACAAATGCCTGATTGCCCGATGCGCAAGGTTATCTTGCCTACAGCCAAATGGATTTGCTGCAGATAATGAGTTAAGGCAAACACATTGAGATCAATAAAACCAGACAACGCTGGTCTTATTGATGACTCAATTGCGCGACCATTACTAATGCGCGGCAACAGCAGACCTTGTACTACTCATCGCCGCTTCATCCGCGCTGATACTGCCGGAGTTAGTGGCCCAAACCCCTTCCTGAGTTTTGGTGATCGCCTGATGTTGCGAATTCAAATCCTGTCCCATAGCGGCGATATGGGTGCTTTCCGTCCCTCCGCTATTGGTCGCCCATGGGATCACCGGATCAGCAGCAACAGCCATGCCTGAAAATACGGCTGCGGTTAATACAACGGTAGTCAGAAACGCTTTCATCTTACACCTCACGAATGGCTTATATTTTCAAATAATTTTCACACTATAAGTTTAGTTTGTTATTACCAACCAAATATCGACAAGATGTAGCGATTTATTTCTCTGAAACAACGACCAGCAATGCGTTATTGCTTTGCTCAATTTCATCCATAAAAAAAGCGGCTGCTTTAGCCGCTTCAGATTGCAGACAAAATGCCCACACTATTTTGTCGGATGACGATATCTTTATTATCCGGTCTACAATCCCCTGAAAATTTAATAAATTAGGGCAGCGTTATAGACCGGATAACGCGATTATTTCTTCTTCGCTTTCGGGTTTGGCAGGTCGGTGATGCTGCCTTCGAACACTTCTGCCGCCAGGCCCACAGACTCATGCAGAGTCGGGTGCGCGTGGATGGTCAGCGCGATGTCTTCAGCGTCGCAACCCATTTCAATTGCAAGACCGATTTCACCCAACAGCTCGCCGCCGTTGGTACCGACAATTGCACCACCAATCACACGGTGAGATTCTTTGTCGAAAATCAGCTTGGTCATACCGTCTGCACAGTCGGAAGCGATAGCACGACCAGAAGCAGCCCACGGGAAGGTGGCGGTTTCATAGCTGATGCCTTTCTCTTTCGCTTCTTTCTCAGTCAGGCCCACCCATGCAACTTCTGGTTCGGTATAGGCGATAGACGGGATAACTTTCGGATCGAAGTAATGTTTCTTACCGGCGATAACTTCAGCGGCAACGTGACCTTCATGAACACCTTTGTGCGCCAGCATCGGCTGACCGACGATATCGCCGATAGCAAAGATGTGCGGTACGTTGGTACGCAATTGTTTATCCACGCGGATAAAGCCACGATCGTCCACTTCTACGCCAGCTTTGCCCGCATCGATGTTTTTACCGTTCGGCACACGACCAATCGCGACCAGCACGGCGTCGTAACGCTGCGGTTCTGCCGGGGCTTTTTTGCCTTCCATCGTCACGTAGATACCGTCTTCTTTCGCTTCAACGGCGGTAACTTTGGTTTCCAGCATCAGGTTGAATTTCTTGCTGATACGCTTGGTGAAGACTTTAACGATGTCTTTATCGGCAGCCGGGATAACCTGGTCGAACATTTCAACCACATCAATCTGTGAACCCAGCGCGTGGTATACGGTACCCATTTCCAGACCGATGATACCACCGCCCATAACCAGCAGGCGTTCTGGCACTTCTTTCAGTTCCAGCGCGTCAGTGGAGTCCCAGATACGCGGATCTTCGTGCGGAATAAATGGCAGTTGGATCGGGCGAGAACCCGCTGCGATGATCGCGTTGTCGAAGTTAATGACGGTTTTACCGTTCTCACCTTCAACTTCCAGGGTGTTAGCCCCGGTGAATTTACCCAGACCGTTGACCACTTTGACTTTGCGGCCTTTCGCCATACCAGCCAGACCGCCGGTCAGCTGAGTGATCACTTTCTCTTTCCAGGTACGAATCTTGTCGATATCGGTTTTCGGCTCGCCGAAGACGATACCGTGTTCAGCCAGCGCTTTGGCTTCTTCGATAACTTTTGCTACGTGCAGCAGTGCTTTAGAAGGGATACAGCCGACGTTCAGGCAAACACCGCCGAGGGTGTTGTAGCGTTCTACGATTACGGTTTCCAGACCTAAATCAGCGCAACGGAAGGCAGCAGAGTAACCTGCGGGGCCTGCCCCAAGTACCACGACCTGAGTTTTGATTTCAGTACTCATCATGACCTCTATATATTTATCTCCGGCGGTCATACCCGTCGTCTTTCAGGCCGCAGCGGCGTTAGCTTCACGCCCTCACCCCAGTCACTTACTTATGTAAGCTCCTGGGGATTCTGGCGCTTGCTACCTTGCTGCACCCAGAAATCCATAGGGTATGTGAAGTAATACCCTAACCACCACCGGGTCGTTCTATCCGTCGGTATTTTACAAAATTGTTAACAATTTTTAAACAACAAACGGCAACCGATTTGTCTATTCGCTAATAATCTCAATACATTCATGAGATTACCAGAAAAAAGCCGGCCGTTGGGCCGGCTCTTTTTTACATCACCAGACGGCGAATATCAGACAACGTGTTGTTAATGATGGTAATGAAACGGGCACCATCAGCACCGTCGATCACGCGGTGGTCGAAGGAGAGAGAAATCGGCAGCATCAGACGCGGCACGAACTCTTTACCATTCCACACCGGCTCTATCGCGGACTTAGAAACGCCGAGGATAGCCACTTCCGGCGCGTTCACAATCGGCGCGAAATGGGTAGTACCCAGGCCGCCGATGCTGGAGATGGTGAAGCAACCGCCCTGCATTTCGCCCGCAGTCAGCTTACCGTCACGCGCTTTCTTAGAAATGGTCATCAGTTCGCGAGACAGCTCGATGATGCCTTTCTTGTTGACGTCTTTGAATACCGGAACAACCAGGCCGTTCGGGGTATCCACCGCCACACCGATGTTGATATATTTCTTCAGGGTCAGACGCTGACCGTCTTCCGACAGCGAACTGTTGAAGCGAGGCATCTGCTCCAGTGCCGCAGCAACGGCTTTCATGATGAAGACAACCGGGGTGATCTTCACATCCAGCTTACGTTTCGCCGCTTCTTCGTTCTGCTGTTTACGGAACGCTTCCAGCTCGGTGATATCGGTTTTGTCGAAGTGAGTAACATGCGGGATCATCACCCAGTTACGGCTCAGGTTAGCACCAGAGATTTTCTGAATGCGGCCCAGTTCCACTTCTTCGATTTCACCAAACTTGCTGAAGTCCACCTTCGGCCACGGCAACATGCCTGGGATACCGCCGCCAGTCGCCGCCGGAGCCGCTTCTGCACGTTTGATAGCTTCTTTCACGTAGGCCTGAACGTCTTCGCGCAGGATACGACCTTTACGGCCAGTGCCCTTCACTTTCGCCAGGTTAACGCCAAACTCGCGTGCCAGACGGCGGATCAGCGGAGTCGCGTGAACGTAAGCGTCGTTTTCAGCAAATTCAGATTTGCCTTCGACTTTCGCCGCCGGAGCTGCTGCCGGGGCTTCAACTTTTGCTGCCGGAGCCGGCGCTGCCGCTTCCTGTTTCGCCGGAGCTGCCGCAGGCGCTGCACCTTCAACTTCGAAGATCATAATCAGCGAGCCAGTTTTCACTTTATCGCCAACGTTGACTTTCAGTTCCTTCACGACGCCTGCAAACGGAGCCGGAACTTCCATAGAAGCTTTGTCGCCTTCTACGGTGATCAGTGACTGCTCAGCGGCAACTTTGTCGCCCACTTTCACCATCACTTCGGTTACTTCAACTTCATCACCGCCAATATCAGGAACGTTAACTTCTTTCACGCCCGCGGCTGCCGCAGGTGCTGCTGCCGGAGCGGCTTCCTGTTTCGCTGCCGGTGCTGCCGCGCCCGTCACTTCGAATACCATGATCAGCGAGCCAGTAGACACTTTGTCGCCAACATTCACTTTGATCTCTTTCACAGTGCCTGCAAACGGCGCCGGAACTTCCATAGAGGCTTTATCGCCTTCTACAGTGATCAGCGACTGTTCAGCTTCAACTTTATCGCCCACTTTCACCAGGATTTCGGTCACTTCGACTTCGTCGCTGCCGATATCTGGAACGTTAACATCTTTTGCCGCCGCAGCCACTGGCGCTGCTGCCGGAGCAGCTTCTTTCTTCTCTTCTGCCTGAGCAGGTGCAGCGTCAGCTGCACCGTCGGCGGAATCGAAAATCATAATCAGGGCGCCCGTCTGGGTTTTATCGCCAACAGAGACTTTGATCTCTTTAACGATACCCGCCTGCGGAGACGGAACTTCCATAGAGGCTTTGTCGCCTTCTACGGTGATCAGCGACTGTTCGGCTTCAACTTTGTCGCCCACTTTGACCAGGATCTCGGTGATTTCAACTTCATCAGCCCCGATGTCCGGTACTTTGATTTCGATAGCCATTATTCTTTTACCTCTTACGCCAGACGCGGGTTAACTTTTTCTGCATCGATGTTGAATTTGGCGATTGCGTCAGCAACCACTTTCTTATCGATTTCGCCACGTTTAGCCAGTTCGCCCAGCGCCGCTACAACCACGTAGGAAGCATCAACTTCGAAGTGGTGACGCAGGTTCTCACGGCTGTCGGAACGACCGAAGCCATCAGTACCCAGTACGCGGTAGTCGTCAGCCGGTACATAAGTACGGACCTGCTCAGCGAACAGTTTCATATAGTCGGTAGATGCCACAGCCGGCGCATCGTTCATCACCTGAGTAATGTACGGAACGCGCGGAGTTTCCAGCGGGTGCAGCATGTTCCAGCGTTCACAATCCTGACCATCACGCGCCAGCTCGGTGAAAGAGGTCACGCTATAGACGTCAGAACCTACGCCGTAATCTTTCGCCAGGATCTGTGCTGCTTCACGGACATGACGCAGGATAGAACCGGAGCCCAGCAGCTGAACTTTACCTTTGCTACCTTCGAGGGTTTCGAGTTTGTAGATACCTTTACGGATACCTTCCTCGGCACCTTCCGGCATTGCCGGCATGTGGTAGTTTTCGTTCAGCGTAGTGATGTAGTAGTAAACGTTCTCTTGTTTTTCACCGTACATACGCTCCAGACCGTCATGCATGATGACAGCAACTTCGTAAGCGTAAGCCGGGTCGTAAGAGATACAGTTCGGGATAGTCAGCGACTGAATGTGGCTGTGACCATCTTCGTGCTGCAGACCTTCGCCGTTCAGGGTGGTACGACCGGAAGTACCGCCGATCAGGAAGCCACGCGCTTGCTGGTCGCCAGCTGCCCAGCACAGATCGCCGATACGCTGGAAGCCGAACATCGAGTAATAGATGTAGAACGGAATCATCGGCAGATTGTTGGTGCTGTAAGAGGTCGCCGCTGCCAGCCAGGAACAACCTGCGCCCAGCTCGTTGATCCCTTCCTGCAGAATCTGACCTTTCTCGTCTTCTTTATAGTAAGCAACCTGCTCGCGGTCCTGCGGGGTGTACTGCTGACCGTTCGGGCTGTAAATACCAATCTGACGGAACAGACCTTCCATACCGAAAGTACGCGCTTCGTCGGCGATGATCGGCACCAGCCTGTCTTTAATCGACTTGTTCTTCAGCATCACGTTCAGAGCACGAACGAAAGCGATAGTGGTAGAGATCTCTTTGCTCTGCTCTTCCAGCAGTGCGCCGAAGTCTTGCAGGCTCGGCAGCTCAAGCTTCTCGGTGAAGTTCGGCTGACGGCTTGGCAGATAACCGTGCAGTTTCTGACGCTGAGCGTGCAGATAGGTATGCTCTTCAGAACCTTCCGGGAAGGTGATGTACGGCAGTTTTTCGATATCGGCATCAGACACCGGCACATTGAAACGGTCGCGGATGTGACGCACGCCGTCCATGTTCATTTTCTTAACCTGGTGCGCGATGTTTTTACCTTCAGCCGCGTCGCCCATGCCGTAACCTTTAATGGTATGAGCAAGGATTACTGTCGCTTTGCCTTTGGTTTCCTGCGCTTTCTTGAATGCAGCGTAGATTTTCTTCGGATCGTGACCACCACGGTTCAGAGCCCAGATCTGCTCGTCAGTCCAGTCAGCAACCAGTGCTGCGGTTTCAGGATATTTACCGAAGAAGTGTTCACGAACATACGCACCATCTTTCGATTTGAAGGTCTGGTAGTCGCCGTCAACGGTTTCGTTCATCAGCTGGATCAGTTTACCGCTGGTATCTTTACGCAGCAGTTCGTCCCAACGGCTACCCCACATCACTTTGATCACGTTCCAGCCAGCACCTTCGAAGATGCCTTCCAGTTCGTTGATGATCTTGCCGTTACCGGTGACCGGGCCGTCAAGACGCTGCAGGTTACAGTTGATAACAAAGACCAGGTTATCCAGTTTTTCACGGGTGGCGATGGTGATCGCACCTTTGGATTCCGGTTCGTCCATCTCGCCGTCGCCGAGGAAGGCGTAAACGGTCTGTTTAGAGGTATCTTTCAGGCCACGGTGTTCCAGATATTTCAGGAACTTAGCCTGGTAGATAGCACCAATCGGCCCCAGCCCCATAGATACGGTCGGGAACTGCCAGAATTCCGGCATCAGTTTCGGGTGCGGATAGGAAGAGAGGCCATTGCCGTGAACTTCCTGACGGAAGTTATCCATCTGCTCTTGCGTCAGACGACCTTCCAGGAAGGCGCGTGCGTAGATGCCCGGAGAGATGTGGCCCTGGAAGTAAACCAGGTCGCCGCCATCCTGTTCATTGCGCGCACGGAAGAAATGGTTAAAGCAGACATCATAAATGGTCGCGGAAGACTGGAAGGACGCCATATGGCCACCCAGTTCAAGGTCTTTTTTCGACGCGCGCAGAACCGTCATGATGGCGTTCCAGCGGATAGCTGAACGAATACGGCGTTCCAGTTCCAGATTGCCCGGATACTCCGGTTGTTCTTCAACGGGAATGGTGTTGATGTAGTTGCTGATGCCGGTACCTGCGGCCACTTTCACACCGCCTTTGCGGGCTTCAGCAAGCAGTTGGTCGATCAGATACTGAGCACGCTCAACACCTTCTTCACGGATGACCGATTCGATCGCCTGGAGCCAGTCGCGAGTTTCGATCGGATCCACGTCATTTTGGAAACGTTCTGACATGGGTTATTCCTTATCTATCTAATAACGTTGAGTTTTCTGGAACCTGTCCCATTGAACTCTCGCCGGAAAGCTCAATAAGACAGGTTCTACGTTTAGTTGCCGCGCTTTTATATGCGCTTGATTTACAACATCTTCTGGTTAATTTTCACCAGAAAAATCACTAATTCTTACGTTGCTCCAGACGACGCAGAGAACGCTCACGGCGACTCTCTTCACGGCTTCTGTCGAGCAAAATTTCTTCGATAAAGGCCAGATGGCGATGCGATGCTTCGCGCGCGTCTTCCGGCTTACCGGCCATAATCGCTTCGAATATGCGGGTGCGGTGGCTACTCACTAGCGGCAGCATCTCGCGCCGCGAATAAAGCAATTCGAAGTTCTGACGGACATTCTGGGCCAACATCGGCTCCATACACCTTAGCAGATGAAGCAAAACCACATTGTGGGCCGCTTCGGTAACGGCAATCTGATACTGGAGTACGGCGTTTGATTCCGCGTCCAGATCGCCAGACTGCTGCGCCAGCTCTATGGCGTGGTGGAGTTCACGGATACGTTCCTTGTCTTCATCGGTACTACGCAGCGCGGCGTAATAAGCGGCGATACCTTCCAGGGCGTGTCGTGTTTCGAGCAAGTCATACTGAGATTCAGGATGGTCGGAGAGCAGCTCCACCAGCGGATCGCTGAAGCTTTGCCAGAGGCTGCTCTGAACAAAGGTGCCGCCACCCTGGCGACGAAGCAACAACCCCTTCGCTTCGAGACGTTGAATCGCCTCGCGCAAGGAGGGACGGGAGACGTCGAACTGTTTCGCCAGTTCGCGTTCCGGTGGGAGTTTTTCGCCCGGGCGGAGTGTGCCTTCGAGGATCAAAAACTCCAGTTGCTGCTCAATCACATCGGAGAGTTTTGGTTGGCGGATTTTGCTGTAGGCCATGAGTTCCTGTCTTAAGCCACTTGCCGAAGTCAATTGGTCTTACCAATTTCATACCTGTGACGCTAAAGTAACAAAGTATTCACCTTATGTCCATACAGGTTTTGATTGAAATCATAAAACCGTGCACATTTTAACAACTCGACACATATAACGTTTCAAAGTTGCAACCACGAACAAATGTAAACTTTACGTTGGCAAGCGTCTTTTTAACGATTATTAAACTATAAAAATCAGAATTGAACCGATTCACTTACCAACTTATTGTTTTTTATACATATAAAGTGAATTTAAATTCACTTGTTTTATGTGGGGTAATTGGAGGCGGGTCTTTACAAACGGTTTCTTTTTAGACAACTCATCTTCAACGATGCATAAAGCGGGTGCATTCCCAGCCGCATACCATTATTCTTGATCTGACGGAAGTCTTTTTGTAACAATTAAAAAGTCACCAATGTAAACAAATTAATACAACAAACGGAATTGTAAACTTACACACGCATCACTGCGTAAATCAAAAAAACAATCACCGCACGAGGTTTCATGATGGAAGGTCAACAGCACGGCGAGCAGCTAAAGCGCGGCCTTAAAAACCGCCATATTCAGCTTATCGCGCTGGGTGGCGCGATAGGGACTGGGCTATTCCTGGGAAGCGCCTCCGTAATACAGTCTGCAGGGCCAGGCATTATCCTGGGTTACGCTATTGCCGGTTTTATCGCCTTTCTGATCATGCGTCAGTTGGGTGAAATGGTGGTCGAAGAACCCGTCGCAGGCTCATTCAGCCACTTTGCTTATAAATACTGGGGCAGCTTTGCCGGTTTTGCCTCTGGCTGGAACTACTGGGTTCTGTACGTTTTAGTTGCCATGGCAGAGCTTACCGCCGTCGGCAAATACATTCAGTTCTGGTATCCAGAAATCCCGACCTGGGCTTCTGCCGCCGTGTTCTTTGTGGTGATCAACGCCATCAACCTGACCAATGTTAAAGTATTTGGCGAGATGGAGTTCTGGTTTGCCATCATCAAAGTTATCGCGGTGGTGGCGATGATCCTGTTCGGCGGCTGGCTGTTGTTCAGCGGTAACGGCGGCCCGCAGGCAACCGTGCGCAACCTGTGGGAACAGGGTGGCTTCCTGCCGCATGGTTTCACCGGGCTGGTAATGATGATGGCAATTATCATGTTCTCGTTCGGTGGACTGGAACTGGTGGGGATCACCGCTGCAGAAGCAGATAACCCGGAGCAAAGCATTCCGAAAGCAACTAATCAGGTTATCTACCGCATCCTGATTTTCTACATTGGTTCGTTAGCTGTTCTGCTCTCGCTAATGCCGTGGACACGCGTTACCGCCGATACCAGTCCATTTGTGCTCATCTTCCATGAACTGGGCGATACCTTTGTGGCGAATGCGTTAAATATCGTGGTACTGACGGCAGCCCTTTCGGTTTACAACAGTTGCGTCTACTGCAACAGCCGTATGCTGTTCGGTCTGGCACAACAAGGGAATGCGCCAAAAGCGCTGGCCGCTGTCGATAAACGCGGCGTACCGGTAAACACCATTCTGGTATCTGCGCTGGTCACAGCCTTGTGCGTACTGATCAACTATCTCGCACCAGAGTCTGCATTCGGTCTGTTAATGGCGCTGGTCGTTTCTGCGCTGGTAATTAACTGGGCGATGATTAGCCTGGCGCACATAAAATTCCGTCGCGCCAAACAAGAACAAGGCGTTGTTACTCGCTTCCCTGCCTTGTTCTATCCGCTGGGTAACTGGATCTGCCTGCTGTTTATGGCGGCGGTACTGGTGATTATGCTGATGACGCCGGGGATGGCGATTTCGGTTTACCTGATTCCAGTATGGCTGGTCGTGTTAGGTATCGGCTATCTGTTCAAAGAGAAAACCGCAAAAGCTGTAAAAGCGCATTGATCTCTGTTGCCCTCACCTTCTCCTGGTGAGGGCAACAATCTTTACACTAACGCCCCGTAAATCGTCAGTAGCGCAATCACCACCACAACCACGAACGAGGTTTTCTTCGCCATTGAAACCGCGGCCTTCGGCGTCTCTACCTTATCGACATGCGGTTCACGCGCCAGTGAGAACTGTGCCAGACGCGTTAACACCTGATATTGAGAAGTGTGAAAGTCCCCCAGCGAAGCAAACCAGGCCGGTAACGCTTTTTCACCATGACCAATCAGTGCATAAACCACGCCTGCAAGACGAACCGGTACCCAATCCAGCACATGCAGTATCACATCAATCCCCGACTGTAGACGATGATGGGGTGTCTGGTAACGCGCCAGCCAAGACTGCCACGCCCGTAAAAACGCATAGCCCATCAGAGTAACCGGTCCCCAGGTTCCCCCCACAATCAACCAGAATAGCGGTGCAAGGTAAAAACGAAAGTTGGTCCACAACAACGCATTTTGCAGCTCACGCAAGTACTCACGTTCATCGCAGCCCGCGGGGATGCCGTGAATCATGGTTAACTCGCCAGCCATCGTGGAACGGGCATGGCTATCGTTACGTGCAGCGGCAGTCAGATAGGCATGATAATGAAGACGAACTTTACCGGCGCCAATGCATAGCAAACCGATCAACAACCATACCAGCAGCGTCGGAACGTTGAACAATATCCCCTGCAACGCGCGCAATAGTATAAAAGTCACGCCCATTACAATAATGGTCATCGCCAACGTGCGCCCCAACGAAAAATGTTTTACCCGCCGAAAAAACGCCTCAACACGATGATCAAGCTGCCAGTGCTCGCCTAACTTAAACAGACGCTCAAAAATTAACACCAGTAAGGTTGTGAACAGCGTCATGTTGTCTCCTTGCTGACCAGGGCGCGAAACCGCACCCAATCAAATGCGGGGCCGGGATCAGTTTTACGCTCTGGCGCAATATCGCAATGCCCTGTCATATTACTGGCAATAGCCGGATAGTGATTAATCAGCGCGCGCGTAACGGCTGCCAGTTGCTGATACTGCGCATCGGTATAAGCCAGCGTATCAGTGCCTTCCAGCTCAATCCCAATAGAGAAATCATTACAGCGTTCGCGCCCCTGGTACTGAGATACCCCCGCATGCCAGGCGCGTTTATCGAAAGGAACATACTGAACAATTTCACCATCACGGCGAATCAAACAGTGAGCAGAGACGCGCAAATGAGCGATCCCGGCAAAGAAGGGATGAGCCTGCGGATCGATAGTTCCTGTGAATAATGCATCAATCCACGGGCCGCCAAATTCACCTGGCGGCAGGCTAATATTGTGCACCACCAGCAAGGTGGGAATTTCGTTATCCGGGCGACAATCGTAATGCGGTGAGGGAACGCGGCGCGCGCCGACCAGCCACCCCTGTTCTAACAACATGCAGGATCTCCTTATATGTGGTGCTAATACCCGGTTCAGAGTAGCATGTTTCTACCTTATGATTCGTTAGCTATCTGGAGTTTTAACATGCCGCCTCGCCGCTATAACCCTGACACCCGACGTGACGAGCTGCTGGAACGCATTAATCTCGATATTCCCGGCGCGGTGGCCCAGGCGCTGCGGGAGGATTTGGGCGGAACAGTCGATGCCAACAATGATATTACGGCAAAACTTTTACCGGAAAATTCTCGCTCTCACGCCACGGTTATCACTCGCGAAAACGGCGTCTTTTGTGGTAAACGCTGGGTTGAAGAGGTATTTATTCAACTGGCTGGCGACGACGTCACTCTTACCTGGCATGTAGATGACGGCGATATCATTAAAGTCAATCAACTGCTATTTGAACTGGAAGGACCATCCCGCGTGCTGTTGACGGGCGAACGCACTGCACTCAAT
Organism: Escherichia albertii NBRC 107761 = DSM 17582; assembly: GCF_000759775.1. GTDB lineage: Bacteria > Pseudomonadota > Gammaproteobacteria > Enterobacterales > Enterobacteriaceae > Escherichia > Escherichia albertii. The sequence goes on from NZ_BBMY01000002.1 coordinate 30,765, forward strand.
TTTGTGCAAACCCTCTCCGGTGTTGCCAGTAAGGTTCGTCATTATGTCGGGCTGTTGGAAGGCACCGACACCCAACTGCTGGATACGCGAAAAACCTTGCCAGGTCTGCGTTCTGCCCTGAAATACGCGGTACTTTGCGGCGGCGGCGCTAACCACCGCCTGGGCCTTTCCGACGCCTTCCTGATCAAAGAAAACCATATTATTGCTTCCGGCTCGGTGCGGCAGGCAGTCGAAAAAGCGTCCTGGTTGCACCCGGATGCGCCAGTAGAAGTCGAAGTAGAGAATCTGGAAGAACTTGATGAAGCCCTGAAAGCAGGTGCCGATATCATCATGCTGGATAACTTCGAAACAGAACAGATGCGCGAAGCCGTCAAACGCACCAATGGCAAAGCGCTGCTGGAAGTCTCAGGCAATGTCACCGACAAAACTCTGCGTGAGTTTGCCGAAACGGGCGTGGACTTTATCTCCGTCGGTGCGCTAACTAAACACGTACAGGCACTCGACCTTTCAATGCGTTTTCGCTAACTGCTGACACGTTTATCCGCTCCATCGCGGGCGGATATTCTTCCCTCCTTTCTTCGTAGCGCCTCGCAAATTCCTTGTCTTACGCTGCAACATAATAAAAAACCTCTGAAGCCGCCTTCCCGTTTCGTTTTTTGCCTCTCGCCAGTGCCAATGACGTTTGCCAGAGTAGCGATAATCAAATCAAGGAGCAAAAAAACAGATGGACAAACAACGCGGCTTTACACTTATCGAACTGATGGTTGTTATCGGCATCATTGCCATTTTAAGCGCCATCGGCATTCCCGCATATCAGAACTATCTGCGCAAAGCTGCGCTCACCGACATGCTGCAAGCCTTTGTACCTTACCGTACTGCCGTAGAATTGTGTGCACTGGAACATGGTGGGTTGAACACCTGTGACGGCGGCAGCAATGGCATCCCCTCGCCCACTACGACGCGTTATGTCTCCGCCATGAGTGTGGCAAAAGGTGTGGTATCGCTGACCGGGCAAGAGAGTCTCAATGGACTAAGCGTCATCATGACACCCGGTTGGGATAACGCTAACGGCGTCACCGGCTGGACGCACAACTGCAATATTCAAAACGATAGCGCGTTGCAGCAAGCCTGCACAGACGTCTTCCGCTTTGATAACGCCAACTAAGGAGCGGCGATGAATATTTCACAGCTCACCGCTCTGTGTCTGCGTTACCAGGGGGTCTTACTGGATGCCAGCGAAGAGGTGGTTCATGTTGCGGTGGTCGATGCGCCCTCGCATGAGCTGCTGGATGCTTTGCATTTTGCGACCACTAAACGTATTGACATCACCTGCTGGACGCGCCAGCAGATGGAAGGTCACGCCACCCGCTCGCAACAAGTCTTATCGGTCACGGCCCCGGAGAAGCATCAGCACAAAGTTGAGTTACTGATTCAAACATTACAATCTGCACTGGAACAACGCGCTTCTGATATTCATATCGAACCAGCAGATAATGCCTATCGCATCCGCTTGCGTATCGACGGCGTGCTGCACCCTTTGCCTGATATTACGCTGGATGCCGGAGTCGCATTAACCGCCAGATTAAAAGTGTTGGGAAGCCTGGATATTGCGGAACATCGCCTGCCGCAAGATGGGCAATTCACTGTCGAACTGGCAGGCAACACCGTCTCATTTCGTATAGCTACCCTGCCATGTCGGGGGGGCGAAAAGGTAGTATTACGCTTGTTACAACAGGTAAACCAGAGGCTGGATATCAACGCGTTAGGAATGCAGCCGTCACAACTGGCGGAATTTGCCCATGCATTGCAGCAACCACAGGGACTGGTGTTGGTTACCGGCCCAACCGGTAGCGGCAAAACAGTCACACTTTATAGCGCGCTGCAAACGCTGAATACCGTCGATATTAATATTTGCAGCGTGGAAGATCCGGTAGAGATCCCCATCACCGGGCTAAACCAGACACAAATCCATTCGCGTGCTGGTCTTACCTTTCAGGGGGTTTTACGCGCGTTATTACGCCAGGATCCCGACGTGATTATGGTAGGCGAAATTCGCGATGGAGAAACGGCGGAAATCGCAATTAAAGCCGCGCAAACCGGTCATCTGGTATTGTCCACGCTGCACACCAACTCCACCTGTGAAACGCTGGTGCGCTTACAGCAAATGGGCGTTGCCCGCTGGATGCTCTCATCGGCGCTCACGCTGGTGATAGCCCAACGCCTGCTCCGTAAACTTTGTCCGCATTGCCGCCAACAGCAAGGAGCGCCAATCTATCTTCCAGGCAATTTATGGTCATCTCCACTGCCCCGCTGGCAAGCATCGGGCTGTGAACATTGCTACCACGGTTTCTATGGCCGCACAGCCTTATTTGAAGTTCTGCCCATTACGCCAGCAATAAGCCAGCTTATTGCCGCAAATACTGACGCGGAATTGCTGGAAACACATGCCCGGCAGATGGGAATGTGCACACTTTTTGAAAACGGCTGCCTTGCTGTGGAGCAAGGCTTAACCACCTTTGAAGAAATGATTCGTGTATTAGGAATGCCGCATGGCGAGTAAGCAACTCTGGCACTGGCAGGGCGTTACCCACGAAGGCCACGCGCAAGATGGAACGCTCTGGGCGGAAAGTCGTGCCTTGTTGCTTTTGGCTCTACAGCAACAAAGGGTGACGCCACTGCACCTGAAGCGAATCGCCATCAATCCTGCACAGTGGCGTGGAGACAAAAGCGCGGAAGTCATTCATCAACTGGCGACACTACTCAAAGCCGGGTTAACGCTTTCAGAAAGTCTGGCGTTACTGGTAGAGCAACATCCCAGCAAACAATGGCAAGCGTTGTTGCAATCGCTGGCGCACGATCTCGAACAGGGTATTGCTTTCTCCAATGCTTTATTGCCCTGGGCAGAGGTTTTTCCACCGCTTTATCAGGCGATGATCCGTACTGGCGAATTGACAGGTAAGCTGGATGAATGCTGCTTTGAACTGGCTCGCCAGCAAAAAGCCCAGCGTCAGTTAACCGATAAAGTGAAATCAGCCTTGCGTTATCCCGTCATTATTTTAGCGATGGCAATTATGGTAGTTGTGGCAATGCTGCATTTTGTTCTGCCGGAGTTTGCTGCCATCTATAAAACCTTTAACACTCCACTACCCGCATTGACGCAGGGAATCATAACGCTGGCTGACTTCAGTAGTCATTGGGGCTGGTTACTAATTCTGTTCGGTTTTTTGCTGGTAGTAGCGAACAAACTGCTAATGCGTCGCTCAACCTGGCTTATCGTGCGGCAGAAGTTACTGCTACGCATTCCAGTTATGGGAGCTCTGATTCGGGGCCAAAAGCTCACGCAGATTTTTACGATTCTGGCGCTGACGCAAAGCGCGGGGATTACTTTTTTGCAGGGAGTAGAAAGTGTCAGAGAAACAATGCGTTGCCCATACTGGGCACAACTTATGACACAAATCCAGCTCGATATCAGCAACGGGCAGCCCATCTGGCTGGCGCTAAAAAATGCCGATGAGTTTAGCCCGCTCTGTTTGCAGTTGGTGAGAACGGGAGAAGCATCCGGTTCACTCGATCTCATGCTGGATAATCTCGCCCATCATCACCGGGATAATACGTTTGCGCTGGCAGATAATCTTGCCGCCTTGCTGGAACCAGCGCTGCTGGTTATTACTGGAGGGATTATCGGCACGCTGGTGGTGGCAATGTATTTACCAATTTTCCATTTAGGCGACGCAATGAGTGGGATGGGGTAACGCTGGCACGATGAACCACGCCAGCGCTGTACGATTACAGGTTATTGAAGATACGGTTTTCTTGTTCCTGAACGCGAATAAACGTGGTGCGCTTGGTCAGCTCTTTCAGGCGTGAAGCCCCAACGTAAGTACAAGCGGAACGCAAACCACCGAGAATATCGCGAGCTGTGTTTTCTACCGGGCCACGAAGCGGCAACTTAACGGTTTTACCTTCTGCAGCACGATATTCCGCAACGCCGCCAACGTGACGTTTCATCGCAGACTCGGAGCTCATGCCGTAGAACAGCATAAATTTCTCGCCGTTCTCTTCGACAATGCGACCACCGCTCTCTTCGTGACCTGCCAGCATACCGCCCAGCATCACGAAATCGGCGCCGCCGCCAAAGGCTTTAGCCACATCGCCCGGCATGGTGCAACCGCCATCACTGACGATCATCCCCCCCAGACCGTGCGCGGCATCGGCACATTCGATCACTGCAGAAAGCTGCGGATAACCGACGCCCGTTTTCACGCGAGTTGTACAAACAGAGCCAGGGCCAATGCCAACTTTAACGATATCGGCACCGGAAAGAATCAACTCTTCACACATTTCGCCAGTTACTACATTACCAGCACAAATGGTTTTGGTCGGCCAGGTTTCACGCGCTTTTGCAACGAACTGTACAAAGTGCTCAGAGTAACCATTCGCCACATCAATACAAACGAAGTTTAATGCCGGGTTCAGGTCGAGAATTTGTTTCGTTTTTTCGAAATCCGCATCAGACGTACCAGTAGAAACCATCACATGTTTCAGTACATCTGCGGAAGAGTTATTGATAAATGCCTGCCACTCTTCAACAGAATAGTGTTTATGCACCGCAGTCAAAATATCAAAAGAAGCCAGCGCAGAGGCCATGGAAAAAGTGCCGACAGTGTCCATATTCGCGGCGATGATTGGCACACCGGACCAGCTTTGACCTGAGTGTTTAAAGGTGAATTGACGTTCCAGTTCAACATCAGAACGGCTTTTAAGGGTGGAGCGTTTAGGGCGGATGAGGACGTCTTTAAAACCTAACTTCAGATCTTCTTCAATACGCATGTGCGGATTCCTGGGGTTAATGGCTATAAGGGTAAGAGCGCAACTCCAGTGACGCTATCATACGCACTAATCGATACTGCGCAAGACTGCGAAATTGTCTTTTTTTACGCTACAATCCCATAAATTTACCTGGTAAATAGTGGGCGAACGTTTCAGCAATTTCGCTTTCGCACGCTCATTTTTAACATTTTGATAATCATGATGAATTCCCGGGAATATAAATTATGAGGTATACGGTTGCCCTGACGGGCGGCATTGGCAGTGGCAAGAGCACCGTTGCAAATGCATTTGCTGACCTCGGAATTAACGTCATTGATGCCGATATTATTGCGCGTCAGGTGGTTGAACCAGGTAGCCCTGCGTTACGCGCTATCGCTGAGCACTTTGGTGCTGACATGATTGCTGCTGACGGAACATTGCAACGCCGAGCGTTACGCAAACGGATCTTCGCCGTCCCGGAAGAAAAAAACTGGCTTAACGCCCTGCTACATCCACTGATTCAGCAGGAAACACAACGCCAGATCCAGCAGGCAACCTCACCTTATGTGCTGTGGGTTGTGCCATTGTTGATAGAAAACTCACTGCATAAAAAAGCGAATCGTGTGCTGGTGGTGGATGTCAGCCCAGAAACGCAACTTAAGCGCACTATGCGACGTGACGATGTTTCTCGCGAACATGTCGAACAAATTCTTGCTGCCCAGGCTACGCGCGAAGCCCGTCTTGCCGTAGCAGATGACGTCATTGATAATAACGGCGCACCGGATGCCATTGCATCGGATGTTGCCCGCTTGCACGCACACTATTTGCAGCTCGCGTCGCAGTTTGTCTCACAGGAAAAACCGTAATGCAGACCCAGGTCCTTTTTGAACATCCACTAAATGAAAAAATGCGCACATGGCTGCGTATTGAGTTTTTGATTCAACAACTCACCGTTAATTTACCCATCGCTGACCACGCTGGCGCTCTGCATTTCTTCCGTAATGTTAGTGAATTGCTGGACGTGCTTGAGCGTGGCGAAGTACGCACTGAGCTGTTGAAAGAACTTGACCGCCAGCAGCGTAAACTCCAGGCCTGGATTGGTGTACCTGGTGTGGATCAGAGCCGCATTGAAACATTAATTCAGCAGTTGAAAGCGGCGGGTAGCGTGTTAATTTCCGCGCCGCGTATCGGACAGTTTTTGCGTGAAGATCGCCTGATTGCGCTTGTGCGTCAGCGCCTGAGTATCCCTGGCGGCTGTTGTAGCTTTGATTTGCCCACATTGCATATCTGGCTACATTTATCTCAGGCACAGCGCGACTCTCAGGTTGAAACCTGGATTGCCAGCCTGAATCCGCTAACGCAGGCCCTTACGATGGTGCTGGATTTAATTCGCCAGTCAGCGCCGTTCCGTAAACAAACCAGCCTGAATGGCTTTTATCAGGATAATGGCGAAGACGCCGATTTGCTGCGTCTGAATCTTGCCCTCGATTCACAACTTTATCCGCAAATATCCGGTCATAAGAGTCGTTTTGCCATTCGCTTTATGCCACTGGACAGTGAGAACGGACAGGTGCCGGAGCGTCTGGACTTTGAACTGGCCTGTTGCTAAGGAGTAAAAATGTCAGAAACTATTACGGTGAATTGCCCAACCTGTGGGAAAACAGTGGTGTGGGGTGAAGTCAGCCCGTTTCGGCCATTTTGTTCCAAACGTTGTCAGTTGATAGACCTCGGAGAGTGGGCCGCAGAGGAGAAACGAATCCCCAGCAGCGGCGATCTTTCCGAAAGCGATGACTGGAGCGAAGAGCCAAAGCAGTAACTTTTTGTCTGATGCCACACGCAAGCCTGATAAAACGCGACAGCGCCGCATCAGGCATCGTGTGCAAATGCTGGATGCGGCGTGAACGCCTTATCCGACCTACAAGACCTTGCATATCAACGAGTTAATAAACCATGTAGGCCTGATAAGACGCGACAGCGTCGCATCAGGCATCATGTGTAAATGTCGGATGCGGCGTGACGCCTTATCCGACCTACAAGACCTTGCATATCAATGAGTTAATAAACCATACAGGCCTGATAAGACGCGACAGCGCCGCATCAGGCATCATGTGCAAATGTCGGATGCGGCGTGACGCCTTATCCGACCTACAAAACCTAATTTATCAACGAGTTAATAAACCATGTAGGCCTGATAAGACGCACCAGCGCCGCATCAGGCATCGTGTGCAAATGTCGGATGCGGCGAGAACGCCTTATCCGACCTACAAGACCTTGCATATCAATGAGTTAATAAACCATATAGGCCTGATAAGACGCACCAGCGTCGCATCAGGCATCGTGTGCAAATGTCGGATGCGGCATAAACGCTTTATCCGACCTACATACGCTTAAGCTTCGCAATTACCGGTTCATTGGCTGGCGGAAAATCATCGGCATTCAGGCCGACCAGCGACATCCACTCACCGGGTTGCCCTTCTTTACCCCACGGCTTCCCTTCCCAGCTTTCGACCAGCCAGAACCACAGTGTTATATGCCTGTCCGGGAATTCATATTCCAGCTTTTCAAATAGCGAAAAATGTTGTGGGGTAATCCCAACCTCTTCCTGAAGCTCCCGCACCAACGCCTGTTCTGGTGTTTCACCCACTTCAATTTTACCGCCAGGAAACTCCAGCTTATTCGCCATGTGCGCATCTGCGGCGCGGCGGGTTATAAAGATTTCATTGTTCTTGTTGCGAATAATACCGACGGCAATATGCAGCTTTTTCATTGTCTTAAACCTGTAAAAAAGGCGCAGATTCCTGCGCCTTTGTTTTATTGATTAGTTTTTATTGCAGGCGACCATGGCACTGCTTGTATTTTTTCCCCGAACCACACGGACAGGGGTCGTTACGACCAACTTTACGCTCACCCGTTTGTGCAGCCAGCGCAGCGGCGGCGGCAGAGTCATCATCCTGATGGCTAAGCTGCTGCATTTGCGCTAAACGCTCGGCCTCTTCCCGGCGCTGCATTTCCAGAGCTTCAACCTCTTCCGGCATGCGTACCTGAACTTTGCTCAACGTACTAACCACTTCATATTTTAGCGATTCCAGCATTGCTGCAAACATGGAGAAGGACTCACGCTTGTACTCCTGCTTTGGATCTTTCTGTGCGTAACCACGCAGGTGGATACCCTGACGCAGATAATCCATCGCTGCCAGGTGCTCTTTCCACAGAGAATCGAGCGTCTGCAGCATCACGCCTTTCTCGAAGTGACGCATCATCTCAGCACCAACCACCTCTTCTTTACGCTGATACACTTCGATGGATTGCGCCAGAATACGCTCACGTAGTGTCTCTTCGTGCAGTTCAGGCTCTTTATCCAGCCACTCGGCAATCGGCAATTCAAGATCAAAATCGTTTTTCAGACGTTCCTGCAGCCCCGGAATGTCCCACATTTCTTCCAGAGACTGTGGCGGAATATAAGCATCAATGGTCGCTTTGAACACATCCTCACGAATGCTGTTGATGGTTTCACTCACATCGCTGACATCCAGCAGTTCGTTACGCTGGGAGTAAATGGCGCGACGCTGATCGTTAGCCACGTCATCATATTCCAGCAATTGCTTACGAATATCGAAGTTACGGCTTTCAACTTTACGTTGGGCGTTAGCAATCGCTTTAGTCACCCACGGGTGCTCAATGGCTTCGCCTGGTTTCATCCCCAGTTTACGCATCATGCCGGACACGCGGTCAGAAGCAAAAATACGCATCAACGCATCTTCCATCGACAGGTAGAAGCGGGAAGAACCGGCATCCCCCTGGCGACCAGAACGACCACGCAACTGGTTATCGATACGACGGGATTCGTGACGTTCTGTACCGATGATATGCAAACCACCTGCCGCCAGCACCGCGTCGTGACGCACCTGCCAGTCGGCTTTAATTTTTTCAATTTGCTCTGCAGTCGGATTTTCCAGCGCGGCAACTTCTGCCTGCCAGCTACCGCCAAGCACAATGTCAGTACCACGACCCGCCATGTTGGTTGCGATAGTCACGGCAGCAGGATACCCCGCCTGAGCAACAATCGCCGCTTCGTTGGCGTGGAATTTAGCGTTCAGGACGTTGTGTTTGATACCCGCTTTGGTCAATTCATTTGACACCAGCTCCGATTTCTCGATCGAGATAGTCCCCACCAGCACCGGCTGTCCTTTCGCAGTACGCTCTTTGATATCCTCAATGATCGCCTGAATTTTTTCTGCTTCGGTCATGTAGACCAGGTCTGGCAGATCTTTACGAATCATCGGTCGGTTGGTTGGTACAACGACAGTATCCAGTTTGTAGATAGAGCTAAATTCAAACGCTTCAGTATCGGCAGTACCGGTCATCCCAGCCAGTTTTTCATACAGGCGGAAGTAGTTCTGGAAGGTGATCGAAGCCAGCGTCTGGTTTTCGTTCTGGATCTGTACACCTTCTTTCGCTTCCACAGCCTGGTGCAAACCATCAGACCAGCGGCGGCCCTGCATGGTACGACCAGTATGTTCGTCAACGATGATAACTTCACCATCTTTAACGATGTAATCAACGTCGCGGGTAAACAGGGCATGGGCACGTAGCGCTGCGGTTACATGGTGCATCAGCATAATATTAGCCGGAGAGTACAGGGACTCGCCTTCATCCATAATGCCTTCTTTTACCAGCAATTCTTCAATCAGCACCAGACCACGTTCGGTCAGGTTTACCTGACGAGATTTTTCGTCAACTGAGAAGTGACCTTCACCCTGGAAGGTTTCGGAGTCTTCTTTTTCCTGACGAATCAGATGCGGAATAATTTTGTTTACTCGCTTATACATTTCCGAGCTATCTTCTGCCGGGCCGGAAATGATTAGCGGCGTACGCGCCTCATCGATCAGAATGGAGTCAACTTCGTCCACCAACGCATAATGCAGTTTACGCTGTACACGCTCTTCAGGGCTAAACGCCATGTTATCGCGCAGGTAGTCAAATCCATACTCGTTGTTTGTACCGTAAGTGATGTCAGCCGCGTAGGCTTCACGTTTGGCTGGCGCAGGCATACCGGGCAAGTTGATGCCGACAGTCATACCGAGAAATTCGAACAACGGACGGTTGTTTTCAGCGTCACGCTGCGCCAGATAATCGTTGACGGTAACAACGTGCACCCCCTTACCGCTTAATGCGTTCAGGTAAGCAGGCAGCGTTGCGGTCAGCGTTTTACCTTCACCAGTACGCATTTCCGCAATGCAACGTTCATTGAGGACCATACCACCAAGTAACTGAACGTCGAAATGACGCATACCGAAGACACGCTTACTTGCTTCACGTACGACTGCAAAGGCTTCCGGGATTAAATTTTCCAGCACTTCGCCTTTTTCCAGACGTGCGCGAAACTCTGCCGTTTTCCCTTTCAGCTCTTCGTCGGAGAGTTTTTCCATCTCCGGTTCCATGGCATTGATCATGTTGACGACTTTGCGCATCCGGCGCAGGGTACGATCGTTACGACTACCGAAAACTTTAGTTAATAATTTGATTAGCATAATAAAATCTCAAACGCCCCGCGTTGCGGAGTTAATAAAATGAAGTAAAGGTTTATTGTTGTTAGCTAAGGCGTTGAGGACCAGCGCGAATACCTTGCGCCTGGCTTATCCAGACGGGCGTGCTAAATGTCGCTTGTGGACTAAAATGCACATAGTCAATGCGATAGACATTCTCGGACGGCGAGCCTTCCTGAGTCAGCAGCGCGCTGAGGGTATCCAGTAACGCAAGATGTTGCGCCTGAAGAGGTAAAGTTTCTTCGGCAACAGGCAACGTTTGTGGCGCCATTGCGAAGGAAAGATGACGGATTACCGTACGAATGGCATGTTGATGCCAGTAATCAACGGAGTAATTCGAGCTCGGGCGGCGCGTATTTGCTTCCAGCAAGGCCAACTGACCAAAGTTAACTTTGGCGGAAGGTTCGTGATTACGGGTTGTCGCTTTTGCTGGCGCATTTGACTCGGCTGCGTTGCTGAGTACAGGCAGACCTAAACTCGCCGCGACCATCCCTAATAAGAGATGCGGCCAGAAGTAGCGTCTACCAAACTGTCGCCAGCGCGTCAGTATTCCACTCACGTTATTGCCATCCCGATCGTATTCAACGTTTTTCGCGCACAAATCTTATCATTAAAGCCTGAAATCCACAGCAGGAATGAAGATAAGTTGTGCGTAAAACAGCTTAAGAAAACAGCGATTGTGCAGTTTATTTTGCGATGGTGATAAAAAACCCAAAAAAACGACTGGTTCACCTGGCCGGAGAGAGTGCCAGATTTGCCAGTCGAATTTTATACGACAGTATAGATGTCGTTATGCCAGTACAGTCGAAGGCGCTTTGAAAGCCAACGGCAGTTCTGCGTCGTCCTGGAAGGTCACGTATTCCCAAGCTTCCTGTTTCGCCAGGACAGCTTGCAACAATTTGTTATTTAGTGCATGACCAGATTTATAAGCGGTAAATGCACCAATAATGTTGTGACCACACATAAACAAGTCACCGATCGCATCGAGCATTTTGTGACGCACAAACTCGTCTTCAAAACGCAGGCCGTCTTCGTTCAGTACGCGATAATCGTCAACAACGATGGCACAATCGAAGCTGCCGCCCAAGCACAGGCCACGGGACTGCAGATATTCGATATCACGCATGAAACCGAACGTACGCGCACGGCTGATCTGGCGCATAAACGCATCAGCAGAGAAGTTCATCGCATAGCGCTGGTTGCTGGAGTCGATAGCCGGATGATTGAAATCGATGGTGAAATCCAGCGAAAAACCATTGTACGGCCTGAATTCAGCCCACTTATCGCCATCTTCGACACGAACGGTCTCTTTGATGCGTACAAATTTCTTGGCGCAGTTTAGCTCGTCAATACCGGCATCAAGCAGCAGGTATACAAACGGAGCAGCACTGCCGTCCATGATCGGGATTTCCGGCGCATTAACTTCGATAACAATGTTATCAATGCCCAAGCCCGCCAAAGCAGCGTTCAGATGCTCAACGGTTGAAATCCGTACATCATGCTCATTGACCAGACACGTGCAAAGCATGGTATCACGCACAGATTTGGCATCAGCCGGGAAATCTACCGGTGGATTCAAGTCGGTGCGACGATAGATGACCCCGGTGTTGGCCGGCGCAGGGCGTAACGTCAGGGTGACTTTCTTGCCGGTGTGTAAACCGACACCCGTCGCCTGAACGATACGTTTAAGTGTCCTTTGTTTGATCATCGTATTATCTCGCCAAATTACCTATCCAACCGAAGTGTACTATACATTCGGCGGGCCAGTTTAGCACAAAGAGCCTCGAAACCCAAATTCCAGCCAATTCTTAATCAGCTTGCTTACGCAGGAATGCCGGGATATCCAGATAATCCGGCTCTTTAGCTGCTTGCGGCGTATTATCGTTCACGACTTTAGCTACCAGTTTCTGCTCTTGTGTCAACGGCGACATACCGTGTTGCTGGTAGCGATCCATCACCGGCTGCTGAACTTGTTTGTTCGTCACCAGAGTGATTTCAGGACGTTTGTCCATGCCGATACCCGTTGCAACCACAGTTACACGCAGTTCATCGTTCATATCCGGGTCAAGAGAAGTACCAATAACCACAGTAGCGTTATCCGAAGCAAACGCACGAATGGTGTTACCTACAGTCTCGAATTCATCCAGACGCAGGTCGAAGCCCGCCGTGATGTTAACCAGCACACCACGTGCACCAGACAGGTCGATATCTTCCAGCAGCGGAGAAGAAATTGCCATTTCAGCCGCTTCTTCCGCACGGTCTTCACCGCTCGCCACGCCAGAACCCATCATTGCGTAACCCATTTCAGACATTACAGTACGTACGTCAGCAAAGTCGACGTTCATCAGGCCCGGACGAGTAATCAGTTCGGCGATACCCTGAACAGCGCCTTTCAGTACATCATTCGCTGCGCCGAACGCATCCAGCAGAGAGATGCCGCGGCCCAAAACTTTCAGCAGTTTGTCGTTCGGGATGGTGATCAGTGAGTCCACATGCTTGGACAGTTCGGTGATCCCCTGCTCCGCAAATGCCATACGTTTCTTGCCTTCAAAGTTGAAAGGCTTCGTTACGACAGCAACGGTCAGGATCCCCAAATCTTTTGCCACTTCAGCAACGACCGGCGCAGCACCTGTACCAGTACCACCGCCCATACCCGCTGCAATAAAGACCATGTCTGCACCTTCCAGCGCCGCACGCAGTGCATCGCGATCCTCGTCAGCCGCATTACGACCAACTTCTGGATTAGCGCCAGCTCCCAATCCTTTGGTTATACCACTACCGATCTGAATCGTCTGCCCAACCGCTGTTTTACGCAGCGCCTGTGCATCGGTATTTACCGCGAAAAATTCAACACCCTCAATGCGCTCGCGCACCATGTGTTCAACAGCATTACCGCCGCCGCCGCCGACGCCGATGACTTTAATCACCGCGTCGTTGGTAAGTTCCATTGGTTCAAACATAGTTTCTCTCCGATTTGTGCCTGTCGCCTGAGGCCGTAATCACCGTCGACCTCATAAAAATTAAAACTCTTTTCGCAGCCAACTATTGAGTCGCTTAATCCACGAGCCAACTGATGCTGTAACACGTTTTTCTACTTCCGCCTCACCGCTAAGATGTGACTCTTTCCCGTAGTGAAGCAATCCCACCGCCGTTGAATAATACGGCTCCTGAGCATAATCCGTTAGACCGGTGATATTCAGCGGCGCGCCGATACGTACCTGCGTATGAAACACGCGCTGAGCACAAGCGGCAAGACCTTCTATCTGTGCCGCACCACCCGTTAATACAATCCCTGCCGCCAGGTGATGTTTCACCCCCTGTTGGCGAAGCTTTTCCTGTAGCTGCAATATTTCTTCGTTGACCAGGTTGAGCAACTCGGTATACCGCGGCTCAATCACTTCCGCCAGAGTCTGACGTTGCAGACTACGTGGCGGGCGGCCGCCTACACTTGGTACTTCAACGCTCTCATCTTTACCGACGATCGAGCCAAGCGCGCAGCCATGGCGAACTTTAATCGCTTCGGCGTCGCTTGGCGGCGTACCAAAGGCGTAGGCGATATCACTGGTCACAACATTGCCAGCATAAGGAATTACCTTAGTGTGGCGCAATGCTCCGCCGGTATAAACGGCGATATCCATTGTACCACCACCGATATCAACGACGCAGACTCCCAGTTCACGTTCGTCTTCCGTCAATACCGAATAACTTGATGCCAGTCCGGCAAATATCAGTTGGTCAACTTTCAGGCCACAACGTTCAACCGCTTTGACGATGTTCTTCGCCATATCATTGTGACATGTGATCAGGTGCACTTTTGCCTGCATCCGCACGCCAGAAAGCCCTACCGGATTCTTAATCCCTTCCTGATAGTCAATCGCATACTCTTGTGGGATCACATGCAGCACACGATGTTCATCGCGCACACGCACCGATTTCGCAGTATGGACGACGTTTTCCACATCTTCTTGCGTCACTTCTTCTTCAGAAATGGGCACCATACCAATTTCATTCTGGCAACTGATGTGCTTACCAGAAAGCGCCAGATATACCGAAGAGATCTGGCAATCCGCCATCAATTCTGCCTGGTCAATCGCACGCTGTACGCACTTGACTACGGACTCAAGGTCGTTGACACCGCCTTTATCCATACCACGCGACGGGCAACTGCCCACGCCAATGATATTGACCATACCGTCGGGCAGAACTTCCCCTACTAAAGCGGCAACCTTCGCGGTACCAATCTCCAGTCCAACTACCAGTTTTCTGTCCGTCGCCTTGATCATTGTTGTTCTGCCTGTGCCTGATTTTGTTGCTGAGTAGATTCCTCCGGCGGCAAAGGCGCCCAGCCTACTGCCGCACCAGAGTCATAACGCAAATCAACGTAGCTAATCCGTTTGCCATCGGTTTGCGCCTGCTGCTGTAAAACTGGATAAAGTTCTACAAAGCGAGCCAAACGTTTCATCGTATCGCCCCGGCCAAGGTTGAGCTTAATACCGTTATTCAGCGTCAACTGCCAGGAACGACGCGCGGTCATCGCCGCTTCCTTCAGAGTAAATCTGTCCTTTGCCAGCATCTGCCCCATTTCGCGATAGCCCTGCAGCACTTCATTGGCGCTGCCTTCCGGGCCATACAACATCGGAAGCACCTGCTTGCTGGTCCGATCCGGCGGCACGCTGAAGGTATTTCCTTCTGCGTCGACCATATGTTGATCATTCCAACGCGCAATCGGCACATATTCAACCAGATGAATCTTCAATTCATCAGGCCACTGCTTTCTGACGCTCACCTGCTTAATCCACGGCAAGCGTTGTTCAATTTGCGTCTGGATGATGTTTACATCCTGGGTCATAAAAGTACCTGGCTCACCCAACGCCAGGATCGACTGCCGGATGTCGTCATTACGCGTGTAATGGCGTTCTCCGGTCAACACCAGCTTTGAGAGCGGCAGGCGTTGTGCATCTTCCATCCAGCCCAACACGACCCAGCCGCTCACCAACACCGTCGTCAAAACGGTCAGCAGGAACAGAATTCCCGCCAGACGCGTTCCATTATTGCGGCGAGAAGAGATTTCTTCTTCGCTATTTCGCGTGTTCAGAGCAGCCTGCGACATATTAGTCCGCCAGTTCCAGAATTCGTACTACCAACTGCGAGAAGCTTAACCCCGCCTGACGGGCCGCCATCGGCACCAGGCTGTGGCTGGTCATACCCGGTGAGGTATTAGCCTCCAGCAGATAAAACTGTCCATCACTATCCAGCATGACGTCAATACGTCCCCATCCTTTGCAACCTAAAGTCATCCATGCTTTCAGCACTAATGCCTGTAAATTGGCCTCTTGTGACGCTTCCAGACCTGACGGGCAGAAATACTGTGTCTCATCAGACAGATACTTCGCCTCATAATCATAGAAGGTTCCAGCAGGTTGAATACGTATTGACGGTAAAATTTCTTCACCGAGTATCGCAACCGTGAATTCTGGCCCACTTAGCCATTTTTCAATCAATACTTCCTCATCATGCTGAAATGCCAATCTTAATGCATCTTGCAGAGTATTTTCTGCTACTACTTTTGACATTCCAACACTTGAACCTTCACGGCTCGGTTTAACGATGAGCGGCAAACCTAAGGCAGAAATATCTGCAATCTGCTCATCACTAAGGCCTTTTTCAAACTCTGCGCGAGTTAACGCCACCCAGGGGGCAACGGGTAAACCGGCACCTTGCCACAGCAGTTTGCTGCGTAGTTTATCCATTGACAGCGCAGATGCCATCACTCCGCTGCCGGTATAGGGCAGGCCCATCAGTTCGAGCATCCCCTGCAAGGTGCCATCTTCACCACCACGCCCATGCAAAGCGATAAATACTTTCTGAAAGCCCATAGACTTCAGCTGCGTCACATCAATCTCTTTCGGATCGACAGGATATGCATCGATGCCGCCCTCACGCAGCCCGGCTAACACAGCCGCGCCAGAATTCAGAGACACTTCCCGCTCTGCAGAGGTTCCGCCCAACAGGACCGCGATTTTATCAGTCATGTTGTTCTTCCTCTGGAGTTTGCGGCTTCAGTTTGATTTCAGCTAAAGAACGAGCAATTTTTCCAATATTACCCGCCCCCTGAACAAGAATCAGATCGTTGCCGGTTAAAACCGGTGCTAACATCTCGGCGACCTGCGCCGGATCCGGCACCAGAATGGGATCAATTTTCCCACGTCCACGAATAGTGCGACACAACGAGCGGCTGTCCGCTCCCGGAATCGGCGCTTCTCCTGCCGGATAAACTTCCAGCATCAGCAGGGTATCAACCTGCGTCAGCACATTGGCGAAATCGTCATACAGGTCACGGGTTCGGGTAAAACGGTGCGGCTGAAACAGCATCACCAGATTTTTATCCGGCCAGCCAGCGCGCGCAGCTTTAATGGTCGCATCTACTTCGGTGGGATGGTGACCATAGTCATCAACCAACATTGCGGTACCGCTTTTACCGTTCACCGGCTCCAACGGGAATTCACCAAGGAAATCAAAGCGACGACCAGTTCCCTGGAAGCTCTCCAGCGCACGCAGAATAGCATTGTCGTCAATCCCTTCTTCCGTCGCCACCGCAACCGCAGCAGCAGCATTCAGAGCGTTATGACGACCCGGCGCATTCAGGGTTACGCGCATCGGCTCTTTATCCTGACGTAACAGCGTAAAGTGTCCCTGTGGGCCAATCTGCTGATAATCTTCCACACGAACATCAGCATCTTCGCTGAAGCCATAAGTGGTGGTCTGACGACCGACGCGCGGCAACAACTCGCGGATCACCGGATCATCAACGCACATCACCGCACGTCCATAAAACGGCAAGTTGTGCAGAAAATTAATAAAGGTCTGTTTTAAATTCTCGAAGTCGCCCTGATAAGTATCCATGTGATCGGCTTCGATATTGGTAACAATAGCCACCATTGGTTGCAGATGCAGGAACGACGCATCGCTTTCATCGGCTTCGGCAATCAGATAACGACCATGACCTAAACGCGCGTGCACACCCGCCGCTTTCACCAGGCCGCCGTTAACAAAAGTAGGGTCGAGGCCTGCTTCCGCATAAATACTGGAAACCATCGCGGTGGTGGTGGTTTTACCATGCGTCCCGGCAATGGCGATACCGTGACGAAAACGCATCAACTCGGCCAACATTTCAGCACGACGGATCACCGGGATACGTGCTTCATGGGCAGCAACAATTTCCGGGTTATCGGCAGAAATCGCGCTGGAAACCACCACAACGCTGGCATCACGCACGTTTTCCGGGCGATGGTTAAAATAAATCGTCGCTCCCAGATTCGTTAACTGTTGCGTAACCGGATTTGGCGCTAAATCGGAACCACTGATCTGATACCCTTCATTGGCCAGAACTTCGGCAATACCGCCCATACCGGCACCACCGATGCCGACAAAGTGAATGTGCCGAACGCGACGCATTTCAGGCACGATGGAACGCAGTTTTGCCAATTGTTGTGTATTCATTCTTTACGCCATTAACTTCTCAAATTCATGCGATGCAAAAGGCACCGCCACAATTAATTACGCCCGGCAGCCCGGCTCACTTCATTTGCCACTCGCTCGGTGGCATCTGGAATAGATGCAGCACGGGCGCGCTCTGCCATGGTTAATAAGGTTTCTCGCGACCACCCAGCCAGAGTGTTGGCGACGGCATCCACAGTAAGTTGTGGCTGCTCGATAATCTTAGCTGCGCCGGCTTTTTCCAGCGGCAACGCATTCCAGTACTGCTGCCTGTCTTTGTGCTGAAACGGCACAAACAACGCCGGTAACCCCGCCGCGGCGATTTCACTTACCGTTAACGCACCGGAGCGGCAAACGACGACATCCGCCCACGCATAGGCCGCTGACATGTCATCAATAAATTCCGTCACTTTATGCTGCGGTTGTCCCGCCCCCGCATAAGCCTGCTCAACAGTTTGTTGCGCACCTTTACCGCTCTGATGCCAGATAGTTACCGTATCGCCCAACTTTGCCGCGACCTGCGGCATTGTCTGGTTAAGAATGCGCGCGCCCTGAGAACCGCCCACAACCAGCACACGAATCGGACCTTCACGACCAGCCATACGTTGCTGCGGCAACGGCAGCGCCAGCACATCAGTGCGCACCGGGTTACCGACCACTTCCGCATCAGGGAAGGCGCCCGGAAACGCCTGCATCACTTTGGTAGCAATCTTTGCCAGCCATTTATTGGTTAAGCCCGCAATACCATTTTGTTCATGTAGTACGACCGGGATACCTAATGACCACGCAGCCAGACCACCGGGTCCTGAAACGTAGCCGCCCATACCGAGCACTACATCAGGCTTATAAGCTTTCATAATCGCCCGCGCCTGACGCCAGGCGTTAAAGATACGCAGCGGGGCTGCGAGCAGAGCTTTAACACCTTTGCCGCGTAGGCCAGAGATGCGAATAAAGTCGATTTCGATGCCGTGCTTCGGCACTAAGTCCGCTTCCATACGATCGGCTGTGCCCAGCCAGCGGACTTGCCATCCCTGAGCCATTAAATGGTGCGCAACCGCCAGTCCCGGGAACACATGTCCACCAGTACCGCCTGCCATCACCATTAATCGCTTCCCTTGACCACTCATCGTGAACCTCGTGCAAACGCCTGCGCTTTCTCCAGACGCGTTTCATAATCAATACGCAACAGCATCATGATAGCTGTCGACATAATCAGTAAACTCGAACCACCGTAGCTGATCAGCGGTAATGTCAGACCTTTGGTCGGTAACATCCCCGCCGCCGCGCCTACGTTAACCAGAGCCTGGAAACTAAACCAGATACCAATCGAACAGGCGAGAAAACCGGAAAAACGGTGGTCAATTTCTAACGCTTTGCGGCCAATCGACATCGCGCGAAAAGCGACGAAGAATACCATTAAAAGCGCCAATACCACACCGACATAACCCAGTTCTTCGCCGATAATGGCGAAAATAAAGTCAGTGTGCGCTTCCGGCAGGTACTCCAGTTTTTGTACCGAGTTACCTAAACCTTGCCCCCACAGTTCGCCGCGACCAAACGCCATCAACGATTGCGTTAGCTGATAGCCGCTACCGAAGGGATCTTCCCACGGGTTCCAGAACGCGGTAACACGGCGGATACGGTACGGTTCGGCGAGGATCAACAGCACGACCGCTGAAATCCCCATGCCGATAATGGCAATGAACTGCCACAATTTCGCGCCAGCCAGGAACAACATCGCCAACGTGGTCACAAACAGCACCACCACCGTACCAAGATCGGGCTGCGCCAGCAGCAACACTGCCAGCACCAGAATCACACCCATCGGTTTCAGGAAGCCACGCAGGTTGTTACGTACTTCATCGCCTTTGCGCACCAGATAGTTGGCGATATAGCAAAACAGCGACAGCTTCGTCAGCTCCGCAGGCTGAATACGCAGTAGACCGAGATCGATCCAACGCGATGCCCCTTTAACCGAGCTCCCCACCACCAGCACAATCATCAGCAGGATGATTGACCCCAGCAGCATGGTCGCGCTGTAGCGCTGCCAGAACTCCATCGGCAAACGCAGCGTAATGATCGACAGAATGAACGCCATGATCAGATAGACGCCATCACGCTTGGCAAAGAAGAACGGATCGTTGGTTAAACGCTGCCCAATAGGCATCGACGCCGAAGTCACCATGATAAAGCCGATCGCTGCAAGACCAAAGGTCAACCACAGCAAGGTGCGATCGTACATGATTAGGCTGTCGGTATCTTTTTCCCGCGAGCCCATCACCCAGCCTTTCAGCGCCGTAAAAATCCATGCCAGAATGCTGAATCCCGGAAGGCGCGGCATTTTCAGGCGAGGGAGAGATAAACGCATCAACCGAACTCCTTCGCCAGACGGGCAAATTCATTGCCTCGTTGTTCAAAGTTCTTGAACTGATCGAGGCTGGCACAGGCCGGAGAAAGCAGAACCATATCTCCCGGCTGCACGCGCGGCGCCAATAGACGCATCGCCTGCTCCATGGTTTCGGTTTGTTCTGCCACGTCCGGGCGTAGCGCTGCCAACTGCGCGCCGTCACGACCAAAGCAATACAGGCGTACGTTATCGCCATTCAGATAGCGCGCCAGCGGGCTGAAGTCTGCCGATTTACCATCGCCTCCCAACAACAAATGCAGCGTACCGTCTACCTGCAAACCGTTCAGCGCCGCTTCCGTACTCCCCACATTGGTGGCTTTCGAATCGTTAATCCAGCGCACGCCGTTGTGCTCCAGCACCACTTCAAAGCGATGCGGCAGACCGGTAAAAGTCGTCAGTGCTTTCAGGCTGCTGGCGCGTGGCAAGCCTGCGGCGTCAGCCAGCGCCAGCGCCGCCAAGGCATTGGTATAGTTATGTTGCCCGGAAAGCTTCATCTCTTTCACGTTCAACACCTTCTCACCTTTCACCCGTAGCCAGGTTTCGCCCTGCTGATGATTCAGGTGATAGTCGCCCATATTGACACCAAAGCTAACGCAGCGTTCATCCGCGCCGCGAATTGGCATCGTTAAGGCATCATCGGCATTGACTACGCAAACTTTCGCATTGTCGTAAATACGCAGTTTTGCTGTGCGGTATTGCTGCAAACCAAACGGATAGCGATCCATATGATCTTCAGTCACGTTCAAAATGGTCGCCGCCACTGCCTGCAAGCTGGAAGTGGTTTCCAGTTGGAAGCTCGACAGTTCCAGCACGTACAATTCACACTCAGCATCGAGCAACATCAACGCTGGCAGGCCGATGTTGCCGCCCACGCCAACGTTAACGCCCGCCGCTTTCGCCATTTCACCCACTAAAGTGGTGACGGTGCTTTTACCGTTAGAACCGGTGATCGCCACAATCGGCGCTTGTGCTTCGCGGCAGAACAGCTCGATATCGCCAACGATTTCGATTCCGGCATCGGCAGCAGCGCTTAAGGAAGGATGCGCCAGCGCAATACCAGGGCTTGCGACAATCAGATCGGCTGCCATTAACCATTCATCATTGAGACCGCCAGTATAGCGTTCTACCGTTTCGGGTAATTTATCCAGGCCTGGCGGCGTCATCCGCGTATCCATAACGCGCGGCGTCACGCCACGAGCAAGGAAAAAATCCACGCAGGAAAGCCCGGTGAGGCCCAGGCCGATAATAACGACATTTTTACCCTGGTAATCAGCCATGATTAACGTACCTTCAGCGTTGCCAGGCCAATCAGGACCAGCATCAGCGAAATAATCCAGAAACGCACGATGACGCGCGGTTCCGGCCAACCTTTCAGTTCATAGTGGTGATGAATCGGCGCCATACGGAAAATACGTTGTCCGCGCAGTTTGAAAGAGCCGACCTGCAGGATGACGGACAGCGTTTCTACCACAAATACACCGCCCATAATCACCAGAAGAAACTCCTGACGTAGCAATACAGCGATAATGCCCAAAGCACCACCTAATGCCAGCGAACCGACATCGCCCATAAAGACCTGCGCCGGGTAGGTGTTAAACCACAGGAAACCCAGCCCAGCCCCAACAATCGCGGTGCAGACGATAACCAGTTCCCCAGCGTGTCGCAGATACGGTATGTGCAAATAGCTGGCAAAGTTCATGTTGCCGGTCGCCCAGGCCACCAGAGCAAAACCGCCAGCAACAAATACGGTCGGCATAATCGCCAGACCATCAAGGCCATCAGTCAGGTTTACTGCGTTGCCGGTGCCGACAATCACGAAGTAAGCCAACAGGATGTAGAACAGTCCCAGTTGCGGCATCACATCTTTAAAGAACGGCACCACAAGCTGTGTTGCTGGCGTATCGTTTCCGGCAAGGTACAGCGCGAAAGCAACGCCCAGCGCAATCACCGACATCCAGAAATATTTCCAGCGCGCGATCAAACCTTTGGTGTCTTTACGCACCACTTTGCGATAATCATCAACAAAGCCAATGATGCCGTAACCCACCAATACCACCAGCACGCACCAGACGTACGGATTAGAGGGATAAGCCCACAACAATACGGAGATGACAATCGCCGTCAGGATCATAATCCCGCCCATGGTCGGCGTACCGCGCTTGCTAAAGTGCGATTCCGGGCCGTCGTTACGAACAACCTGACCAAAGGAAAGTTTTTGCAAATGAGCAATCATGCGCGGCCCCATCCACAACGAGATGAACAGCGCGGTCAGCAGGCTGACGATGGCTCGAAACGTCAGATAAGAAAAGACGTTAAAGCCAGAATAATATTTGACCAAATGTTCGGCCAGCCAAACTAACATGTTCCATTCTCCTGTAAAGCGCGTACTACCTCTTCCATGGCGGCACTACGTGAACCTTTAACTAAAATCGTAATCACCTGTTGCTCAGCAATCAGGGTTTTAAGATGCGCAATCAACGCAGTTTTATCGGCAAAATGTTCGCCAACGCCACTCGCAACGCCAATAGCATGGCTTTGCTTACCCACGCTTAATACGCGGTCAATGCCTGCTGCTTTCGCTGCTTCACCCACCTGTACATGACAGGCTTCGCTTTCAGCCCCCAACTCTGCCATATCGCCAACGACCAGCACGCGGTAACCCGGCATTTCGGCCAGTACCTGTACGGCAGCAGTCATTGAACCGACATTGGCGTTGTAGGAGTCATCAAGCAACAACTGGTTTTCCGCCAGTTGAATGGGGAACAGACGGCCTGGAACAGCTTTCAGATTTGCCAGCCCTGCTTTGATAGCATCACGCGTTGCGCCCACGGACATGGCGAGCGCGGCGCCTGCCAACGCATTCGCAATATTGTGACGTCCGGGCAGCGGTAGCAAAACATCGACGCTACCCGTTGGGGTTTGCAGCGTGAATTCAGTACCGTGCGAAGTCACATGAATATTGGTGGCGGTAAAATCGCTGTTGGCGGCATTCGGAGAGAAGCGCCATACTTTGCGTGAGCCAATCACACTCTGCCAGTTCAGCCAGTCGTTGTTATCCGCATTCATGATGGCGATGCCGTTTTCCGGCAGGCCAGTAAAGATTTCGCCTTTCGCTTTCGCGACCCCCGCAAGAGAACCGAAACCTTCCAGATGCGCTGCTGCCAGATTGTTGACCAGCGCGGCTTCCGGGCGAGTCAGACTAACGGTCCAGGCAATTTCACCCTGATGATTCGCGCCAAGTTCAATCACCGCGTAATCGTATTCCGGCGTTAAACGCAGCAGCGTCATCGGCACACCAATGTCGTTGTTGAGATTACCCGCTGTATAAAGCGTGTTGCCGCACTGACTTAAAATCGCCGCGGTCATCTCCTTAACGGACGTTTTGCCGGAAGACCCTGTCAGGGCAACCACTCGTGCCGGAACTTGCTGGCGAACCCATGCAGCCAGTTGGCCAAACGCCAGACGCGTATCCTTGACGATTAACTGTGGCAAGTCGATATCCAGCGGGCGGCTGACCAGCAGCGCGCCCGCACCGCCCGCTTTCGCCTGGTCGGCAAAATCATGGGCATCGAAACGTTCGCCTTTCAGTGCGACAAACAGACAACCAGGCGTCAGTTTACGAGTGTCGGTGGTTACAGCATCCAGGGCGATATCAGCCCCTTTCAGCTCGCCGTTGAGAATATCGGTAAGTTGGCTAAGGGTTACGCTAATCATGCGATTACCCCCAGCAGCCGCGCCACCGTGACGCGATCGGAGTAGTCCAGACGCTGATTGCCGACAATCTGGTAATCTTCATGGCCTTTGCCAGCGACCAGTACGACATCATTTTCTTTAGCCTGCATAACAGCGCAAGTCACAGCTTCGGCGCGACCTTCCATTACTTTGGCATGTCCGGCATCTAACATCCCCGCCAGAATATCGTTGATGATGGCTCTCGGCTCTTCGGTACGCGGGTTATCGTCCGTTACTACCGCCACATCAGCAAACTCTTCAGCAATCGCCCCCATTAGTGGGCGCTTACCTTTATCGCGATCGCCGCCGCAGCCGAAGACGCACCACAGCTTACCCGCACAGTGCAGGCGCGCTGCCTGTAAGGCTTTTTCCAGCGCATCCGGGGTGTGAGCGTAATCGACCACCACTGTCGGTTTGCCTGGCGCAGTGAACACTTCCATTCGTCCGCAAACCGGTTGCAGACGAGCTGCTGTTTTCAGCAGCTCGGCCAGCGGGTAACCGAGCGCCAGCAGCGTCGCCAGCGCCAGCAGCAGGTTACTGACGTTGAATGCGCCCATCAAATGGCTTTCAATTTCGCCATCGCCCCAACTTGAGCTAAAGCGAATGGTCGCTCCACTGTCGTGATAGTTCACCTCGATCGCTTTCAACCAACGACCATGACAGTTTGAATTAATATGATCTTCCATTGATACCGCAACCGCGTCCGGCAGTTTTGCCAGCCAGCGGCGGCCCACTTCATCGTCGGCGTTAACAATCGCCTGACCGCAATGATGTGTGGAATAAAGCAGCCATTTCGCTGCTTCGTAGTGTTCCATATCACCATGATAATCAAGGTGATCGCGGCTTAAATTGGTAAAGACGGAGGCTGCAAATTTCAATGCCGCCACACGGTGCTGTACCAGCCCGTGGGAGGAAACTTCCATCGCGCAAAAGGTTGCGCCCTGATCCACCAGTCCCGCCAGCTCATGCTGCACGTCAACTGCCGAACCGGTTGTATTTTCTGTCGGAATGACTTTACCCAGCAGACCGTTACCTACAGTCCCCATCACTGCGCTGGTTTCGCCAAGCAGCTGGCTCCACTGCGCCAGAAGCTGGGTCGTCGTGGTTTTACCGTTAGTGCCCGTTACGCCCACGAGACGTAAATTATCTGAGGGTTCATGGTAAAAGCGGCCCGCCAGTGCCGATAAACGCTCATTAAGCTGGCTAAGATAGATGACCGGCACGCCGTGCATTTCACGGATTTCACCGTCGGTCGCCTCATCTTTCGCCTCTGCAATAATGGCAGCCACACCTTGCGCTATCGCCTGCGGGATATATCGACGCCCGTCCGCCTGATGACCTACTACAGCTACAAAGAGATCGCCCGACGCAGCCACACGGCTGTCGAGTGTCATCTCTCGCAGTGCTCGCGAAGGTGCACCGGGCACCCACGGAGCAAGAAGGTCGCGCAAATTACGATCTGCCACCTGTTCCCTCGCCTTGATTAATCACAAATTCATTTTTATCACCCGTTGTCAGCGCATCCGGTTCGATGTTCATGGTGCGCAATACGCCGCCCATGATGGCACCAAAGACCGGCGCGGAAACGGCGCCGCCGTAGTATTTACCCGCCTGCGGATCGTTGATAACAACAACCAGCGCGAAGCGCGGCTGACTCGCAGGCGCAACGCCTGCGGTATAAGCAATATATTTATTGATATAGCGACCGTCCGGCCCGACCTTCTTCGCAGTACCGGTTTTAATGGCGATGCGATAGCCTTTAATTGCCGCCTTCACGCCGCCACCGCCCGGTAGCGCCACGCTTTCCATCATATGCACCACGGTGCGGACAATGGACTCCGGGAAGACGCGTTCACCGGGAACCGGAGGATCAACTTTGGTAATCGACAGCGGGCGATAGATGCCGTAGCTACCGATTGTTGCGTAGACTCGCGCTAACTGTAACGGCGTTACCATTAGCCCGTAGCCGAAAGAGAAGGTGGCCCTCTCTATGTCAGACCACCGTTGTTTTTGAGGATATAAGCCACTGCGTTCTCCGACCAACCCCAAATTGGTCGCTTTTCCCAGTCCAAAACGTGAGTAAGTATCTACTAACGCTGAGGACGGCATCGCTAACGCCAGTTTGGAAACACCGACGTTACTCGACTTCTGTAATACCCCGGTCAGGGTTAATTCACTGTAGCGCGCCACGTCTTTGATTTCGTGGCCGTTAATTCGATAAGGAACTGTGTTCAGCACTGAGTTTTCCCGCACCACGCCGCGCTGCAACGCAGTCATCACCACCATCGGTTTAACAGTAGAACCGGGTTCAAAAACGTCGGTGATGGTACGGTTACGCATCGCCTCTTTTGGCGTGCCGCTGAGATTGTTTGGGTTGTAAGACGGGCTATTAGCCATCGCCAGCACTTCTCCGGTGTTGACATCCACCAGCACAGCACTACCGGATTCCGCCTTGTTAAAGGCCACCGCATTGTTCAGTTCGCGATAAACCAGCGCCTGTAGACGTTCATCAATGCTTAACGTAAGGTTATGCGCCGCCTGGCTGTCAGTAGAAGAGATATCTTCAATTACGCGACCATAGCGATCTTTACGCACAATACGTTCGCCCGGCTGCCCGGTAAGCCACTTATCAAAACTCTTCTCAACGCCCTCAATCCCCTGGCTATCGACGTTAGTAAAGCCGATGAGGTGAGCAGTCACTTCGCCGGACGGATAGTAACGACGAGATTCTTCGCGTAGATGAATTCCCGGCAGTTTCAGTTTTTTGATGTAGTCCGCCATGTCAGGGTTAACCTGACGCGCAAGGTAGATAAACCGCCCTTTCGGGTTAGCGTTAATACGTGCGGAAAGTTGATCCAGTGGAATGTTGAGTGCATTGGCAAGCGCTTTCCAGCGGTCACCAACGCTGATGCCGCCAGCGTCATGCACCTCTTTTGGGTCGGCCCAAATGGCTTTTACCGGCACGCTCACCGCCAACGGGCGACCGGAACGGTCGGTAATCATGCCGCGGGAGGTGGAAACTTGCTGAACGCGAAGAGAACGCATGTCGCCTTCTTTCACCAGCATATCCGGGGAGATAACCTGCAACCATGCTACGCGCCCGAGCAGAAAAGCCAGTGCCAGCAAAATACAACCGCATAACAACGCAAAACGCCAACTAATAAAGTTGGCCTGTTCTTCCTGACGTTTTGGTTTCTGCGTTTTCGCCGCTGCTTTCATGCGTCGCGTTTATCCTTATTTTTGTACTACGATATTTTCTTGTGACGGATCAACATGCTGCATTTGCAGCTTCTCCGTGGCGATCCTTTCTACCCGGCTATGGTCGCCTAGCGCATTCTCTTCAAGGATCAGGTTACGCCATTCAATATCTAAAGCATCTCGCTCCAGCACGAGCTGTTCACGCTGAGCGGTCAGCAAACGGGTATGATGCGCCGTGGTTACCACCGTCACCGCCGTCAAAATAATGCAAATGAACAAGCAGAGTGGCAGCTTCCCAAATCGCAAAAGATCGTCACCGATAACGCCAGGCAAGGCATGGCGCTCGTGGCTTCCCATCGATCCTTTAACTTTGCTTAGAGCTTCTGTCACTCTGCTGATCATGCGTTCGTCCTCTCTGCAATACGCAGAACTGAACTACGGGCACGAGGATTCTCTGCTACCTCTTCTTCGCCCGGCATCAACTTGCCTAATGCTCGCAACTGGCGACCACCCAATTTTTTGAGCTGCTCTTCAGTCATCGGTAACCCTGCCGGAACCTGCGGGCCACGGCTGTTTTCACGCATGAAGCGTTTCACAATACGATCTTCCAGCGAATGAAAACTAATGACAGAAAGCCGCCCTCCCGGGGCCAACACGCTGAGCGAGCTTTTTAGCGCCTGCTCTATCTCCTCCAGTTCACTGTTCACCCAAATGCGCACCGCCTGGAAGGTGCGGGTCGCGGGATGTTTGAATTTGTCTTTCACCGGCGTTGCCGCTGCGACCACTTCCGCCAGTTCTTTAGTGCGGGTCATCGGCTGTTCGCGGTTACGCTCGACAATGGCGCGTGCTATACGTTTGGCAAAACGTTCTTCGCCATAGGTTTTCAATACCCAGGCAATGTCCGCTTCCTCTGCCGTTTGCAGCCACTCAGCAGCAGACTGACCGCGAGTCGGGTCCATGCGCATGTCCAGTGGGCCGTCACGCATAAAGGAGAAACCACGCTCAGCGTCATCAAGTTGCGGAGAAGAAACGCCAAGATCAAGGAGAATACCGTCTATCTTGCCGATAAGATCACGCTCGGCGACGTATTCGCCCAGCGCAGAGAAAGGTCCATGAATGATGGAGAAGCGCGGATCATCAATAGTCTTCGCAACGGCAATAGCCTGCGGGTCGCGATCAATTGCCAACAGACGCCCCTCTTCGCTAAGCTGCGAGAGGATCAAACGTGAATGACCACCGCGACCAAAAGTCCCATCAATGTAAATGCCGTCAGGACGAATATTCAGACCGTTAACGGCTTCATCCAGCAGCACCGTAGTATGTTTATAGTTTTCCATCATTTTATAGAGACAAGTCCTGCAATCGCTCCGATAAGCTGTCGGTAGCCAACTGCTCTGCGTCGATATCCTCCTTGACTTGTTGATGCCAGGTCGTTTCATCCCACAGCTCAAACTTATTGAACTGTCCAACCAGCATCACTTCTTTCGTCAGCCCGGCATGTTGCCGCAGGACAGGTGCGACCAGTAAGCGACCAGCACTGTCCATCTGACATTCGCTAGCATGTCCTAACAGGAGGCGCTGTACACGGCGCTCAACCGGATTCATGCTCGACAGACGCGATAATTTTTGCTCGATAATTTCCCATTCAGGCAGGGGGTAAAGCAGCAGGCACGGGTGATGAATGTCAATGGTGCAAACCATTTGACCGGTAGCGTTCTCGAGCACCTGCTCCCGGTATCGGGTGGGCACTGATAAGCGCCCTTTGCTGTCGAGATTGACTAACGTTGCTCCCCGGAACATGCCAATCTCACCCCTTATTACCACTTTGCCCCACAATTTCCCACTAAAAGGAGTTTACGGAGCGGAGGAAAAGCTTGTCAAGCCAGTCACAAGGCATACCGAGGTAAAAAACCCAATGTTTACGGCTAATATCAGCGTTGTTTATTTTACGTCCAGCGTGCAAAGCAAATTAACGTTATGAATAGCTGTAAGAAAAAACTCCTCACCACCATCATTGTTTAAAAATGACTAAATATTTTCCGCAGAAAATATAAAGTGTCAGTTTGCGACGCGAGCGGCATTTTAGGACATATCTCCCCTGGATAACAGTCCCTGTTGCGCCTGCGCCACGCCTGATGTCAGTGAGTTTGCGCAAAAGAAGAGAAAAGTGTTTGTTAAATCGACAATTGCTCGCTGGCATGTAACAAAATAATGCCAAAGCAAGCCATCGTTGCCACTTAATTATTGTTAAACGCTGCAAAGAAAGTTAATTCGCGGGGTATTTAGAAGGATTTATCGATAATAGCCAGGAATTGTCTTATTTACATTAAGGATATTGATGTCCAATTACGTACTCGACGCGCCAGCAGAAAATTCCCCTGACGCGTATTTTTCATCTCGACTCAACTGCGGCTAAGTATGCCACGGCGATAGAGATTACGCTTAATGCGCGTTAAACCGGGTTTAGGCTTGCGGGGCTCGTCCAGGCTCGCCAGGACAATTTCCAGCACGCGTTCAGCCACATCGCGGTGACGCTGAGCCACAGCCAGTACCGGGCATTGTAAGAAGTCGAGCAGTTCGTTATCGCCAAAAGTGGCTATCGCCAGATCAGAGGGTAATTTGCCATCACGGCGCAGCGTAACATCCATTACCCCCTGCAACAGCGCAAACGAAGTAGTGAACAGCGCCTGCGGCATCGGATGCGTTTCCAGCCATTTTTCGAATAGCTGGGCGGCAGTTTCCCGCTCATAGCTGTTGGCATAGAGGAAATGCACTTCGCGCGGATCATCCTTCCAGGCTGTACGGAAGCCCTGCTCACGCAGGAAGCTGACCGAAAGCTCCGGCAGTGCGCCAAGATAAAGCACCGTCTCGGCAGGAAATTTGCGTAACTCTTCCGCCAGCATTTCAGCATCGTCCTGGTCAGCACCTACAACACTGGTGAAGTGTTCACGATCGAGGGCGCGGTCTAACGCGACAATCGGAAACGGATCATTGGCCCAGCGTTGATAAAAAGGATGCTCTGGCGGCAGCGAAGTCGAAACAATGATGGCATCGACCTGGCGCTGTAAAAGATGCTCAATACAACGCATTTCGTTGTCTGGCTGATCTTCGGAACAGGCAATCAGCAGTTGATAACCACGTTGCCGCGCCTGACGTTCAAGGTAGTTTGCAATACGGGTGTAGCTTGTGTTCTCCAAATCGGGGATCACAAGGCCAATAGAACGAGTGCGTCCGGCACGAAGCCCAGCCGCCACGGCGTTCGGGTGGTAATTGTGCTCACGCACCACAGCCATGACTTTTTCAACGGTTTTGTCGCTCACACGGTATTGCTTCGCTTTGCCGTTAATAACATAGCTTGCAGTGGTCCGCGACACTCCCGCCAGCCGAGCGATTTCATCCAGTTTCACAATTGCCCCTTGCGTAAAATGTAAAAACCATAACCATTGTACTGGTATGGGTTAAATTCATTAACATCTAAACGCAGAAAATTAACTGCGGCAACTGCTTTTATTCCAGGTTACCACTGAATTCGCAAAAAAAGCCCAACGTGGCATATTGGGCTGCAAATTGCGCATTGAGATCATTCTCAACGCATTATTTTATCGCCGCGCGAAAGTCCGACGACACCGGAGCGAGCGACTTCCACTATTTTCGCCACATCACGAATCGATGCTAAAAACGCATCAAGTTTATCGCTGGTGCCCGCCAGTTGGACGGTATAAAGCGACGGCGTGACATCAATAATTTGCCCACGGAATATTTCCGTATTGCGCTTTACTTCGTCACGTCCATAACCACTGGCCTGAATTTTCACCAGCATGATTTCTCGCTCAACGTGCGCCCCCTGCCCCAGTTCGCTGACGCGCAAGACATCGACCAGTTTATGCAATTGCTTTTCGATCTGCTCAAGTACTTTTTCATCGCCCACGGTCTGGATAGTCATGCGCGATAATGTCGGATCGTCGGTTGGCGCAACAGTCAGACTTTCAATGTTGTAGCCTCGCAGGGAAAAAAGGCCAATCACGCGGGATAACGCGCCTGATTCATTTTCGAGTAATACTGATAATATCCGGCGCATAATCAGGTTCTCTCCGTTTTGCTTAACCACATTTCATCCATTCCGCCCCCGCGAATCTGCATCGGGTAGACGTGCTCACTGCCATCGACGGTGACATCGACAAACACCAGGCGATTATTACGGACTTGCTCCAGCGCCTCGCTAAGCTTGCTTTCCAGATCTTGTGGATGGGAAATCTGAATACCGACATGACCATAGGCTTCCGCCAGACGGACGAAATCCGGTAATGACTGCATATAAGATTGTGAATGACGACCAGAATAGATCATGTCCTGCCACTGCTTCACCATCCCCAGATAACGGTTATTGAGATTGACTACCAGCACCGGCAATTCATATTGCAAAGCGGTAGACAGTTCCTGAATATTCATTTGAATACTGCCGTCGCCAGTAACGCAGACCACCGTTTCTTCCGGTAGCGCCATTTTGACGCCCAGTGCCGCAGGTAAACCAAAGCCCATAGTGCCGAGACCACCGGAGTTAATCCAACGGCGAGGTCTATCAAAAGGATAATAAAGCGCAGCGAACATCTGGTGCTGGCCTACATCAGACGTTACATAAGCTTCGCCTTTCGTCAGTCTCCAGAGCGCCTCAATCACCGCCTGTGGTTTAATCTTTTCACTGCGGGTGTCATATTTCAGACACTGACGCGCACGCCAATGCTCAATCTGCTGCCACCAGTCACGGATCTCATCCAATGGTTGATGAGCTGTTTCTTGCGGTAACAACTCCAGCATTTGATCCAGCACCAGCCGCGCATCGCCAACGATCGGAATATCGGCGGTAACAGTTTTTGAGATTGAAGTCGGATCGATATCGATATGTAAAACCGTCGCATTCGGACAGTACTTTGCCAGATTGTTAGTCGTACGATCATCAAAACGTACGCCGACCGCAAAAATGACATCAGCATTATGCATCGTCATATTGGCTTCGTAAGTACCATGCATACCCAGCATCCCCAGCGCCTGACGATGTGTTGCCGGAAACGCGCCGAGTCCCATTAATGATGAGACGACCGGGAGATTCAGTTGCTCAATCATTTGCCTGAGTTGCGCATGGCACCCCGCAGTCACAGCACCACCACCGACGTAAACCACCGGTTTTTTCGCTGCTGCCAGAGTTTGCAGCGCACGTTTAATTTGCCCTTTGTGACCCAGCATTGTCGGGTTATAAGAACGCATACAGACCGACTCCGGCCAGACATACGGTAATTTGTTCGCCGGATTAAGAATGTCTTTAGGTAAATCAACCACAACCGGCCCCGGACGACCACTTGCCGCCAGCCAGAAAGCTTTTTTCAACACCTGAGGAATGTCTTCCGTTTGTTTCACCAGAAAACTGTGTTTAACCACCGGGCGGGAAATCCCCACCATGTCACACTCCTGAAAAGCGTCATAGCCTATCAGTGAGGTTGCAACCTGACCGGAAAGGATAACCAATGGAATGGAATCCATATAAGCAGTGGCAATGCCAGTAATAGCGTTAGTTGCTCCCGGCCCGGACGTCACCAGCACGACACCGACTTCCCCTGTCGCGCGCGCCAGGCCATCAGCCATATGCACCGCGGCCTGTTCATGGCGAACTAATACGTGATCGATACCCCCCACGGTATGCAATGCATCGTAAATATCAAGGACTGCGCCTCCGGGATAACCGAATACTTGTTTAACGCCCTGATCGATAAGCGATCGGACGACCATCTCGGCTCCAGACAACATCTCCATGGCTTGCCTCACTGTTTAACAGAAAAAATGTGTAAAACACATTAACCGTCCGATATTGCTTAAGCAATTAGCAGGTAGAGCCACAAACGTGAAGGAAAAAGAATAAACAGGAGGCAAGGCGAAAAGAAACGGTAAAATACTCCAGAATGGAGGACTAAATTAACAATAAATCGGCTGAATCTTGCAGCTTACAGCAATTCCTCTATTTTTTTCATTATTCTTAAAACCAACAGAATACATATTCAGAATAAAATTCTGCGTTTAATAAAAAACTCAGAACAAACCAGATAATAACATCTGGTCTATTCTGCATTCAGTTAGCGCTTGCAAATAGAAGCTAATTGCTCTTCCATCCACTGGTGACCTTTATCGCTCCCGGCGGCTTCATGCCAGGAGAGATAACAAGTTCTGCTATTTTGTTTTAACGGCAACGGTAATACCTGTAACTCTAAGGATTCAGCGAACTCTTCAGCCAGCCAGCGAGGCGCAATAGCGACGAGATGAGTTTGAGAGACCACACTCAGGACGCTCATCATCGCCATTCCCTGATAAGCAATACTGGCTTGTTTATCGACTGTGTCATACCACGGCTGACTGAACGAAGCGAAACGATCCAGCGAAACTGCCGCATGCTGTTCGTTATAAACATCGTGTTTCAGTAATGGCCCTTTAATACTCGGATGATTCTTGCTGGCGACTAACACCATTTCATCTTTAAATAAAGGAATACTGGTAAATTCAGGGCGATGAAAATCTTCATAACTAATGACGAACTCTGTTTCCTGATAACGTAACTGATGTTCAGTGTTCTGATTTAAAGAGGACTTGAATACAACATGAATATTCGGCGCAACTTGTTCGATGTGATTATAAATCAACGAAGTCAGAATGCTGTCTAACGGACTGCAAACACAAAGATGGAATACGCGTTCACTGCTGGCAGGTTCGAATCCTGAGCCCGGTAACTCATTTTGCACGAGTTGCAGCGCCTGGCGCACAGAACCAAAAAGTTGAAATGCACGAGAAGTCGGTTGAATACCACGACCATAACGGACGAACAGCTCATCGTTAAACATCACCTTCAGGCGTGCAACTGCGTTACTGACCGCGGGCTGCGACATTCCCAGAACATGAGCGGCACGGGTAATGTTCTGCTCCTGCATCACAGCATCGAAAACAGTTAATAAGTTTAAATCGACCATGCGCAACTGCGGCTTGCTTAACTCTGCTAACTCTGGATGTTCTGTTTTTAGCTCTGACATACTTAACTCCACTGTCACACTTAACTCCCTTTCCCTTATTGGAATGCAGAGAAATAATCCTGGAAAATATGATTTACCATGCATATAAAATAAGAAAAAGTAAAATGCGTAAAATTAAGAAAACATAAAGATACGGGTTCTGATAAAAACAGAATCCACCACTGTGTAGAGAGTCATTCACCACAGCACGATAATCCATAATACTTTTGTTGCGAAAACAATCTAATCATAAGTCTCACGAATACTCAATAATCCGCAAAATGGATTAAATGTGCGTATTTAATAAATAATTTATATGTTTAATGCGCTAATTTTTAACATTAATTGATCAATAATATTCGCCAGATGAATATAAAAATATTCATGAGATATATAATTCGATACAGATCATCAGGATAACGAAGGTAGCGAGCACGTTTTATCCTCTTTTGTCCCCTTGATAAAATGCAATAAATTATCCCGAAGTATGTCAAACAGTAAAAACGCATACGGTTAAACAGAAATTAATATCGGTGACTATCGTGTGCACAGCACAATTAGCTAATTTCCTGAGTACAAAATTCTTGCTGGCATGGCGTTTTTCTTTCTGCAGGGTTGACATCCATTTTGGTATCCAGTAACTCTAAAAGCATATCGCATTCATCTGGAGCTGATTTAATGACTCACATCGTTCGCTTTATCGGTCTACTACTACTAAACGCATCTTCTTTGCGCGGTAGACGAGTGAGCGGCATTCAGCATTAAGCCAGCACGCAGTCAAACAAAAAACCCGCGCCATTGCGCGGGTTTTTTTATGCCCGAAGCGAGGCGCTCAATAAGAGACAAGGACCTAAACCATGAGCCAGCAAGTCATTATTTTCGATACCACATTGCGCGACGGTGAACAGGCGTTACAGGCAAGCTTGAGTGTGAAAGAAAAACTGCAAATTGCGCTGGCCCTTGAGCGTATGGGTGTTGACGTGATGGAAGTCGGTTTCCCCGTTTCTTCGCCGGGCGATTTCGAATCGGTGCAAACCATCGCTCGCCAGGTCAAAAATAGCCGCGTATGCGCGTTAGCCCGCTGCGTGGAAAAAGATATCGACGTCGCGGCTGAATCTCTGAAAGTCGCCGAAGCCTTCCGTATTCATACCTTTATTGCTACCTCCCCAATGCACATCGCTACCAAGCTGCGCAGCACGCTGGATGAAGTGATCGAACGCGCTGTTTATATGGTGAAACGCGCACGTAATTACACCGATGACGTTGAATTCTCTTGCGAAGATGCCGGGCGTACACCGATTGCCGATCTGGCACGGGTAGTAGAGGCGGCGATTAACGCCGGAGCCACCACCATCAACATCCCGGACACTGTAGGCTACACCATGCCGTTTGAGTTCGCCGGAATCATCCGCGGTCTGTATGAACGCGTGCCCAACATTGATAACGCCATTATTTCCGTTCATACCCACGACGATTTAGGTCTGGCAGTAGGCAACTCGCTGGCGGCGGTACACGCCGGAGCGCGGCAGGTAGAAGGCGCACTGAACGGGATCGGCGAGCGTGCCGGTAACTGTTCGCTGGAAGAAGTGATCATGGCGATCAAAGTTCGCAAGGATATCCTTAATGTACATACCGCCATTAATCACCAGGAGATATGGCGCACCAGCCAGTTAGTTAGCCAGATTTGTAATATGCCGATCCCGGCAAACAAAGCCATTGTTGGCAGCGGCGCCTTCGCCCACTCCTCCGGTATTCACCAGGATGGCGTACTGAAAAACCGCGAAAACTACGAAATCATGACGCCAGAATCTATTGGTCTGAACCAAATCCAGCTGAATCTGACCTCCCGTTCGGGCCGTGCGGCAGTAAAACATCGCATGGATGAGATGGGATATAAAGAAAATGAATACAATCTGGACAATCTGTACGACGCTTTCCTGAAGCTGGCGGATAAAAAAGGCCAAGTGTTCGATTACGACCTGGAGGCGCTGGCCTTCATCGGTAAGCAGCAAGAAGAACCGGAACATTTTCGTCTGGACTATTTCAGCGTGCAGTCTGGTTCTAATGATATCGCCACTGCCGCCGTCAAACTGGCATGCGGCGAAGAAGTTAAAGCAGAAGCCGCCAACGGTAACGGCCCGGTGGATGCCGTCTATCAGGCGATTAACCGCATCACCGACTATAACGTCGAGCTGGTGAAATACAGCCTGACCGCCAAAGGTCACGGCAAAGATGCGCTGGGCCAGGTGGATATCGTCGCCAACTACAACGGTCGCCGCTTCCACGGCGTCGGCCTGGCCACCGATATTGTCGAGTCCTCCGCCAAAGCCATGGTGCACGTACTGAACAATATCTGGCGTGCCGCAGAAGTCGAAAAAGAGTTGCAACGCAAAGCTCAACACAACGAACACAACAAGGAAACCGTGTGATGTCGAAGAATTACCATATTGCCGTATTGCCGGGAGACGGTATTGGCCCGGAAGTAATGAACCAGGCGCTGAAAGTGTTGGACGCCGTGCGCAACCGCTTTGCAATGCGCATCACCACCAGCCATCACGATGTTGGCGGCGCAGCCATTGATAACCACGGACAACCACTGCCGCCTGCGACGGTGGAAGGTTGTGAGCAAGCCGATGCCGTGCTGTTTGGCTCGGTAGGCGGTCCGAAGTGGGAACATTTACCACCAGACCAGCAACCAGAACGCGGCGCGCTGTTGCCTCTGCGTAAGCACTTCAAATTATTCAGCAACCTGCGTCCGGCAAAACTGTATCAGGGGCTGGAAGCGTTCTGTCCGTTGCGTGCTGACATTGCCGCTAACGGTTTCGACATCCTGTGCGTGCGCGAACTGACCGGCGGCATCTATTTCGGTCAGCCAAAAGGTCGCGAAGGCAGCGGACAATATGAAAAAGCGTTTGATACCGAGGTGTACCACCGTTTTGAGATCGAACGTATCGCCCGCATCGCGTTTGAATCTGCCCGCAAGCGTCGCCACAAAGTCACCTCAATCGACAAAGCCAACGTGCTGCAATCTTCTATCTTATGGCGGGAGATCGTTAATGAGATCGCCACCGAATACCCGGATGTCGAACTGGCGCATATGTACATCGACAACGCCACCATGCAGCTGATTAAAGAACCATCACAGTTTGACGTTCTGCTGTGCTCCAACCTGTTTGGCGACATTCTGTCTGATGAGTGCGCAATGATCACTGGCTCGATGGGCATGTTGCCTTCCGCCAGCCTGAACGAACAAGGTTTTGGGCTGTATGAACCGGCGGGCGGCTCGGCGCCGGATATCGCAGGCAAGAACATTGCCAACCCGATTGCGCAAATTCTGTCGCTGGCGTTGCTGCTGCGCTACAGCCTGGATGCCGATGATGCGGCTTCCGCCATTGAACGCGCCATTAACCGCGCATTAGAAGAAGGCATTCGCACCGGCGATTTAGCCCGTGGCGCTGCCGCCGTTAGTACCGATGAAATGGGCGATATCATTGCCCGCTATGTGGCAGAAGGGGTGTAATCATGGCTAAGACGTTATACGAAAAATTGTTCGACGCTCACGTAGTGTACGAAGCCGAAAACGAAACCCCGCTGTTATATATTGACCGCCACCTGGTTCATGAAGTGACCTCACCGCAGGCGTTCGATGGTTTGCGCGCCCACGGTCGCCCGGTGCGTCAGCCGGGGAAAACCTTCGCCACCATGGATCACAACGTCTCTACTCAGACCAAAGACATTAATGCCTGCGGTGAAATGGCGCGCATTCAGATGCAGGAGCTGATCAAAAACTGCAAAGAATTTGGCGTCGAACTGTATGACCTGAATCACCCGTATCAGGGGATCGTCCACGTAATGGGGCCAGAACAGGGCGTGACCTTACCAGGAATGACCATTGTCTGCGGCGACTCGCATACCGCCACCCACGGCGCGTTTGGCGCACTGGCCTTTGGTATCGGCACTTCCGAGGTTGAACACGTGCTGGCAACGCAAACCCTGAAACAGAGCCGCGCGAAGACCATGAAAATTGAAGTCCGGGGCAAAGCCGCGCCGGGTATTACCGCAAAAGATATTGTGCTGGCAATTATCGGTAAAACTGGCAGCGCAGGCGGCACCGGGCATGTGGTGGAGTTTTGCGGCGAAGCAATCCGTGATTTAAGCATGGAAGGTCGTATGACTCTGTGCAATATGGCAATCGAAATGGGCGCGAAAGCCGGTCTGGTTGCGCCTGACGAAACCACCTTTAACTATGTCAAAGGCCGTCTGCATGCGCCGAAAGGCAAGGATTTCGACGATGCCGTTGCCTACTGGAAAACTCTGCAAACCGACGAAGGCGCAACTTTCGATACCGTTGTCACTCTGCAAGCAGAGGAGATTTCGCCGCAGGTCACCTGGGGCACCAATCCAGGCCAGGTGATTTCCGTGAACGACAAAATTCCCGATCCGGCTTCGTTTGCCGATCCGGTTGAACGTGCCTCAGCAGAAAAAGCGCTGGCCTATATGGGGCTGAAACCGGGCATTCCGCTGACAGAAGTGGCTATCGACAAAGTGTTTATCGGTTCCTGTACTAACTCGCGTATTGAAGACTTACGTGCGGCAGCGGAAATCGCCAAAGGCCGGAAAGTCGCGCCAGGCGTACAAGCGCTGGTGGTTCCCGGCTCTGGCCCGGTAAAAGCCCAGGCGGAAGCGGAAGGTCTGGATAAAATCTTTATTGAAGCCGGTTTTGAGTGGCGCTTGCCCGGTTGCTCAATGTGTCTGGCGATGAATAACGACCGTCTGAATCCGGGCGAACGTTGTGCCTCCACCAGCAACCGTAACTTTGAAGGCCGCCAGGGGCGCGGCGGGCGCACGCATCTGGTCAGCCCGGCAATGGCTGCCGCCGCGGCTGTGACCGGACATTTCGCCGACATTCGCAATATTAAATAAGGAGCACACCATGGCAGAGAAATTTATCAAACACACAGGCCTGGTGGTTCCACTGGATGCCGCCAATGTTGATACTGATGCAATCATCCCGAAACAGTTTTTGCAGAAAGTGACCCGTACAGGTTTTGGCGCGCATCTGTTTAATGACTGGCGTTTTCTCGATGAAAAAGGCCAGCAGCCAAACCCGGACTTCGTGCTGAACTTCCCGCAATATCAGGGGGCTTCCATTTTGCTGGCACGAGAAAACTTCGGCTGCGGTTCCTCGCGTGAGCACGCGCCGTGGGCATTGACCGATTACGGTTTTAAAGTGGTGATTGCGCCGAGTTTCGCTGACATCTTCTATGGCAACAGCTTTAACAACCAACTGCTGCCAGTGAAATTAAGCGATGCCGAAGTGGATGAACTGTTTGCGCTGGTACAAGCCAATCCGGGGCTCCATTTCGATGTGGACCTGGAGGCGCAAGAGGTGAAAGCGGGTGAGAAAACCTATCGCTTTACCATTGATGCCTTCCGCCGCCACTGCATGATGAACGGCCTGGACAGCATCGGCCTGACCTTGCAGCATGACGACGCGATCGCCGCTTATGAGGCGAAACAACCGGCGTTTATGCGTTAGTTTGTACGCCGCCCGACTCAATCGTCAAAAAGAAAAAAGCCAGCAGGTATTCACTGCTGGCGTGGCGATTAACACCAATACTCAGTCACACATGATGTCCGCAAATCAGTAGTCAGAATCACTCCCCTCCCACTGCATCAGTTCCTCAAGCATGGATAAGCGTTGTGGAGCGCTTAACCAACGCAACCAGCACACCTTCGCAGTCGCGGTAAAATAGTGCTGATAAAACTGGCGCATGGGACACCTCCTTGCTTCATCAATCAGAATTATTGACTTAATATAGGGAAAATAAAATTGCTGGATTTTACGCGGGAGTTCCCCTTTTATGCCTTCTGGTCGTCTGCAACAACAGTTCATTCGCCTGTGGCAATGCTGCGAGGGTAAATCGCAGGACACGACGCTCAATGAACTGGCGGAGTTATTGAACTGTTCCCGTCGTCATATGCGCACCCTGCTCAACACGATGCAGGAACGCGGCTGGCTGACGTGGGAAGCAGAAGTTGGACGCGGTAAACGCTCGCGTTTAACTTTCCTCTATACCGGGCTGGCGCTCCAGCAACAGCGGGCGGAAGACCTACTGGAGCAGGATCGCATCGACCAACTGGTGCAACTCGTTGGTGATAAAACCGCCGTGCGGCAAATGCTGATTTCCCATCTGGGGCGCAGCTTTCGCCGGGGCCGGCACATCCTGCGCGTCCTCTATTATCGCCCGTTGCGCAATCTGCTGCCTGGCAGCGCATTGCGCCGCTCCGAAACCCATATCGCCCGGCAAATCTTCAGTTCGCTAACGCGCGTAAATGAGGAAAATGGGGAACTGGAGGCGGACATCGCCCACCACTGGCAGCAAATTTCACCGCTTCACTGGCGCTTCTTTTTGCGCCCCGGGATCCATTTCCACCACGGACGCGAA
This sequence comes from Escherichia albertii NBRC 107761 = DSM 17582, assembly GCF_000759775.1. Classification (GTDB taxonomy): domain Bacteria; phylum Pseudomonadota; class Gammaproteobacteria; order Enterobacterales; family Enterobacteriaceae; genus Escherichia; species Escherichia albertii. Next base: position 71,449 of record NZ_BBMY01000002.1, read on the forward strand.
CTGGAAATGGACGACGTAATCGCTTCCCTAAAAAGGCTCAATACGCTCCCACTCTATTCCCACATTGCAGACATCGTTTCACCAACACCCTGGACGCTGGACATTCATCTCACGCAGCCGGATCGCTGGTTACCGTTACTGCTGGGGCAAGTTCCGTCAATGATCCTGCCACGCGAATGGGAAACACTCAGCAACTTTGCCAGCCACCCCATTGGCACCGGGCCGTATGCGGTGATCCGTAACTCCACTAATCAGTTGAAAATTCAGGCATTCGATGATTTTTTTGGCTATCGGGCACTAATTGACGAGGTTAATGTCTGGGTATTGCCGGAAATTGCCGACGAGCCTGCTGGCGGTCTGATGCTGCAAGGGCCGCAAGGTGAAGAAAAAGAGATTGAAAGCCGACTGGAAGAAGGTTGCTACTATTTACTGTTTGACAGCCGCACCCATCGCGGGGCAAATCAAGCGGTCAGAGAGTGGGTAAGTTACGTTCTTTCTCCAACCAATCTGGTCTATTTCGCCGAGGAACAATACCAGCAACTGTGGTTCCCGGCATATGGCCTACTCCCCCGCTGGCATCATGCCCGCCCCACCCATTGTGAAAAACCCGCCGGGCTGGAAAACCTCACGCTAACCTTTTACCAGGATCATATTGAGCATCGGGTAATTGCCAGGATCATTCAAAAGATTCTCGCGAGTCATCAGGTCACCTTAAACATCAACGAGATCGACTACGATCAGTGGCACGAAGGAGAGATCGAAAGCGATATCTGGCTTAACAGCGCCAACTTTACGCTGCCGCTGGATTTTTCGCTGTTCGCGCACTTGTGTGAAGTGCCGCTGCTACAACGCTGTATTCCGCTCGACTGGCAAGCCGACGCCGCCCGCTGGCGCAATGGCGAGATGAATCTGGCGAACTGGTGCCAACAACTGGTTGCCAGCAAAGCGATAGTGCCGCTTATCCATCACTGGCTGATTATTCAGGGGCAACGCAGTATGCGCGGCCTGCGCATGAACACTCTTGGTTGGTTTGATTTTAAATCAGCCTGGTTTGCTCCGCCGGATCCATGATTGCTGCTTGATAACAAACTCACTACACTAACGCCGTTCTCAACGGGGTGCCTGCGCTAACGCGCAAGCTGAGAAAATACCCGTCGAACCTGATCCGGATAACGCCGGCGAAGGGATTTGAGGCTCCTTCTCAAGTCCTTTGCCACTCTTCTTTGAGGTGCAAAGTGTTAAAAAAATGTCTTCCCCTGCTGTTGCTATGCACAGCGCCCGTTTTCGCTAAACCCGTTCTGACCGTTTATACCTACGACTCCTTCGCCGCCGACTGGGGGCCAGGTCCGGTGGTCAAAAAAGCCTTTGAAGCCGACTGCAATTGCGAACTGAAATTTGTGGCGCTGGAAGATGGCGTCTCACTGCTGAACCGTTTGCGGATGGAAGGCAAAAACAGCAAAGCTGATGTGGTGCTGGGACTGGATAACAACCTGTTGGACGCCGCCAGCAAAACCGGGTTGTTTGCCAAAAGCGGCGTAGCAACAGAGGCTATAAACGTTCCCGGCGGCTGGAATAATGACACCTTTGTGCCGTTTGACTATGGCTATTTCGCCTTCGTTTATGACAAGAACAAACTGAAAAATCCGCCGCAAAGCCTGAAAGAACTGGTTGAGAGCGCTCAGAACTGGCGGGTGATTTATGAAGATCCGCGCACCAGTACTCCTGGTCTGGGCCTGCTGCTATGGATGCAAAAAATCTATGGCAATGACGCCCCACAGGCCTGGCAGAAGCTGGCGAAGAAAACCGTCACGGTCACCAAAGGCTGGAGCGAAGCCTATGGCCTGTTTTTGAAAGGCGAAAGCGATCTGGTACTGAGCTACACCACCTCCCCGGCTTATCATATTCTCGAAGAGAAGAAAGATAACTACGCCGCCGCGAACTTTAGCGAAGGTCACTATCTGCAAGTGGAAGTCGCCGCCCGTACCGCTGCCAGCAAGCAGCCGGAGCTGGCGCAAAAATTCCTCCAGTTTATGGTTTCTCCGGCTTTTCAGAATGCGATCCCAACCGGCAACTGGATGTATCCGGTAGCAAACGTCGCGCTGCCTGCCGGTTTTGCACAACTGACCAAACCTGCCACCACGCTGGAGTTCACGCCAGCCGAAGTGGCGGCACAACGTCAGGCATGGATTAGCGAATGGCAACGCGCCGTCAGTCATTAATTCCCGGCTGGTTAATCCCAGGGTTAAGCGCCGCCACGCTGGTAGTGGCGGTTGCACTGGCGGCGTTTCTCGCCCTGTGGTGGAACGCACCACAGGGTGACTGGACGGCCATCTGGCAGGACAGCTACCTGTGGCATGTGGTGCGCTTCTCCTTCTGGCAGGCGTTTCTCTCGGCGCTGCTCTCTGTCGTTCCCGCAATATTCCTCGCCCGCGCGCTCTATCGCAGGCGCTTTCCGGGGCGACTAGCGCTGCTGCGTCTGTGCGCAATGACCTTGATCCTCCCGGTGCTGGTCGCCGTTTTCGGCATTCTTAGCGTCTATGGTCGCCAGGGCTGGCTGGCCTCGCTCTGGCATTCGCTTGGTCTGGAGTGGACCTTTTCGCCCTACGGCCTGCAAGGCATTTTGCTGGCACACGTATTTTTTAATCTGCCGATGGCAAGCCGCTTATTCCTCCAGGCGCTGGAAAACATTCCCGGCGAGCAGCGCCAGCTTGCCGCCCAGCTTGGGATGCGCGGCTGGCATTTTTTCCGCTTCATCGAATGGTCGTGGCTACGGCGACAAATCCCGCCGGTTGCTGCGCTTATCTTTATGCTCTGTTTCGCCAGCTTCGCTACCGTGCTGTCGCTGGGCGGTGGTCCGCAGGCGACCACTATCGAGTTGGCTATTTATCAGGCGCTAAGTTACGACTACGATCCTGCCCGCGCAGCGATGCTGGCGCTGATCCAGATGGTGTGCTGTCTCGGACTGGTGCTGTTGAGTCAGCGACTAAGTAAAGCCATTGCCCCCGGTACCACGCTGCTGCAAGGCTGGCGCGACCCGGACGATCGTCTGCATAGCCGCATTTGCGACACAGTATTAATTGCGCTGGCGTTGCTGTTATTACTGCCACCGTTACTGGCGGTGATCGTCGATGGAGTAAACCGCCAGTTGCCAGAAGTTCTGTCGCAACCGGTGTTGTGGCAGGCACTGTGGACCTCATTGCGTATTGCACTGGCAGCAGGCGTATTGTGCGTGGTGCTGACCATGATGCTGCTATGGAGCAGCCGCGAACTGCGGGCGCGGCAAAAAATGCTGGCGGGTCAGGCGCTGGAGATGAGCGGCATGTTGATCCTCGCCATGCCGGGCATTGTGCTGGCAACGGGCTTCTTTTTGTTGCTCAACAACACTATCGGCCTGCCACAATCTGCTGACGGCATTGTGATTTTCACCAACGCGTTAATGGCGATCCCTTATGCGCTGAAAGTGCTGGAAAACCCGATGCGCGATATCACTACCCGCTACAGCATGCTGTGCCAGTCGCTGGGTATTGAAGGCTGGTCGCGCTTAAAAGTGGTGGAACTGCGCGCCCTGAAACGCCCACTGGCGCAGGCGCTGGCCTTTGCCTGCGTGCTGTCGATTGGTGATTTTGGCGTGGTGGCGTTGTTCGGTAACGATGATTTCCGCACCCTGCCGTTTTATCTCTACCAGCAAATCGGTTCTTATCGCAGCCAGGACGGCGCAGTTACCGCGTTAATTCTGCTACTGCTCTGTTTTATGCTATTTACCGTGATTGAAAAACTACCGGTGCGAAATGTTAAAACTGACTGATATCACCTGGCTTTACCACCATTTGCCAATGCGTTTTAGCTTAACGGTAGAACGCGGCGAGCAGGTGGCAATCCTCGGGCCAAGCGGCGCAGGGAAAAGTACTCTGCTGAATTTGATCGCCGGTTTTCTGACGCCAGCCAGCGGTTCGCTGACTATCGATGGCGTTGATCACACCACAACGCCGCCGTCACGCCGTCCGGTGTCGATGCTGTTTCAGGAGAACAACCTGTTCAGTCACCTGACGGTCGCGCAGAACATCGGGCTGGGGCTTAATCCCGGATTGAAGCTGAACGCGGCACAGCAGGAGAAAATGCACGCTATCGCCCGTCAGATGGGAATTAATCATTTAATGGCGCGGTTGCCGGGCGAGCTTTCCGGTGGTCAGCGACAGCGCGTGGCTCTGGCGCGTTGTCTGGTGCGCGAACAGCCCATTTTATTGCTTGATGAACCGTTCTCTGCGCTCGATCCGGCACTACGCCAGGAGATGCTGACGCTGGTGAGCACGAGCTGCCAGCAGCAAAAAATGACGCTATTGATGGTGTCACATAGCGTGGAAGATGCGGCGAGGATCGCCACGCGTTCGGTGGTGGTCGCCGACGGGCGCATCGCCTGGCAGGGTAAGACCGATGAGTTGTTGAGCGGTAAGGCGAGTGCTTCGGCGCTATTGGGGATTAAAGGTTAATATGCACTGTCGGATGCGGCGTGAACGCCTTATCCGACCTACGGGTATGCATTTTATAGGCCCGATAAGACGCGGCAAGCGTCGCATCAGGTCTACAAAACGATGCTCTAAACCCCAACCACTTTGCGCAAGATATCGATATATACCGGCATCAGCGGATGGCGAATTAACACCACCAGCGCCACGACACCAATGGCAGAAATCAGCGGCGTCAGCCACAACAAACGGCCCCGCGACAAATAATGACTTAAACGATCGGTTGATTTGCCGCTGCGCCATAAGCGCCAGCACAGCCAGCCACCGACCCACAAAAACACCGCCGTCGCCAGCAGCAGCCATTTAAATTCACCACTTTGCATTCCGCCAGGAATATCAATCGCCGCCCCCGCCAGAATCCCCGGCAGGAAGTAGAACGGCGGCCACAGCAGGCAACCGATAATATTTGGCGTGATAAATTTCACCACCGGCAGATCCAGCATCCCTGCGACCATCGGTACCAGCGGACGCGTCGGCCCGACAAAGCGCCCGACCAGAATGGTAAACATGCTGTGTTGATGCAACGCATGCTCAGTTTTGTCGAGCAACGCTTTATTCTTTTTCAGAAATGACCAGCGATGCAGCGGCTTTTTAAACCGCCAGCCCAGCCAGAAGGAGATCCAATCCCCCATCAGGCAACCAGCAATCCCCGCCAGCCAGGCATGCCAGAAACTTAACTCTCCACTGCCAATCAGCGCCCCCAGTCCCGCCATCAGCACCGTACCAGGCAGAATCAAGCCGACTAACGCCAGCGACTCAAGAAAGGCCACCAATACCACCGCCATCAGCGAATACACGGTAGATTGAGTAATAAAGTGTTCCAGCAATGCTTGCATAATGTGCCTGTAAAATGGACGAAGCAGGGATTCTGCAAACCCATTGCCACTCCGTCAAGCCGTCAATTATCTGATTCGTTACCAATTATGACAACTTGACGGCTACATCATTCACTTTTTCTTCACAACCCGCTCTAAACTCACTCGGGCTCGCCCCGGTACATTTTTTAAATACTCGCGAAAAATAGAGCTGATCGTCAAAACCGACATTACGCCCAACTGTGGCGATAGGCATCCGGGTGGTGCTCAATAACAGCTTCGCCTGACTGATACGCTGATCTTCGCGCCAGCTTAAAACGCTAATCCCTAGCTGCTGGCGGAACAGGTGTGACAAACGCGACGGTGAAAGGCACACATGTTGCGCCACTCTGGCCACATCAAAATGACTGTCCGCAAGATGATCACTGATGTACTGGCAGGCCTCGCGTACCCGATTATCCATCGGCGGGTGCAACGACTCATTGATAGCCTCCATACGTCGCAGTAATAATTGCTCAAGAAGGTTTATCGCCAGTAATTCTGAATAACGACCTTCTCCTTGCCCGGCATTGATGATTTGCCCAAACAGATCGTTGAAATGAGGCAGCCAGGCATCATCCGGGCGAAAGAAACCGGTATTAGCAAAAATAGCGGGCCAGTTTAGCCACTCCTGCCAGTAGGCGCGGGGGCGAAAATAGACCCACTGGTGATACCACTCACTGGCATCCGGGTGCCGCCCATAGTGGTGGATCTCGCCTGGTGGAAAGAGCAAAATGTCGCCCGGTCGGCAGACAAATTCTTTCCCATTATTTTTCACCACGCCCTTACCCCGAATGGTGAGGTTGAGAATGTATCCCTTCATTCCCAGTGGTCTGTCGATAAAAAAATCGAGATAACCATTCGCTTCGATTGGCGTTAAACCGGCTACCAGATGAGCGTTGAACGAGTAGCCCGGCAGCAGTGGATCATTTTGTGCTTCAGCCATACTTTTCATACTCCTGCCAATCAGAGGAGAAACCAATTGTCCATATTGCACTAAACATCACCTGCTATGCGTCTCTGACAGGCCATCTTCAAAAAGCCAACCGACAAACCCGCTTGTCAAAAGCACTTTGTTGACAGGATATGCATCAGGTATGACAAAAACGCGTAACAAAAGTGTCTATAATTACGACAAAAAAGTCCACATTGAATATTTGCACGATGTCACACTTTGCTATGCCATAGCATTTTTATCCATAAGATTAGCGGATCCTGCCTGACGCTTTTTATCGCAACTCTCTACTGTTTCTCCATACCCGTTTTTTTGGATGGAGTGAAACGATGGCGATTGCAATTGGCCTCGATTTTGGCAGTGATTCTGTACGAGCGTTGGCGGTGGAATGCGCCACCGGTGAAGAGCTCGCCACCAGCGTAGAGTGGTATCCCCGTTGGCAGGAAGGGCAATTTTGCGATGCCCCGAATAACCAGTTCCGTCATCATCCGCGCGACTATATCGAGTCAATGGAAGCGGCGCTAAAAACCGTGCTTGCAGAGCTTAGCGCCGAACAGCGCGCGGACGTGGTCGGCATTGGCGTCGACAGTACCGGCTCCACACCTGCGCCAATCGATGCCGACGGCAATGTGCTGGCGCTACGCCCGGAATTCGCCGAAAACCCAAACGCGATGTTTGTATTATGGAAAGATCACACCGCGGTCGAAGAAGCGGAAGAGATCACCCGCCTGTGTCACGTGCCGGGCAACGTTGACTACTCCCGCTATATTGGCGGTATTTATTCCAGTGAATGGTTCTGGGCAAAAATTCTGCATGTGACTCGTCAGGACAGCGCCGTGGCACAATCTGCCGCATCGTGGATTGAGCTGTGCGACTGGATGCCCGCCCTGCTCTCCGGCACCAACCGCCCGCAGGATATCCGCCGCGGACGTTGCAGCGCCGGGCATAAATCGCTGTGGCACGAAAGCTGGGGCGGTTTGCCGCCAGCCAGTTTCTTTGATGAACTGGACCCGATCCTCAATCGCCATTTGCCTTCCCCGCTATTCACTGACACCTGGACCGCAGATATTCCGGTTGGCACTTTATGCCCGGAATGGGCGCTACGCCTCGGTCTGCCAGAAAGCGTAGTGATTTCCGGCGGCGCGTTTGACTGCCATATGGGCGCGGTCGGCGCGGGCGCACAGCCTAACGCACTGGTAAAAGTTATCGGTACTTCCACCTGCGACATTCTGATTGCCGACAAACAGAGCGTTGGCGAGCGGGCAGTGAAAGGTATTTGCGGTCAGGTTGACGGCAGCGTGGTGCCGGGATTTATTGGCCTGGAAGCAGGTCAGTCGGCATTTGGCGATATCTATGCCTGGTTTGGTCGCGTACTCGGCTGGCCGCTGGAACAACTTGCCGCCCAGCATCCTGAACTGAAAGAGCAAATCAAAGTCAGCCAGAAGCAACTGCTACCTGCACTCACCGAAGCATGGGCCAAAAATCCGTCTCTTGATCACCTGCCAGTGGTGCTCGACTGGTTTAATGGCCGCCGCACGCCAAACGCTAACCAACGCCTGAAAGGGGTAATTACCGATCTGAATCTCGCTACCGACGCACCACTGTTGTTCGGCGGTTTGATTGCCGCCACCGCTTTTGGCGCACGCGCAATTCAGGAGTGCTTCACCAACCAGGGGATCGCCGTAAACAACGTGATGGCGCTGGGCGGCATCGCGCGAAAAAACCCGGTCATTATGCAGGCCTGCTGCGACGTGCTTAATCGTCCGCTGCAAATCGTCGCTTCTGACCAGTGTTGCGCGCTCGGTGCAGCGATTTTCGCGGCCGTCGCCGCAAGAGTACACGCAGACATTCCATCAGCGCAGCAAAAAATGGCCAGTGCGGTAGAGAAAACTTTGCAACCGAGCACAACACAGGCTCAACGCTTTGAACAGCTTTATCACCGCTATCAGCAATGGGCGATGAGCGCAGAACAACACTACTTTCCAACTTCCGATCCGGCGCTGGCTGACCAGGCCGTTCCGACTCTATAAGGACACGACAATGACGATTTTTGATAATTATGAAGTGTGGTTTGTAATTGGCAGCCAGCATCTGTATGGCCCGGAAACCCTGCGTCAGGTCACCCAACATGCTGAACACGTTGTTAAGGCGCTGAATACGGAAGCCAAACTGCCCTGTAAACTGGTACTGAAACCGTTGGGCACCACGCCAGACGAAATCACCGCTATTTGCCGTGACGCCAATTACGACGATCGTTGCGCCGGCCTGGTAGTGTGGCTGCACACCTTCTCCCCGGCCAAAATGTGGATCAACGGCCTGACCATGCTCAACAAACCGTTGCTGCAATTCCACACCCAGTTCAACGCAGCGCTGCCGTGGGACAGTATCGACATGGACTTTATGAACCTGAACCAGACTGCGCACGGCGGCCGCGAGTTCGGTTTCATCGGCGCGCGTATGCATCAGCAACATGCCGTCGTTACCGGTCACTGGCAGGATAAACAGGCGCACGAGCGTATCGGCGCCTGGATGCGCCAGGCGGTATCTAAACAGGATACACGTCATCTGAAAGTCTGCCGTTTTGGCGATAACATGCGTGAAGTGGCAGTCACTGACGGCGATAAAGTCGCCGCGCAGATTAAGTTCGGTTTCTCCGTCAATACCTGGGCGGTTGGCGATCTGGTACAGGTGGTGAACTCCATCAGCGATGGTGATGTTAACGCGCTGGTCGATGAGTATGAAAGCAACTACATCCTGACACCTGCGACACAAATCCACGGCGAGAAGCGGCAGAACGTGCTGGAAGCGGCGCGTATTGAGCTGGGGATGAAGCGTTTCCTGGAACAAGGCGGCTTCCACGCGTTCACCACCACATTTGAAGACTTGCACGGCCTGAAACAGCTTCCTGGTCTGGCCGTACAGCGTCTGATGCAGCAGGGTTACGGCTTTGCAGGCGAAGGCGACTGGAAAACCGCAGCCCTGCTTCGCATCATGAAAGTGATGTCAACCGGTCTGCAGGGCGGCACCTCCTTTATGGAGGACTATACCTACCACTTCGAGAAAGGTAATGATCTGGTGCTCGGCTCCCACATGCTGGAAGTCTGCCCGTCGATCGCTGTAGAAGATAAACCGATCCTCGACGTTCAACACCTGGGCATTGGTGGTAAAGAAGATCCGGCGCGTCTGATCTTCAATACTCAAACTGGTCCAGCGATTGTCGCCAGCCTGATTGATCTCGGCGATCGTTACCGTCTGCTGGTTAACTGCATCGACACAGTGAAAACGCCACACGCCCTACCGAAACTGCCGGTGGCAAATGCGCTGTGGAAAGCCCAGCCAGACCTGCCAACCGCTTCTGAAGCGTGGATCCTCGCCGGTGGCGCGCACCATACCATCTTCAGCCATGCGCTGAACCTCAACGATATGCGCCAGTTTGCCGAGATGCACGACATTGAAATCACGGTGATTGATAACGACACCCGCCTGCCAGCGTTTAAAGACGCGCTGCGCTGGAACGAAGTGTATTACGGATTTCGTCGCTAATTAGCCGCATCCGGCATTCAGCGCCTGATGCGACGCTGGCGCCTCTTATCAGGCCTACACGTTCCGGGCTTGCAGGCCGGATAAGCAAAGCACATCCGGCACGAAGGAGTCAACATGTTAGAAGATCTCAAACGTCAAGTATTAGAAGCCAACCTGGCGCTGCCAAAACACAAGCTGGTCACGCTGACCTGGGGAAACGTCAGTGCCGTTGATCGCGAGCACGGCGTCTTTGTGATCAAGCCTTCCGGCGTCGATTACAGCGTCATGACCGCCGACGATATGGTCGTAGTCAACATCGAAACTGGCGAGGTCGTCGAAGGTACGAAAAAACCCTCCTCCGACACGCCAACTCACCGACTGCTCTACCTGGCATTCCCCGCCATTGGCGGCATTGTGCACACCCACTCCCGCCATGCCACCATCTGGGCGCAATCAGGTCAGTCAATCCCGGCAACCGGCACTACCCACGCCGACTATTTCTACGGCACCATTCCCTGCACCCGCAAAATGACCGATGCGGAAATCAACGGCGAATATGAATGGGAAACGGGCAAAGTGATCGTCGAAACCTTCAAAAAACAGGGTATCGACGCGGCGCAAATGCCTGGTGTACTGGTGCATTCTCACGGCCCGTTTGCATGGGGTAAAAACGCCGAAGATGCGGTGCATAACGCCATCGTGCTGGAAGAAGTCGCTTATATGGGGATTTTCTGCCGCCAGTTAGCCCCGCAGTTACCGGATATGCAGCAAACGTTATTGGATAAGCACTACCTGCGTAAGCATGGTGCGAAGGCGTATTACGGGCAGTGATAACTGTATAAAACCACAGCCAATCAACTGAAACCAGGCTATAATCGAGTCTGGTTTTTTATTGGATTTTCAGCGTGACACTGGCAGGTTTTATCTTAACCCGACACTGGCGGGACACCCCGCAAGGGACCGAAGTTTCATTCTGGCTGGCGACGGACAACGGGCCGTTGCAGGTTACCCTTACGCCGCAAGAATCCGTGGCGTTTATTCCTGCCGATCAAGTTCCCCGCGCTCAGCACATTTTGCACGGTGAACAAGGCTTTCGTCTGACGCCATTGGCATTGAAGGATTTTCATCGCCAGCCGGTGTATGGCCTTTACTGTCGCGCCCATCGCCAGTTGATGAATTACGAAAAGCGCCTGCGTGAAGGTGGCGTTACCGTTTACGAGGCCGATGTGCGCCCGCCAGAACGCTATCTGATGGAGCGGTTTATCACCTCTCCGGTGTGGGTCGAGGGTGATATGCGCAATGGCGCTATCGTTAATGCCCGTCTGAAACCGCATCCCGACTATCGTCCGCCGCTCAGGTGGGTTTCTATTGATATTGAAACCACCCGCCACGGTGAGCTGTACTGCATCGGCCTGGAAGGTTGCGGGCAGCGCATCGTTTATATGCTGGGGCCAGAGAATGGCGACGCCTCCGCGCTCGATTTTGAACTGGAATACGTCGCCAGTCGCCTGCAGCTACTGGAAAAACTTAACGCCTGGTTTGCCAACTACGATCCTGATGTGATCATCGGCTGGAACGTGGTGCAGTTTGATCTGCGAATGCTGCAAAAACTTGCCGAGCGTTACCGTATTCCACTGAGTCTGGGGCGCGATAACAGCGAACTGGAGTGGCGCGAGCATGGTTTTAAAAACGGTGTCTTTTTTGCCCAGGCCAAAGGGCGGCTGATTATTGATGGTATTGAGGCACTAAAATCCGCATTCTGGAATTTCTCGTCGTTCTCACTAGAAACCGTCGCCCAGGAGCTGTTAGGCGAAGGCAAATCTATCGATAACCCGTGGGATCGGATGGACGAAATTGACCGCCGTTTCGCCGAAGATAAACCCGCGCTGGCGACTTATAACCTGAAAGATTGCGAACTGGTGACACAAATCTTCCACAAAACCGAAATCATGCCGTTTTTACTCGAACGGGCGACGGTGAACGGTCTGCCAGTGGATCGGCATGGGGGTTCGGTGGCGGCGTTTGGTCATCTCTATTTTCCCCGAATGCACCGCGCTGGTTATGTTGCACCTAATCTCGGCGAAGTGCCGCCACACGCAAGCCCTGGCGGCTACGTGATGGATTCGCGACCAGGACTTTATGATTCTGTGCTGGTGCTGGACTACAAAAGCCTGTATCCGTCGATCATCCGCACGTTTCTGATTGATCCCGTCGGACTGGTGGAAGGCATGGCACAGCCCGATCCTGAACACAGCACCGAAGGCTTTCTAGATGCCTGGTTCTCACGGGAGAAACATTGCCTGCCAGAGATTGTGACTAACATCTGGCACGGGCGCGATGAAGCCAAACGCCAGGGTAATAAGCCGCTGTCGCAGGCGCTGAAGATCATCATGAATGCCTTTTATGGCGTGCTTGGCACCACTGCCTGTCGCTTCTTCGATCCGCGCCTGGCGTCGTCGATCACCATGCGTGGTCATCAGATCATGCGGCAAACCAAAGCGTTGATTGAAGCGCAGGGCTATGACGTGATTTATGGCGATACCGACTCAACGTTTGTCTGGCTGAAAGGCGCACATTCAGAAGAAGAGGCGGCGAAAATCGGTCGTGCACTGGTGCGACACGTTAACGCCTGGTGGGCGGAAACACTGCAAAAACAACGGCTGACCAGCGCACTGGAACTGGAGTATGAAACCCATTACTGCCGTTTTCTGATGCCAACCATTCGCGGAGCCGATACCGGCAGCAAAAAGCGCTACGCCGGGCTGATTCAGGAAGGTGACAAACAGCGGATGGTGTTTAAAGGGCTGGAAACCGTGCGTACCGACTGGACGCCGCTGGCCCAGCAATTTCAGCAGGAGCTATATCTGCGCATCTTCCGCAACGAGCCATATCAGGAGTATGTACGCGAAACTATCGACAAACTGATGGTCGGCGAACTGGATACGCAGCTGGTTTACCGCAAACGCCTTCGCCGTCCGCTGAGCGAATATCAGCGTAATGTGCCGCCTCATGTACGCGCCGCACGCCTTGCCGATGAAGAAAACCACAAGCGTGGTCGCCCCTTGCAATATCAAAACCGCGGCACCATTAAGTACGTCTGGACCATCAACGGCCCGGAGCCGCTTGACTACCAACGTTCACCACTGGATTACGAACACTATCTGACCCGTCAACTGCAACCCGTGGCGGAGGGAATACTCCCTTTTATTGAGGATAATTTTGCTACACTTATGACCGGGCAACTTGGGCTATTTTGAGCAAAAAAAGAGTTCGCCAGAGATCATTTTGATGCGTGACGAATGCTTTGCCATCCAGTACCATAGCGCCCTTTCCATTCCTGGACCTGAATAACGCCACTACCACATTAGTCTGGTAGCGGGTGGTTATTGCCTGCAATTGAAGATATAGAGCCAAACACATATGCCTTTTACACTTGGTCAACGCTGGATCAGCGATACAGAAAGCGAATTAGGACTTGGAACCGTTGTCGCGGTGGATGCGCGAACTGTCACTTTACTTTTCCCATCTACTGGTGAAAACCGTCTGTACGCACGCAGTGATTCTCCCGTGACCCGCGTGATGTTCAATCCTGGTGATACCATTACCAGCCATGACGGCTGGCAGATGCAAGTCGAAGAAGTAAAAGAAGAAAATGGCCTGCTGACCTATATCGGTACTCGCCTGGATACTGAAGAGTCCGGCGTAGCCCTGCGTGAAGTTTTCCTTGATAGCAAATTGGTGTTCAGCAAACCACAGGACCGTCTGTTTGCCGGACAGATCGACCGTATGGACCGCTTTGCGTTGCGTTATCGCGCACGTAAGTATTCCAGCGAACAGTTCCGTATGCCGTACAGCGGCCTGCGCGGTCAGCGTACCAGCCTGATCCCACACCAGCTCAACATCGCACATGATGTCGGTCGCCGCCATGCACCGCGCGTCCTGCTGGCTGACGAAGTAGGTTTAGGGAAAACCATTGAAGCCGGGATGATCCTGCATCAACAACTGCTCTCTGGCGCGGCTGAACGTGTGCTGATTATCGTCCCGGAAACTTTACAGCATCAGTGGCTGGTCGAGATGCTACGCCGTTTCAACCTGCGTTTTGCGCTGTTTGATGATGAGCGTTATGCCGAAGCCCAGCACGACGCTTACAACCCGTTCGACACCGAACAGCTGGTGATTTGCTCACTGGATTTTGCCCGTCGTAGCAAACAGCGTCTGGAACACTTGTGTGAAGCCGAGTGGGATCTGCTGGTCGTCGATGAAGCGCACCACCTGGTGTGGAGCGAAGAGGCGCCGAGCCGTGAATATCAGACCATTGAACAACTGGCAGAACATGTGCCTGGCGTTCTGCTGCTGACCGCAACCCCGGAACAACTGGGGATGGAAAGCCACTTCGCCCGCCTGCGCCTGCTGGACCCGAACCGTTTCCACGATTTCGCACAATTCGTTGAAGAACAGAAGAATTATCGTCCGGTCGCCGACGCCGTTGCCATGCTGCTGGCAGGTAACAAACTGAGCAATGACGAACTGAACATGCTCGGTGAGATGATCGGCGAGCAGGATATCGAGCCGCTTTTGCAGGCGGCAAACAGCGACAGCGAAGATGCCCAGAGCGCCCGTCAGGAACTGGTTTCCATGCTGATGGACCGCCACGGCACCAGCCGCGTACTGTTCCGTAACACGCGTAACGGCGTTAAAGGCTTCCCGAAACGCGAGCTGCACACTATTAAGCTGCCGCTGCCGACGCAGTATCAGACGGCAATTAAAGTGTCCGGCATTATGGGCGCACGTAAAAGTGCGGAAGATCGCGCCCGCGATATGCTCTACCCGGAGCGTATTTATCAGGAATTTGAAGGCGATAACGCCACCTGGTGGAACTTTGACCCGCGCGTTGAGTGGCTGATGGGCTACCTGACCAGCCATCGCTCACAGAAAGTATTGGTTATCTGCGCCAAAGCCGCTACCGCGCTGCAACTGGAGCAAGTACTGCGCGAACGTGAAGGTATCCGCGCCGCGGTGTTCCACGAAGGTATGTCGATTATCGAGCGTGACCGCGCAGCCGCCTGGTTCGCCGAAGAAGATACCGGCGCGCAGGTGCTGCTGTGTTCGGAAATTGGTTCTGAAGGGCGTAACTTCCAGTTCGCCAGCCATATGGTGATGTTCGATCTGCCGTTCAACCCGGATCTGCTGGAGCAGCGTATTGGTCGTCTGGACCGTATCGGCCAGGCGCACGATATTAAGATCCATGTGCCTTATCTGGAGAAAACCGCTCAGTCGGTGCTGGTACGCTGGTATCACGAAGGTCTGGATGCATTCGAGCACACCTGCCCGACTGGACGCACTATTTACGATAGCGTTTACAACGATCTGATTAACTATCTGGCTTCACCGGATCAAACCGAAGGCTTTGACGATCTGATCAAAAACTGCCGCGAACAGCATGAAGCTCTGAAAGCACAGCTGGAGCAGGGCCGTGACCGCCTGCTGGAGATCCACTCCAACGGCGGCGAAAAAGCCCAGGCGCTGGCAGAAAGCATTGAAGAGCAGGATGACGATACCAACCTGATCGCCTTCGCCATGAACCTGTTCGATATTATCGGTATCAATCAGGACGATCGCGGCGACAACCTGATCGTCCTGACGCCGTCCGATCATATGCTGGTGCCGGACTTCCCGGGCCTGTCGGAAGATGGTATCACCATCACCTTCGATCGTGAAGTGGCGCTGGCGCGTGAAGATGCACAGTTTATTACCTGGGAGCATCCACTGATCCGCAACGGCCTGGACCTGATCCTTTCCGGCGATACCGGCAGCAGCACGATTTCGCTGTTGAAAAACAAAGCGTTGCCGGTAGGTACTCTGTTGCTGGAACTGATTTACGTGGTTGAAGCTCAGGCGCCGAAGCAGTTGCAACTTAACCGCTTCCTGCCGCCGACACCGGTGCGTATGCTGTTGGATAAAAACGGCAACAACCTGGCGGCACAGGTGGAGTTTGAAACATTCAACCGTCAGCTTAACGCAGTCAACCGTCATACCGGCAGTAAACTGGTTAACGCCGTGCAGCAGGATGTTCACGCTATCCTTCAGCTGGGTGAAGCGCAGATTGAGAAGTCTGCCCGTGCACTGATTGACGCGGCACGTAACGAAGCCGACGAAAAACTGTCTGCCGAACTGTCGCGTCTGGAAGCGCTGCGCGCAGTGAACCCGAACATTCGTGACGACGAACTGACTGCCATTGAGAGCAACCGTCAGCAGGTGATGGAAAGCCTGGATCAGGTGGGCTGGCGTCTGGATGCCCTACGTTTGATCGTTGTGACGCATCAATAACGGAGCTGAAAATGGGGATGGAAAACTACAATCCGCCGCAGGAACCCTGGCTGGTTGTCCTGTATCAGGATGACCACATTATGGTGGTCAACAAGCCGAGTGGTTTGTTGTCTGTGCCGGGGCGTCTGGAAGAGCACAAAGACAGTGTGATGACGCGCATTCAGCGTGATTATCCGCAGGCGGAATCGGTGCATCGTCTGGATATGGCCACCAGCGGCGTGATTGTAGTGGCGCTGACCAAAGCCGCGGAGCAGGAATTAAAACGCCAGTTCCGCGAGCGCGAGCCGAAAAAGCAGTATGTGGCCCGCGTCTGGGGGCATCCATCCCCCGCCGAAGGTCTGGTGGATCTACCGCTGATTTGCGACTGGCCCAACCGCCCGAAACAGAAAGTCTGTTACGAAACGGGTAAACCTGCGCAGACGGAATATGAAGTGGTGGAGTATGCGGCGGATAACACGGCAAGAGTGGTGTTAAAGCCGATTACCGGGCGTTCGCATCAGCTGCGTGTACATATGCTGGCGCTGGGTCATCCGATTCTTGGCGATCGTTTTTATGCATCACCAGAAGCGAGAGCAATGGCGCCACGATTATTGTTGCATGCAGAAATGTTGACGATTACCCATCCGGCGTATGGCAACAGTATGACGTTTAAAGCGCCAGCGGATTTTTGATAGTCACGCTGGCGCGATTCGGTAGGCCGGATAAGGCGTTTACGCCGCATCCGGCAATTTTGTCGCCGATTGTCTGATGCTGCTCGCCGGATGCGACGCTGTCGCGTCTTATCCGGCCTACCGCGTCTTATCCAGCCTGGTGCGTCTTATCAGGCCTACAGTTTGAAACTTATTTAAACCCTTTCTGCTGCTTAATCAGTTCATACGCCTGCTGAATTTCCTGCGCTTTCTGCTTCGCCATCTCCATCATCTCTGGCGGCAAACCTTTCGCTACCAGCTTATCCGGGTGGTGCTCGCTCATCAGCTTACGGTAGGCACGTTTAATCGTTGTCGCGTCATCTGTCGGCTTCACGCCCAACACATTACAGGCATCTTCCAGCGTCGGGCCACGCTGCGCTTGCTGCCAGTGACCACCGCCAGACTGCTGCTGATAACCGCCGCCAAACTGCGCCCCGCCCTGCATCATACGCAGGAACTGGTCAAACTGAGCGCGCGAAATCCCTAACTCTTCAGCAATGACATACAGTACAGCACGTTCATTAGGATGCAGCGAACCATCGGCAAACGCCGCCTGAATCTGGATCTCCAGAAACATACGAATTAAGTCAAAACGACCAAAGCAGACACTACGAAACTGACGCATTTTTTCACGCAGTGGGTAATTATCTGATTTTCCCACCCGGAAAGCATTTTGCGCCGCAGTACGGGAAGCGCCATGCAGATTCATTCTGTCCATCAGTTGGCTGGCGATATGAATATCAGCCTCGGTAACACGACCTTTGGATTTGGTTAAATGCCCCATCACTTCAAAAGTGGTGGCAAAAAACAGCGCCTGACGCTCGCGCTGGTTGGCAAACCACGCCATTTTACGGCTACGGGCTTTATCAAACATGTGGCCAATTAACAGACCCAACACTACGCCCCAAAAGCCGCCGCCCATTATTAAGGCCATGGCCACGCCAATGATTTTTCCCCAATACTGCATATATTCCCCAAATCGACACACGGATATCAGGGCTATCTCCCACAATATAAAGGTGCTTTTACCGTTTTCCGGCTGCGGTCAATTGTGGGACATCGCCTATAATTTGCATTATCATACCTGTCATTCAATGCCGTGCCTAACACCACTGACGCTATTCGGACAGGATTAACACTAGCGTAGAGATGACGAGTACGTTAGTCTCTGACCGTTTGTCACGCGCAACGTTACCGATGATGGAACAATAAAATCAACGTATGAAAAAACGTATCCCCACTCTTCTGGCCACCATGATTGCCACCGCCCTTTATAGTCAACAGGGACTGGCAGCCGATCTCGCCTCACAGTGCATGTTGGGCGTGCCAAGCTATGACCGTCCTCTGGTACAGGGCGATACTAACGACTTACCCGTGACGATTAATGCTGACCACGCAAAGGGAAATTACCCCGATGACGCCGTGTTTACCGGCAGCGTGGATATCATGCAGGGTAACAGCCGCCTGCAGGCCGATGAAGTTCAGCTCCATCAAAAAGAGGCCCCCGGACAAGCGGAACCGGTACGTACCGTTGATGCGCTCGGTAACGTTCATTACGACGATAACCAGGTGATCCTCAAAGGACCGAAAGGCTGGGCGAATCTGAACACCAAAGACACCAACGTCTGGAAAGGTGATTACCAGATGATGGGCCGTCAGGGACGTGGTAAAGCCGACCTAATGAAACAACGTGGCGAAAACCGCTACACTATTCTGGATAATGGTAGCTTTACCTCCTGTTTGCCTGGTTCTGATACCTGGAGCGTGGTAGGTAGCGAAATTATTCATGACCGCGAAGAACAAGTCGCGGAAATCTGGAACGCCCGCTTTAAAGTCGGTCCGGTGCCGATTTTTTACAGCCCCTATTTGCAGTTGCCAGTGGGTGATAAACGTCGCTCAGGTTTCTTGATCCCGAACGCCAAGTACACCACCACCAACTACTTTGAGTTCTATCTTCCGTATTACTGGAATATTGCGCCAAATATGGATGCCACCATCACGCCGCATTATATGCATCGTCGTGGCAACATTATGTGGGAGAACGAGTTCCGTTATCTCACTCAGGCTGGCGCTGGCTTGATGGAACTTGACTATCTGCCTTCAGATAAAGTCTATGAAGATGAACATCCGAAGGATGATAGCTCACGTCGTTGGTTGTTCTACTGGCAACACTCCGGGGTAATGGATCAGGTGTGGCGTTTCAACGTCGACTACACCAAAGTCAGCGATCCTAGCTACTTCAATGACTTCGATAACAAATACGGCTCCAGTACCGACGGTTATGCAACGCAAAAATTCAGCGTTGGCTATGCAGTACAAAACTTCAATGCCACCGTTTCAACCAAGCAGTTCCAGGTCTTCAACGAACAGAACACCAGTAGCTACTCGGCAGAACCGCAGTTAGACGTTAATTACTATCAAAACGATGTTGGTCCTTTTGATACGCGAATTTACGGTCAGGCTGTGCACTTTGTTAACACCAGAGATGACATGCCAGAGGCGACTCGTGTTCACCTGGAGCCGACCATCAATCTGCCGCTCTCTAATAACTGGGGCAGTATCAATACTGAAGCAAAGTTGCTGGCGACGCATTATCAGCAAACCAATCTTGACTGGTATAACAGCAACCCCAAAAACACCAAACTGGCAGACTCCGCTAACCGCGTGATGCCGCAGTTCAAAATAGACGGCAGAATGGTCTTCGAGCGCGATATGGAAATGCTGGCGCCAGGCTATACCCAGACGCTGGAACCACGCGCACAGTATCTGTATGTACCGTATCGCGATCAGAGCAAAATCTATAACTACGACTCTTCACTGCTGCAATCTGACTACTCTGGCCTGTTCCGGGACCGGACTTACGGCGGTCTTGACCGTATTGCTTCCGCGAACCAAGTAACGACCGGTGTCACATCTCGCGTATATGATGATGCTGCCGTTGAACGTTTTAATATTTCCGTTGGTCAAATCTACTATTTCACGGAGTCTCGCACTGGCGATGACAACATAACATGGGAGAATAACGACAAAACGGGCTCACTGGTATGGGCAGGCGATACTTACTGGCGTATCTCTGAACGTTGGGGACTGCGTGGCGGGATTCAGTACGATACCCGTCTGGATAACGTAGCCACCAGTAACTCCAGCATTGAATACCGTCGGGATGAAGACCGTCTGATACAACTGAACTACCGTTACGCCAGCCCGGAATACATTCAGGCGACATTGCCTAAGTACTATTCCACTGCCGAGCAGTATAAAAACGGAATTTCGCAGGTAGGTACGGTTGCCAGTTGGCCAATTGCCGATCGTTGGTCAATTGTCGGGGCCTACTACTACGATACCAATGCGAACAAGCAGGCAGACTCAATGTTAGGAGTGCAATACAGCTCCTGCTGCTATGCGATTCGCGTCGGTTACGAGCGTAAGCTGAACGGTTGGGATAGCAATAAACAACATGCGATATATGACAACGCAATCGGCTTTAACATCGAACTTCGCGGCCTGAGCTCTAACTACGGTCTGGGTACGCAAGAGATGCTGCGTTCGAACATTCTGCCGTATCAAAACTCTTTGTGATTTGTTGATTTACCACGTAATCCGCAGTGCGGTTAATTGAAATGGAAAAAGTATGAAGAACTGGAAAACGCTGCTTCTCGGTATCGCGATGATCGCGAATACCAGTTTCGCTGCCCCCCAGGTAGTTGATAAAGTCGCAGCCGTCGTCAATAACGGCGTCGTGCTGGAAAGCGACGTTGATGGATTAATGCAGTCGGTAAAACTGAACGCCGCCCAGGCAAGGCAACAGCTTCCTGATGACGCTACGCTGCGCCACCAAATCATGGAGCGTTTGATCATGGATCAAATCATCCTGCAGATGGGGCAGAAAATGGGAGTGAAAATCTCCGATGAGCAGCTCGATCAGGCGATTGCCAACATTGCCAAACAGAACAACATGACGCTGGATCAAATGCGCAGTCGTCTGGCTTACGATGGTCTGAACTACAACACCTATCGTAACCAGATCCGCAAAGAGATGATTATCTCTGAAGTGCGTAACAACGAAGTGCGTCGTCGCATTACCATCCTGCCGCAGGAAGTCGAAGCTCTGGCGCAGCAGGTCGGTAACCAAAACGATGCCAGCACTGAACTGAATTTAAGCCACATCCTGATCCCGCTGCCAGAAAACCCGACTTCAGATCAAGTAAACGAAGCGGAAAGCCAGGCGCGCGCCATTGTCGATCAAGCGCGTAATGGCGCTGATTTTGGTAAACTGGCTATCGCTCACTCTGCCGATCAGCAGGCACTGAATGGCGGCCAGATGGGCTGGGGCCGAATTCAGGAACTGCCGGGGATCTTCGCCCAGGCATTAAGCACCGCGAAAAAAGGCGATATTGTTGGCCCGATCCGTTCCGGCGTCGGCTTCCATATTCTGAAAGTTAACGACCTGCGCGGTGAAAGCAAAAATATCTCGGTGACCGAGGTTCATGCTCGACATATTCTGCTAAAACCGTCGCCGATCATGACTGACGAGCAAGCTCGCGTGAAACTGGAACAGATTGCTGCGGATATCAAGAGCGGTAAAACCACGTTTGCTGCGGCAGCGAAAGAGTTCTCTCAGGATCCAGGCTCTGCTAACCAGGGCGGCGATCTTGGCTGGGCTACGCCAGACATTTTCGATCCGGCCTTCCGTGACGCGCTGACCCGCCTGAACAAAGGCCAAATGAGCGCTCCGGTTCACTCTTCATTCGGCTGGCATCTGATCGAACTGCTGGATACCCGTAATGTTGATAAAACCGATGCGGCGCAAAAAGATCGTGCGTACCGCATGCTGATGAACCGTAAGTTCTCGGAAGAAGCAGCAAGCTGGATGCAGGAACAACGTGCCAGCGCTTATGTGAAAATTTTGAGCAACTAATGGTTAAAACCCAACGTGTTGTGATCACTCCCGGCGAACCCGCCGGGATTGGCCCGGACTTAGTTGTCCAACTCGCACAGCGTGAGTGGCCGGTCGAACTGGTTGTTTGTGCCGATGCCACTCTCCTTACCAACCGGGCAGCGATGCTCGGTTTGCCGCTTACCCTCCGCCCTTATTCCCCTAATTCTCCTGCCCAACCGCAAACTGCGGGCACATTAACGCTACTTCCTGTCGCACTACGCGCGCCTGTCACGGCGGGGAAACTGACGGTTGAAAATGGGCATTATGTGGTGGAGACGCTGGCGCGAGCGTGCGATGGCTGCCTGAGCGGTGAATTTGCCGCGCTAATTACCGGCCCCGTGCATAAAGGCGTCATTAACGACGCAGGCATTCCATTTACCGGTCATACCGAGTTTTTCGAAGAGCGTTCGCAGGCGAAAAAAGTGGTGATGATGCTGGCGACCGAAGAACTTCGCGTGGCGCTGGCAACGACGCATTTACCGCTGCGTGAAATTGCAGATGCCATCACCCAACCACTACTGCATGAAGTGATCGGTATTTTGCATCACGATTTGCGGACCAAATTTGGCATCGCTGAACCGCGCATTCTGGTCTGCGGGCTGAATCCGCACGCGGGCGAAGGCGGTCATATGGGTACGGAAGAGATAGACACCATTATTCCGGTGCTCAACGAGCTGCGGGCGCAGGGGATGAAACTCAACGGGCCGCTGCCTGCCGATACCCTGTTTCAGCCTAAATATCTCGACAACGCCGACGCCGTACTGGCGATGTACCACGATCAGGGTCTTCCCGTGCTAAAATACCAGGGCTTCGGGCGCGGTGTGAACATTACGCTGGGCCTGCCCTTTATTCGCACATCAGTGGACCACGGCACCGCGCTTGAACTGGCGGGACGTGGCAAAGCCGATGTCGGCAGTTTTATTACGGCGCTTAATCTCGCCATCAAAATGATTGTTAACACCCAATGAATAATCGAGTCCACCAGGGCCATTTAGCCCGTAAACGCTTCGGGCAAAACTTTCTCAACGATCAGTTCGTGATCGACAGCATTGTTTCTGCCATTAACCCGCAAAAAGGCCAGGCGATGGTCGAAATCGGCCCCGGTCTGGCGGCATTGACCGAACCGGTCGGTGAACGTCTGGATCAGCTCACCGTCATCGAACTTGACCGCGATCTGGCTGCACGTCTGCAAACGCATCCATTTTTAGGCCCAAAACTGACAATTTATCAGCAGGATGCGATGACCTTTAACTTTGGTGAGCTGGCAGAAAAAATGGGCCAGCCGCTGCGTGTTTTCGGCAACCTGCCGTATAACATCTCCACGCCGTTGATGTTCCATCTGTTTAGCTATACTGATGCCATTGCCGACATGCATTTCATGTTGCAAAAAGAGGTGGTGAATCGTCTGGTTGCAGGACCGAACAGCAAGGCGTATGGTCGATTAAGCGTCATGGCGCAATATTATTGCAACGTGATCCCGGTGCTGGAAGTACCACCATCCGCCTTTACGCCACCACCAAAAGTGGATTCCGCCGTCGTACGTCTGGTTCCTCACACGACGATGCCTTATCCGGTTAAAGATATTCGCGTGTTGAGTCGCATCACTACCGAAGCCTTTAACCAGCGTCGTAAAACCATTCGGAACAGCCTCGGCAACCTGTTTAGCGCCGAAGTGCTAACGGAAATGGGGATCGACCCGGCGATGCGAGCGGAAAATATCTCTGTCGCGCAATATTGCCAGATGGCGAACTATCTGGCGGAGAACGCGCCTTTGCAGGAGAGTTAACGATGATCAATTCGCCCCGAGTGTGTATTCAGGTTCAAAGCGTCTACATTGAGGCCCAATCTTCACCTGATAATGAACGTTACGTTTTTGCTTATACCGTAACCATACGCAATCTGGGGCGAGCGCCAGTGCAGTTGTTGGGACGTTACTGGCTGATCACTAACGGCAATGGCCGTGAAACTGAAGTCCAGGGTGAGGGTGTGGTGGGCGTCCAACCGCATATCGCCCCTGGTGAAGAATACCAATATACCAGCGGCGCAATCATTGAAACGCCGCTGGGCACCATGCAGGGTCACTACGAAATGATCGATGAGAATGGCGTTCCCTTTAGCATCGACATTCCCGTATTTCGACTCGCCGTTCCAATACTCATTCATTAATAAATATGGCGACATACCTTATTGGCGATGTTCACGGTTGTTACGATGAACTGATCGCATTGCTGCATAAAGTGGAATTTACTCCCGGTAAAGATATCCTCTGGCTGACGGGCGACCTGGTCGCGCGCGGTCCGGGTTCGCTGGATGTCCTGCGTTATGTAAAGTCTTTAGGCGATAACGTACGTCTGGTGCTGGGGAATCACGATCTGCATCTGCTGGCGGTCTTTGCCGGGATCAGCCGTAATAAACCGAAAGATCACCTTACGCCGTTGTTGGAAGCGCCTGACGCCGACGAACTGCTTAACTGGTTGCGCCGCCAGCCTCTGATGCAAATCGACGAAGAGAAAAAGCTGGTGATGACCCACGCGGGGATCACGCCACAGTGGGATCTCCAGACAGCCAAAGAGTGCGCACGCGACGTAGAAGCGGTACTGTCGAGCGATTCCTACCCCTTCTTCCTCGACGCTATGTACGGCGATATGCCAAACAACTGGTCGCCGGAATTACGTGGGTTAGGAAGACTGCGTTTTATCACCAACGCCTTTACTCGTATGCGTTTCTGTTTTCCGAACGGTCAACTGGATATGTATAGCAAAGAGTCGCCGGAAGAAGCGCCAGCGCCACTGAAACCGTGGTTTGCGATTCCTGGCCCCGTCAGTGAAGAGTACAGCATCGCCTTTGGTCACTGGGCATCACTGGAAGGCAAAGGCACGCCGGAAGGGATTTACGCGCTGGATACCGGCTGCTGCTGGGGTGGTACATTAACCTGCCTGCGCTGGGAAGATAAACAGTATTTTGTCCAGCCGTCGAACCGGCATAAGGATTTGGGTGAGGGAGAGGCGGTCACGTCTTAAATCCCGTCGAGCATAAAATCTAATCCCCCTTTAATCAACGTTCGGTGCGCGCTGGCATCACAAAATTTCGTTCCCAGCGCGTTAACTGGAACAGTTGCAGTCTCATGCGTCATGAGCACATATTCTCTTCCATCTACCAGTAAAAGGATTGAGTTAAGTCGTTCTGGTGGGTAATTACGGCTAAATCGTTCAATAGGTGTTAATGGAATAACGATACGGCGATTAATCTCACCAATAATGTCGCTGGTAACATTGATAACAAAGGGAAATGCGGCGTTCCTGCCGCGACTGCGGTATACCGTAAATGGTATCGCCAGAAGCTTCGGTATTCATCAGAAAACAACCGGTTTCATCAGCCAATTGATTTAACGTAGCGATAGCTTCTGCGTTCTCTTCACGCCAACGTGTTGCTGCATGTTTTTTAAGTTCAGCATTGAGCGCAACCGTAAGGGTAGCGCTCATATTTAAGCCAGCATCGCGAGCGCGATTGACTAACTCACGGTCGACGGTGACGGCCACACTTTGTGTGGTACGTTTTGCAGTCATGATATCGTGCTCCTGTACAATTTATACGTCTGGTATACACGGATATCTGCACGTATCAGCGATGCCGGGATTCTAATAGACAAACTTACCGCCGTTCCAGAATCTCAAAGCAATAGCTGTGAGAGTTCTGCGCATCGGCGTCGTGGAATTCGCTGAATACCGATTCCCAGTCATCTGGATCGTAATCCGGGAAATGAGTGTCGCCTTCCACATCTGCGTCAATATGCGTCAGATACAATTTTTGCGCTTTTGGCAGGAACTGCTCGTATACGCGCCCACCGCCAATCACCATGATTTCTGGTACGTCACCGCACGCCGCAATGGCTTCATCCACCGACTTCACCCACGTTACGCGATCGTCCGTACCCGACTGGCTGCTGATGACGATATTCTTACGCCCTGGCAGCGGGCGACCAATGGATTCCCAGGTATGGCGTCCCATAATCACAGGTTTATTTAAGGTGTTGCGTTTAAACCAGGCGAGATCGGCAGGCAGGTTCCACGGCATAGCATTTTCCATGCCGATAACGCGATCTACCGCTAACGCCGCAATCAGACTGATCATTGAGATTTCCCGATAAAAAAAATTGTCGCCACTATACGTAAAGCGTAAACCTTCGTCGACTGGCGAGAGGATGATGTTGAGGAAAATTTTATATTCTGCTGGCGAGCCCACGCTATGCCGCTGGACTCGCCCTATTACAATTACATAAAAACAAACAGTTAGTTGTAAAGCGTGCGTGATATCACTCTTTATGATTACGAGGGTTTGGTTTCTGGCTCATCGGTCATATTGCCAGTATGTTTCCCTTCTTCAGTACCTTGCCAGCCGTGCCGTTGAATTAATGACAGATGTTCGCGATCTTCGCTGATTATCTCACTTAACATCGCGTTGGTACGTTTATAAACCGCAGCCCGGGCTTTGGTATCGTTCTCACTCATCGCCATCTCTTCCAGCATCTGAATATTAAAGCGACGGAACAAATCGGCTCGTTCCCGCGCTTCATACGCCCCCAGACCTAAACTTTCCAGTGCCAGGCGTCCGGTTTTGAGCGCCCCTTCAAAGGTTTCACGCTCCGGCTTTTCCACACCTGCCTGACGCAAACGAATGTAGTGATCAACATCACGCGCGCGAGCAATGATCTGCAAATGCGGGAAATGTTCTTTCACCATCTCCGTCAGTTGCAGGTTGGTTTGTGGATCGTCAATAGCGTTAATCAGCACTTCCGCTTTCGCCGCTCCGGCAGATTCCAGTAAATCCATCCGCGTGGCATCGCCGTAAAACACTTTCATGCCGAATTTGCGCAAAGTTTCTATATGGTCAGGATCGTGATCGAGTACCACCATTCTCACCCCGCTGGAGAGCAGTAAACGCCCGGTGATCTGACCAAAACGACCGAATCCGGCAACAATTACCCGCGGTTGTTCTTCGTCGATCTCATCAGCTTCGCGCGCCTCTTCAGTGGAAGATTGTTCAAGGCGATTGAGGATCACCAACAGAATCGGCGTTGCCGCCATCGACAATGCCACCGCCAACGTCAGCGACTTCGCCCACTCTGGTTCCAGTACATTTGCCATTTGCGCTGCGCCAAACACCACAAAGGCAAACTCACTACCCTGCCCTAACAACACCGCAAACCAGCGACGTTGTTTATTCGGCACCTGTAATGGTCGGGCAATCAGCCACAGCATGGCAATTTTGATGATGAGGAAACCAGTCAGCAGGATGACTATACGCAACGGATTTTCAAGCAGCGTACCAAAGTCTATCGACATGCCAACACCGATGAAAAACAGCCCCAGCAGCAAACCTTTAAATGGTTCGATATCGCTTTCCAGCGCATGACGGTATTCCGAGCTTGCCAGCAACACGCCTGCCAGAAACGCGCCCATCGCCATCGACAAGCCGACCTCTTCGAGCAGCAAACCAAAGCCAAACACGAGGAATAAAGCTACGGCACTGAACACTTCCCGCAAGCCAGAACGGGCAACAAAGCGCAGCGCCGGACGCGTAACATAGCGCCCCAGCAATACCACCAGCGCCAGCGCGCCCGCCACTTTTAACGCCGAGAGAGCAAATGCGCCCATCGTCGTTGAGGCACTGCTCGCTGCCAGTAGCGGGATCATCGCCACTAATGGGATCGCCGCGATATCCTGAAATAATAGTACGGCAAAGGCACTGCGCCCCATCTGCGTTACCGTCAGATTACGTTCATTCATTGCCTGCATGGCAATCGCTGTTGAGGAGAGCGCCAGCGTCATGCCAATTAATCCCGCGACTTGCCAGCGCATACCGAGGAGCATACAGAACAGCCCCAGCAGGCCGCTACAGATCACCATCTGCAATACGCCACCGCCGAATACTGCCGCGCGCAGTTTCCATAATCGCTGTGGATCAAGCTCCAGACCGATAATAAATAACATCAGCACCACGCCAATTTCGGCAAAGTGCAGGATAGATTCGGCATCGGTCACCAACCGCAGTCCCCACGGGCCAATAATGCAGCCTGCAATCAGGTAACCAAGGACCGAGCCCAGACCGAGGCGTACCGCAATGGGTACAATCAGCGCCGCCGAACCGAGATAGATCAGCGCCTGGACCAGCGTATGACTATCCATGATGTGCCTCCTGCCATTCCAGCAGACGTTGCTTATAGTGACGCGCCTGCCCTTCGAGGGTTTCGTCGTCACAAATAAAGGTGCAGTGCATGGCAAACGGCGGTAGCCAGTTCAGCCCACAGTAGATTGCCGTCGCCTGTAGCGGCTGCGACAGCACATCAAAGCCCGGATGCGCACCGATCTCAAAATGGCTTTCCCCGCCGCCGGTCGTCACCGCCCACAGCAAATGCTTGCCATGCAGCGCCGTGCCGCCGTGACCATAAGCCCAGCCGTGCGAGAAAACTTTATCGATCCAAAGTTTAAGGAGCGGTGGAATGCTGTACCACTGCATTGGGTGCTGCCAGACGATCAGATCGGCGCGAGACAGCGCCTCCTGTTCGGCGGCAATGTCGATATTGAAGTCAGGATAAAGTTGATAAAGAGAGCGAATTTCAACGCCTTCCAGCGTCCTTGCCTGTTCAAGCATCCGTTTATTCGCATGGGAATGATGCGGATACGGATGCGCATAAATGATTAGAATCATAGTTAGCCTGCGCAATTACACCTTTGTTTTCTCACAAAGTGTAGTCATATATTTACGCGGCTTATAGTCAATAATATTGATTCAAAAAAGGGAGAAATCTGAATAAGTTACCCCGCTCGCTGCCTGCGAATCGTCATATTACTGGTCTGCGCCAGTGACATTCCGCGCGTTTCCGGGGCAAACGCCACAGAAATCAGTAAACCAAACAGCGAAATCCCCGCGCCCATCAGCATCGTATTGCTGATGCCATAATTATTAATAAAGATCGGCAGCGCCCAGGTCGAAACAATGGTGCCAATACGGCTTAGGGACATAATAACGCCCACAGCAGAGGCGCGGATATCCGTCGGGAAGAGCTCATTAGGATAGAGCCATTGCAAATTACCCGGCCCACCAGAGAAAAAGGCATACACCGCGAACGCCATCACCACCAGCCAAATCCCCATATCCGGGATCAGTCCCAAAACAGCCAGCGCCAATGTCATCATGGCAAAGCTGCCAATCAACAATGGACGCCGTCCGGCAGTATTAAGCCATAACATCGGCGGAATACAGCCGAGCATAAAGAACAGGCTAATCACCACGTTCCCCAGCGCCGCATTTTTTCCGACCCCCAACCCCAGCAAACCAACGATTTGTGGGCCAAAGGTGTAAATGGCGAACATCGGGATCACCTGGCAGGTCCAGATGGCGGCAACAAACAGAACAAAAGGAAAATGGCGGCGATTAAACAGATCGCGAAAACGGGTTTGCTGCGGTTGCTCTTCGTCGAAAGCCACCGGTTCGCCAAACAGTTTGATCATCATCTCTTCACACTCTTTCACTCGCCCTTTGCGTAGTAACCAACGGGGAGATTCAGGCAGCTCGAATCGACCAATCAAAATCAACAAACAGGGGATCGCCGCGCTGCCCAGCATCCAGCGCCAGCCGCCTTCCATATCATAAAGCCAGTAGCCAACCAGATCGGCACAGGTCGCGCCGACATACCACATGGCGGCAATAAAGCTGATGGAAAACGCTCGCTGACGGGTGCTGGAGAACTCGGTAATCATCGAGGTGGCGATGGGATAATCCGCGCCGATGACAATGCCGATGAGGACCCGCATCACCAGCAGTTCGACGGGGGATGAGACAAACATCGTCGCCACCGATATTACGCCGATGGCGATAATATCGATCAGAAACATTTTGCGCCGTCCGACTTTATCGGAAATATAGCCAAACAGCGATGTGCCGACGAATAGCCCGGCGAGCGTTCCCGCGCCCAGCAAGCCAATCCAGTCAGCGTCCAGCTTCAGCGCCGGAGTCAGTTGCTCCAGCGCCACGCCAATCATTACCAGTACATAACCATCCAGAAACGGGCCACCGCTTCCCCACAGTAAAATGCGACGGTGAATTGAGGAGAATTTAAGATCGTCAAAGTTTCTGGACGGTTGCATGGGTTATTCCTGTTTTTTTTTGCAATGAGAGTCAGTACGGCGTTATTTCAGGCAACGGTTGCATGCCTCCTTCCTGGCTGGATAAGGTGCGTTAGCATCGCATCCGACAACAATCGCCGGATGCGGCATAAACGCCTTATCCGGCCTGACGTTACGCATCATAAAAACCAACATCAGCCGTAACGAAACTCCACACCAAAGGTGCCGCGCGGGTATTCCCACTGTTCCAGCGCCGACCCCAGCCCCAGAATGCGGCAGGTGCCGCACTCCAGACATCCGGCGTAATCAAAACACACGCTGCCATCATCCTGCTTTTTATACAGACCCGCCGGGCACGCTTTCACCAGCAGCTCCAGCGCCTGTTTATCGGCATCAGACTTCACAACGATGTGCGGATGCTCTTCATCGACATTGAATTTATTGACGCCCAGTTTGACGTCCACATTGACGGGAGAAGTCATAAAACAGTCACTCCTTTCATGCCATCCTTGATCAGATTGATGAAGCCTACTTTCTTCGCGTGGCGGAGGATTTTCTTACGCATCAGTTCCGGCGCGCTGCCGTCAATGGTGAACAGGTCACGCGCCACGCCTACCGCCAGTTCCGGGTAGCCGCTAAACATGCGCGGATTATCAAGAAACGCCGGTAGCTTCTGGTACATGCGCATATCGCGCAGTGGGCCGCTCTCCAGATGCTGACGATATTCCGCCAGTTTCTGCTTACTGAAATCGTCGTTTTTCATCGCTGAAAGCACGGTTTTCGCTGCCGCTTCCCCGGCGGCAATCGCCAGATCCATACCGCGAATGGTAAAACCGAGGTTCATACACATTCCGGCGGCGTCACCGGCAATCAGCACGCCGTCACCGACCAGCTCCGGCAGCATGTTGATACCCGCTTCCGGCACCACGTGAGCGGAATATTCCACCAGCTTTCCGCCTGCGATCAGCGGTGCGACTGCCGGATGCTGTTTGAAATCTTCCAGCATTTGCGGCACCGATTTTTTCGCGTCATGCAGATGATGCAGACCACAAACCAGCCCCAACGACAGGGTGTTTTCATTGGTATAAAGGAAGCCGCCGCCCATCAGGCCATCGGTGGGCGAACCCGCAAACAGACAGGCCGCGCCCTGATTACCCTGCAACTGAAAACGATCTTCGATAACCGACTTCGGTAACTCGATCAATTCCTTCACGCCAACCGCCACATCCGTCGGTTTAACGCGTTTCGCCATCCCGAGCTTTTCGGCAAGAATGGAGTTCACCCCGTCAGCCAGGATCACAGTTTTCGCTTCAATCACATCGCCATCGGCTTCTACGCCGACGACTTTGCCATCGCGCTGTACGAGGTTATCGACGCGAATACCGGTAATTAACAGCGCGCCCGCTTCTTCGGCCTGCTCCATCAGCCAGGCATCAAATTTACTGCGCAAAACGGAGTAAGAACGCTGGGATGGCGAGGTTTCGTCGCCATTGCAGTAGTCCATAGTCATCGCTGACCTTTCCGTCATAAAAGCGAGTTTTTCATGGGTGATCAGGCGTTCTACGGGGGCGGAATCGGCGAAATCAGGAATAATGTGTTCCAGACTGTGGGCATAGAGACGCCCGCCGGTGACATTCTTGGCACCTGCGGAATTGCCACGCTCGATAACTAACACTTGTGCCCCTTCGCGAGCGAGCACCAGTGCGGCAACCGAACCGGCAAGCCCTGCCCCGACGATGATGGCATCAAAGATATCTTCGGACATAAGAGCTCCCTGTCAGCGGCAGGGCCAAAATGCAGCCCTGCCTGAATAGATCAACGCGCTAACGCTGCGGTCAGCGCCGGAAGGATCTTCACGGCGTCGCCAACAATGCCGTAATCCGCGTACTGGAAAATCGGCGCATTTTTATCTTTATTGATGGCAAAAATAGTTTGCGATGCATTAGCGCCAACCATGTGCTGGATCTGCCCGGAGATCCCCACCGCCAGGTACAGATCGGGTTTCAGCATCAGGTTGGAGATACCGACATAGCGTTCGTGCTCCATCCATTTCTCGTTTTCCGCCACCGGACGAGAACAGGCCAGCTCCGCACCAATCGCCTGACAAAGTTGTTCTGCCAGCGCAATGTTCTCTTTACTGCCAATGCCGCGGCCGACACTGACCACCAGACGGGCTTTATCGAGATCGACGCTGTTGCTCTGGCGCGCCTGTGTTGCCGTGCGGGTAATCGCCACAGCCGGGGCCTGCCACTCCACGGTGTGCGTTTCGCCAGTGCGTGACGCGTCTGGCTGAACCGCATCGAACGTGCCGCTGCTGATGGTCAGTACCGCATATGGCGTGGCAATACGTTCTTCGCCAATCGCCAAGCCACCGTAAACCATGTGTTTCACCGTCGCTTTGCCGTCCTGCACACTGACGGTGCTGGCATCGTTAGACACCGCCGCTTTAAGGCGATAACCCAGTTTCGCCGCCAGTAATTTTCCGCGACGAGTGTTAGGCAGCAACACCAGACCGTCTGCACCGTGCTGGCGAATGGTGTCCACCATCACTCCAGCGTAATCTTCGATCATCCGATCGTCCGGCTTGCCACTTAATTTCCAGACATGATTAGCGCCGAGCTGGATTGCCAGTACACCGTCGGCATCATTGAGGACAAATGTGTTGATTTGACTCGCTAAAGCCTGCGCACAGTTCATCAGTTCCGGCAGACGAGAAGGGGTATCGCTGAATACCCAGACTTGAGAAAACGTGTTCATAGCATCCCCTGTAATTAAATGACTTTGCGAAGATTTTCAGCAAATGCGGCGATCTGTTCTTCGCCGTCGCCTTCAATCACGATGCGCTGACGTTCGCGCTGTTTCGGCGCAGCAACCTGTTGTTCAGACCAGGCCGCCTCCGCGTTAAAGCCGATATCCGCCGCCGACCACACCTGGACTGGCTTTTTCGCCGCGCCGAGAATGGCTTTCATCGAAGGAATTTGTGGGGAGTTGATATCCGTAGAAACAGCAACGACCGCAGGCAGTGGAATGCTTAACGTTTCTGTTTCATCTTCCAGTTCGCGTTCAACGGTCAGAGTATCTGCTGTCAGGGAGAGGATTTTGCTGACGCCGTTAACTGCCGGAATATTAAGGATTTCGCCGACCAGCAGGCCAACCTGTTGAGCATAAAGGTCGGAAGAACCATCGCCGCAGAGGATCAGATCAAAGCCTGCTTTCTGGGCGGCGGCAGCCAGTGCGCTCGCCGTTTGTTGCGGCAGTGCCTGCTCGAACTGGTCATCAATCACCACAATCAATTCATCCGGGCCGCGCGACAACACATCTTTGCGCCCTTTGGCGTTGGTCAGAGCTTTACCGCCCACACTTAAGGCCGTCACCTGCGCCTCTGGTGCCTGCTGTTTTAACTGGCAAGCCGCTTCAATAGCGTTCAGATCATATTGGCTTATTTTCGCATCGGCTTTGCTGAAGTCTAATGAACCATCAGCATTATTGACCGCAATATCCTGTTCATCAGGCACGCACTTATAGCAAGTAATAATCTTCATTGCATCTCCAGAAATCATGAAGGAAACGTCGTTCATATCGGTGGTGTTAATTACAGATATCACGTCCTTTAATTCGGGAATAAAACTTTAATCACCAATATTGAAAATGTCACACGCAGATAAATCCAACTTTCAATATTGTTAAGTACTTCACCAATATTGAAACCAGACCGTGGCAAAGAGAAATTTTCAATATTGTTTTATGGATCACCAATATTGAAAGTCAGGTGTTAGTCTTTTCATCAAAACAAACATCATCACATTGATTTACAAAGAATAAATCACTAAAAACACCAGACATTCACCCAATAATAAAATGTGATTCACATCACAGAACACAGCCAATTGAATACCCATTATGGGTTAGCAATTAACGCGTCCACGAGGTTAAAAACAATCAAGTTAAATGTTAACAAAAATAAACAAAAAGAAAACAAACTGGACCGAAAAATAAATATTTATTTTTACAGTGGAATTAACTCATGAAAGATGAAAAGAGAAAAACGGGAATAGAACCGAAAGTGTTCTTTCCGCCGTTAATAATCGTTGGCATACTTTGTTGGCTTACAGTCAGAGATCTGGATGCGGCGAATGTCGTTATTAATGCCGTATTCAGCTACGTCACCAATGTATGGGGATGGGCGTTTGAATGGTATATGGTGGTGATGCTTTTCGGCTGGTTCTGGCTGGTGTTTGGCCCGTATGCCAAAAAGCGTTTAGGTAACGAACCACCGGAATTTAGCACCGCCAGTTGGATCTTTATGATGTTCGCCTCCTGTACGTCGGCTGCCGTACTGTTCTGGGGATCAATTGAGATCTACTACTACATTTCTACCCCGCCGTTTGGCTTAGAACCGAACTCAACAGGCGCGAAAGAGTTGGGACTGGCTTACAGCTTGTTCCACTGGGGGCCGCTACCGTGGGCCACTTACAGCTTCCTTTCTGTCGCCTTCGCTTACTTCTTCTTTGTCCGCAAAATGGAAGTCATTCGCCCCAGTTCCACCCTGGTGCCGCTGGTAGGTGAAAAACACGCCAAAGGGTTGTTCGGCACTATCGTCGACAACTTCTATCTCGTCGCCTTGATCTTCGCAATGGGTACCAGTCTCGGCCTTGCCACACCACTGGTGACTGAGTGTATGCAGTGGTTGTTTGGCATTCCGCATACCCTGCAACTGGATGCCATCATCATTACCTGCTGGATCATCCTCAACGCCATTTGCGTCGCCTGCGGTCTGCAAAAAGGGGTGCGTATCGCCAGCGACGTACGTAGCTACCTGAGCTTCCTGATGCTGGGTTGGGTGTTCATCGTCAGCGGCGCCAGCTTCATCATGAACTACTTCACCGACTCGGTGGGGATGTTGCTGATGTATCTGCCGCGCATGTTGTTCTATACCGATCCCATCGCTAAAGGCGGCTTCCCGCAGGGCTGGACCGTGTTCTACTGGGCATGGTGGGTGATTTACGCTATCCAGATGAGTATCTTCCTCGCCCGCATCTCCCGTGGTCGCACCGTGCGTGAACTGTGCTTCGGCATGGTGCTGGGACTGACAGCGTCAACCTGGATCCTGTGGACTGTACTCGGTAGTAACACTCTGCTGTTGATAGATAAAAACATCATCAACATTCCAAATCTGATCGAACAGTACGGCGTGGCGCGCGCCATTATCGAAACTTGGGCCGCACTGCCGCTTAGCACCGCCACTATGTGGGGCTTCTTCATTCTCTGCTTTATTGCCACCGTTACGCTGGTTAACGCCTGCTCTTATACCCTGGCGATGTCCACCTGCCGCGAAGTGCGCGACGGCGAAGACCCCCCGCTGCTGGTGCGCATTGGTTGGTCAATTCTGGTTGGCATTATCGGCATTGTTCTGCTGGCGCTCGGCGGCCTGAAACCGATTCAAACCGCCATTATCGCCGGAGGATGCCCGCTGTTCTTCGTCAACATCATGGTGACGCTCTCCTTTATTAAAGACGCGAAACAGAACTGGAAAGATTAATTAACCCCCAAAATATCAAGAGGTTGAAAGATGGATTTTAATTTAAATGATGAGCAGGAACTGTTTGTCGCCGGTATCCGCGAACTGATGGCCAGCGAAAACTGGGAAGCTTATTTTGCCGAGTGTGACCGTGACAGCGTTTACCCGGAGCGTTTTGTCAAAGCCCTGGCGGATATGGGTATCGACAGCCTGCTGATCCCGGAAGAACACGGTGGTCTGGACGCGGGGTTTGTTACCCTCGCCGCCGTGTGGATGGAACTGGGTCGTCTGGGGGCGCCAACTTACGTGCTGTATCAGTTACCGGGCGGGTTTAACACCTTCCTGCGTGAAGGTACGCAAGAGCAGATCGACAAGATCATGGCTTTCCGCGGCACCGGTAAGCAGATGTGGAACTCAGCAATTACCGAACCGGGCGCTGGCTCCGACGTAGGTAGCCTGAAAACGACTTATACCCGTAGAAATGGTAAGATTTATCTTAATGGTAGTAAGTGTTTTATTACCAGCAGCGTCTACACCCCGTACATCGTGGTGATGGCGCGCGACGGCGCTTCTCCAGACAAACCTGTCTACACCGAATGGTTTGTTGATATGAGCAAACCGGGCATCAAAGTAACCAAACTTGAGAAGCTCGGCCTGCGTATGGATAGCTGCTGTGAAATCACCTTTGACGATGTGGAACTGGACGAGAAAGACATGTTCGGTCGGGAAGGTAACGGCTTTAACCGTGTGAAAGAAGAGTTCGATCACGAACGTTTCCTGGTGGCCCTCACCAACTACGGTACAGCGATGTGCGCCTTTGAAGATGCGGCGCGTTACGCCAACCAACGCGTACAGTTTGGTGAAACGATTGGCCGCTTCCAGTTAATCCAGGAAAAATTCGCCCATATGGCGATCAAATTAAACTCCATGAAAAACATGCTCTATGAAGCAGCGTGGAAAGCGGACAACGGCACCATCACCTCTGGTGATGCGGCGATGTGCAAATACTTCTGCGCCAATGCGGCATTTGAAGTGGTGGATAGCGCAATGCAGGTGCTGGGCGGCGTCGGGATTGCGGGCAACCACCGCATCAGCCGCTTCTGGCGTGACCTGCGTGTAGACCGCGTCTCCGGTGGATCTGACGAAATGCAGATCCTGACGCTGGGTCGTGCGGTGCTGAAGCAATACCGCTAATTCAGTGCGCTGCCTGATGCGACGCTAACGCGTCTTATCAGGCCTACGGTAGGCCGGATAAGGCATTTATGCCGCATCCAGCAATCATGCGCCGTTGCCTGATGCGCTTTGCTTATCAGGCCTACGGTAGGCCGGATAAGGCATTTATGCCGCATCCGGCAATCATGCGCCGTTGCCTGATGCGCTTCGCTTATCAGGCCTACGGAGGGCCGGATAAGGCGTTTACGCCGCATCCGGCAATCATGCGCTACACACATTTTTCAGGAGCTAATAATGGATCATCTACCGATGCCGAAATTCGGGCCGCTGGCCGGATTACGCGTTGTCTTCTCCGGTATCGAAATCGCCGGGCCGTTCGCCGGGTAAATGTTCGCGGAATGGGGGGCGGAAGTTATCTGGATCGAAAACGTTGCCTGGGCCGACACCATTCGCGTTCAACCGAACTACCCACAGCTTTCTCGCCGCAACCTGCACGCGCTGTCGTTAAATATCTTCAAAGATGAAGGCCGCGAAGCGTTTCTGAAATTAATGGAAACCACCGATATCTTCATCGAAGCCAGTAAAGGCCCAGCCTTTGCCCGCCGCGGCATTACCGATGAAGTGCTGTGGCAGCACAACCCGAAACTGGTTATCGCTCACTTGTCCGGTTTCGGTCAGTACGGCACCGAGGAGTACACCAATCTCCCTGCCTATAACACCATCGCCCAGGCCTTCAGTGGCTACCTGATTCAGAACGGCGACGTTGACCAGCCAATGCCTGCTTTCCCCTATACCGCCGACTACTTTTCTGGCCTGACCGCCACCACGGCGGCGCTGGCAGCACAGCATAAAGTGCGCGAAACCGGCAAAGGAGAAAGTATCGACATCGC
This sequence comes from Escherichia albertii NBRC 107761 = DSM 17582, assembly GCF_000759775.1. Taxonomy (GTDB): domain Bacteria; phylum Pseudomonadota; class Gammaproteobacteria; order Enterobacterales; family Enterobacteriaceae; genus Escherichia; species Escherichia albertii. The sequence continues at coordinate 108,965 of NZ_BBMY01000002.1, forward strand.
CATGTATGAAGTGATGCTGCGTATGGGCCAGTACTTCATGATGGATTACTTCAACGGCGGTGAAATGTGCCCTCGCATGACCAAAGGGAAAGATCCCTACTACGCCGGTTGCGGTCTGTACAAATGCGCCGACGGTTACATCGTGATGGAACTGGTAGGCATTACCCAAATTGAAGAATGCTTTAAAGATATTGGTCTCGCGCACCTGCTCGGCACGCCAGAAATCCCGGAAGGCACCCAGCTTATCCACCGTATCGAATGTCCTTACGGTCCGCTGGTAGAAGAGAAACTCGATGCCTGGCTGGCAGCGCACACTATCGCTGAAGTGAAAGAACGCTTTGCGGAACTGAATATCGCCTGTGCCAAAGTGCTGACCGTACCGGAGCTGGAAAGCAATCCACAGTACATCGCTCGCGAGTCGATCACCCAGTGGCAAACGATGGACGGACGCACCTGCAAAGGGCCGAACGTGATGCCGAAATTCAAAAATAACCCAGGCCAAATCTGGCGCGGTATGCCATCACACGGCATGGACACCGCCGCCATTTTGAAAAATATCGGCTACAGCGAAAACGACATCCAGGAGTTGGTCAACAAAGGTCTGGCCAAAGTTGAGGATTAAACGCGCGGCGCGCGTCGATTTGCCCGACGCGCGCCCGACCAATCACAAACGAACAAAATGGATAGAGGTGCAATGGATATCATTGGCGGACAACATCTACGTCAAATGTGGGACGATCTGGCGGACGTTTACGGTCATAAAACGGCGCTAATTTGTGAATCCAGTAGTGGGAACGTCAACCGGTATAGTTATCTTGAGTTAAATCAGGAAATTAACCGCACGGCAAACCTGTTTTATACGCTGGGAATTCGCAAAGGCGACAAGGTTGCACTACATCTCGACAACTGCCCGGAATTTATCTTTTGCTGGTTCGGACTGGCCAAAATCGGCGCGATTATGGTGCCGATTAACGCTCGCCTGCTGCGCGAAGAGAGCGCGTGGATCCTGCAAAACAGCCAGGCGTGTCTGCTGGTAACCAGCGCACAATTTTATCCTATGTATCAGCAGATTCAGCAGGAAGACGAAACACAGCTACGGCATATCTGTCTGACAGATGTGGAGATTCCCGCTGATGACGGCATAAGTTCGTTTACTCAACTAAAAAATCAACAACCAGCCACCTTGTGCTATGCACCGCCGCTATCGACCGACGATACGGCGGAAATTCTCTTTACCTCCGGTACAACCTCTCGCCCGAAAGGGGTGGTAATTACCCATTACAATCTGCGCTTTGCCGGATATTACTCCGCCTGGCAGTGCGCACTGCGTGATGATGACATCTATCTGACGGTAATGCCTGCATTTCATATCGATTGCCAGTGTACTGCGGCAATGGCGGCATTTTCTGCCGGGGCCACCTTTGTGCTGGTCGAGAAATACAGCGTCCGCGCCTTCTGGGGACAGGTACAGAAGTACCGTGCCACCGTTACCGAATGTATTCCGATGATGATCCGTACCCTGATGGTACAACCACCTTCTGCGAATGACAGGCAACACTGTCTGCGGGAAGTGATGTTTTATCTCAACCTGTCAGAGCAGGAAAAAGACGCTTTTTGTGAACGCTTCGGCGTCCGCTTGCTGACGTCTTACGGGATGACGGAAACCATTGTGGGCATTATCGGCGATCGCCCCGGCGATAAACGTCGCTGGCCGTCGATTGGTCGGGCGGGATTTTGCTACGAAGCGGAGATCCGCGACGATCACAATCGCCCGCTCCCGGCAGGTGAAATCGGAGAAATCTGCATAAAAGGCGAACCAAGGAAAACCATCTTCAAAGAATATTTTCTCAATCCGCAGGCCACCGCCAGAGTCCTGGAAGCCGATGGCTGGTTGCATACCGGCGATACGGGATACCGCGACGAAGAGGGCTTTTTTTACTTCGTCGATCGCCGCTGCAATATGATTAAGCGCGGCGGAGAGAACGTCTCCTGTGTGGAGCTGGAAAATATTATCTCCACGCATCCGAAAATTCAGGACATTGTGGTTGTAGGTATTAAAGACGCTATTCGCGATGAAGCCATCAAAGCATTTGTCGTGCTGAATGAGGGTGAAACATTAAATGAAGAAGAATTCTTCTGTTTCTGCGAGCAAAATATGGCGAAATTTAAGGTGCCGTCTTATCTGGAGATCAGAACCGATCTGCCGCGTAATTGCTCGGGGAAAATAATCAGAAAGAATCTGAAATAAATGAAACGGCAGGGAACTACCCTGCCAACTAATAATCACGTTCTAAAAATAATATGCATTCTTTGCAGGGACGTTATCGTCCCTGAAAAAGCCAAAATGGAGAAAAGGAATGAGTGAATCATTACATCTGACCCGCAATGGATCAATTCTGGAAATTACCCTTGATCGTCCAAAAGCGAATGCCATTGATGCAAAAACCAGCTTTGAAATGGGCGAAGTATTTCTTAATTTCCGTGACGATCCGCAATTGCGCGTCGCCATCATTACCGGTGCCGGAGAGAAATTCTTTTCCGCAGGCTGGGATTTAAAAGCAGTAGCGGAAGGCGAAGCGCCGGATGCTGATTTCGGTCCGGGGGGTTTTGCGGGTTTAACCGAAATTTTTAATCTCGACAAACCGGTCATCGCCGCCGTGAACGGATATGCCTTTGGCGGCGGCTTTGAACTGGCGCTGGCCGCAGATTTTATTGTCTGCGCGGATAACGCCAGCTTCGCCCTGCCGGAAGCCAAACTGGGCATCGTTCCAGACAGCGGCGGCGTGCTGCGTCTTCCGAAGATCCTACCGCCTGCCATCGTTAATGAAATGATAATGACCGGCAGAAGAATGGGCGCAGAAGAGGCGCTGCGTTGGGGGGTAGTCAACCGCGTGGTTAGCCAGGCGGAGCTGATGGATAACGCCCGCGAACTGGCACAACAACTGGTTAACAGCGCCCCGCTGGCGATTGCGGCGCTGAAAGAGATCTACCGCGCCACCAGCGAAATGCCCGTGGAAGAAGCATATCGTTATATTCGCAGCGGCGTACTGAAACACTATCCATCGGTTCTGCATTCGGAAGATGCCATTGAAGGGCCGCTGGCGTTTGCCGAGAAGCGCGATCCGGTATGGAAAGGGCGTTAACAATAGATGAGCTACTACGCCTTTGAAGGATTAATTCCTGTGGTTCATCCTACGGCGTTTGTCCATCCCAGCGCGGTATTGATTGGTGATGTGATTGTGGGAGCCGGTGTTTACATCGGTCCCCTCGCCTCACTGCGCGGTGATTACGGGCGGTTGATCGTGCAAGCGGGGGCCAATATTCAGGATGGTTGCATCATGCACGGCTACTGCGATACCGACACCATTGTGGGGGAGAACGGCCATATCGGTCATGGTGCTATTCTGCATGGCTGTGTGATTGGTCGTGATGCATTGGTCGGGATGAACAGCGTAATTATGGATGGCGCAGTCATTGGCGAAGAAAGCATTGTTGCCGCCATGAGCTTTGTCAAAGCGGGTTTTAGTGGCGAGAAACGCCAGTTATTGATGGGCACGCCAGCCCGCGCGGTACGCAGTGTTCGTGATGACGAGTTGCACTGGAAACGGTTGAATACCAAAGAGTACCAGGATTTGGTTGGACGCTGCCATGCAGCGTTACGAGAAACACAGCCATTGACACAAATGGAGGAAAATCGTCCCCGTTTGCAGGGGACGACGGATGTTGCGCCAAAACGATAACACCGCCGGATACCCCGTAGGCCGGATAAGATGGGCCAGCAT
>NZ_BBMY01000001.1 GCF_000759775.1 Escherichia albertii NBRC 107761 = DSM 17582
AATACGAATTCCTTCCATCACCTTTTCCCACAATGCCGTGGTGGCAGGTGTCGCTTCGGCGAGGAAAGATTCATCACCTTCATATGGCGTATAGTTATGTTGAATAAAATCGCGGACATTAATTTCATCTTTCCAGTCCGTACCTTTAAAGCCAAGCCATGCGTTGGCGTACAGCTTATCGCTGGTATCAATATCTACCTTCATGGAAAATAATCTCTCTACAATACTTCAACTAAATTATGCAAATTCTGCGGGAGCGTTAACTTTGCCTAAATGAATAGCATCTAACGCAATCATTTTTTCTTCATTTGTCGGAATAACGGCACAAGTTACGCGGGCATTTTCGCTGGAAATAATTCGTTCGCCATAAGCATTAGAGCGATTATTTAAATCCTCATCAATCTCTACACCTAATACGGCTAAATGCTCCATAACCAATCGACGAATTAAATTTGAATTTTCCCCTATTCCTCCGGTGAATATAATGCCATCCAACCGATGTAACGAAGCGGCATGTCCGGCAATATGGCGAGCAATACGGTGAACAAAGGTTTTAATTGCCAGTTGCGCGCGTTCGTGACCTTCATGCCAGGCTTTTTCCAGAACACGTAAATCTGAAGAAAGACCGGAAATACCTAATAATCCCGACTCTTTATTCACTACACGTTCCAGGTCACTCAGACTTTGACGGGTTTGGCTCGCCACCCAGGACATTGCGCCGAAATCAACATCACCACTGCGCGTGCCCATCATCAAGCCTTCCAGCGGCGTCATACCCATCGACGTATCCACGCTCTGACCGTTACGAACTGCGCAGATTGACGCGCCATTGCCAAGATGCGCCACAACCAGGCCAGAGTCATCTTCCGCCAGCTCCAGCAGCGAATGGGCGCGCTGAGAAACATAACGGTGCGACGTGCCGTGGAAACCATAACGACGCACACCTAACTCTTCGTAATATTTCCACGGCAGACCGTATAAATAAGCCTCTGGCGCCATTGTCTGGTGGAAACTGGTATCAAATACCGCCACTTGAGTGACGCCCGGGAATAATTGCTGCGCCGATTCAATACCACTTAAATTGGCGTAATTATGTAGTGGTGCTAATGGAGAAACACGACGGATATTATCAATGACTTCATCGGTAATAATGACGGACTCAGTAAAAATACTGCCGCCGTGGGCGATGCGGTGGCTAATTAAGGCCACACTGTCATTTAAATTCCGTTTTTCCAGTTCAAATGCAATTGCCTTCAACGCACCTTCGTAGCTGTGGAGAGCCAGCTTAGCTGGCTCTCCTCCATTTACGGACAAGAATGCATTTTCCGAATTAATACCGTCGGCAATACCTGACATTAATACTTCACAATCACAGGCATCCAGTACGGAAAATTTAATTGAAGACGAACCACAGTTAATAACCAAGACAACCGGAAATTCATTCATCTCTTTTCTCATCCTGAATTACGGATTAAAACAATTTGTATACGATGTTCAGAATGGTCAGCAGACCAATCGCAGTGACAAACACGTTATCCAGACGGCCACGGTATTTCGCCAGAGACGGCGCTTTACGGATGGCATACATCGGCAACAGGCAGAGCAATGAAGCGATAATCGGCGCGCCCATGGCTTCAATCAGGTCCAGAATATTTGGGTTGGCGTAAGCAACTACCCAAGTGGAACCCATGATGAAAATCATACTAAGGGTGTTCAGTTTACCCATCGATACTTTGGTTTTGTCGCCTTTATAACCGAACTTCAGAATCAGGCCATTCAGGCCTTCCAGTGTTCCCAGATAGTGACCAAAGAAAGATTTGAAGATAGCAACTAACGCGATGATGGAAGCCGCATATTCCAGCGTGGTGGCAAAGGTCGATTTCTCACCGGACATGGAAGCAAAGTGGTTAGCCAGGTAAGAGAGCACCGGAATGTTCTGCGCTTTTGCTTCTGCCATGTTTGCCGGAGACAGAGTAAACAGGCAGCTAAAAGCAAAGAACATCACCACAGCAACCATCAACACGCTGGCGCGGGAGATAATTTGGGAACATTTCTGCTCGGTAAAGTCGCGACCAAAATCTTTTTCATACTCTTCGCGTTTAGAAACCACAAAGGAAGAGACAATGGGCGAGAAGTTAAAGGAGAAGACCATGATGGAAATCCCCAGCCACAGCGTAACCAGAATGCCATCATGTCCGGTCAGCGCGATATTGCTCAGATCAACTTGATCAATAACCGCAGAGTTCCAGTAAGGGATCAGTGACAGAGAGATCAATACCAGACAGGCGATAAACGGAAACACCAGGAAGCTCATCACCTTAACCATCAAATCTTTACCAAACCAGATGACGAATGCCATCAGCAGCAGCAGGAACAGCGCCACAAAGCCACGGTTTAGCGCCGCAAAGCCCAACTGGTTTTCCCAGAAGGTCATAAAGGTATTGGTAATGGTGACGCCATAAATCCACAACAGCGGACAAATTGCGAAGAAGTACAGGAAGGTAATAACTACCCCGCCCATCTTACCGAAGTGCTCCTCCACCGTTTCCGTAATGTTGCCGGAAGGGTTAGAACCAGAGAGGCACAGACGCGCCAGCGCCCGGTGGCAGAAAAATGCAATGGGGTATGCCAATACCAACATCAAAAGAATCGGGATCAGTCCGCCATAACCTGCGCGGATAGGGAAGAACAGCACCCCGGCGCCGATTGCTGTACCAAACAAACCTAACGTCCATGTGGTATCTGATTTACGCCAGGACGATTGTTTTGTCTGGCTGGATACAATGCTATCTGAAGTACTCATATCCTATCCTCAACGAGATAATTAAGCGTCAACGAAACCGGTGATTTGAGAGACGCGAGAAAGATCGATATTTCCGCCGGAAATAATACTGACGGTTTTTCTGTTTTGAATATATTGGTCCAATTTACCGCTTAATAATGCAGCACATGCCAGAGCGCCAGCGCCTTCGGTGACGACTTTATTACGCTGAATTAAAGCAATCATGCTGTTTCTGATTTCATCTTCGCTAACCAGTACAATGTCATCGACTAATTCACGAACGATTTCGTAAGTTAAATTACCCGGGCGGGCGACATCACAACCATCCGCCAGGGTGCCGGTAGTTCGGTGCGTGGTTATTTCTCCAGAGTGGAAAGATGCCGCCATGCCGTGAACGTTTTCTGACTGCACACCAATAACGCGGATAGTTGGATTAATAGATTTAATCGCCACCGCAATACCAGCAATTAAACCGCCGCCGCCGATTGGTACAATCACGTTATCAACATCATAGAGATCTTCCATAATTTCCAGACCAATGGTTCCCTGGCCGGCAATGACTTTCGGATCATCATAAGGAGGAATAAAGATGCGACCTTCCGTTTCGACAATTTCGCTTACTTTAGCGATAGTGTCGTTGAAGTTGTCACCGTGCAGCACCACTTCAGCAGAGTAATCGCACGTTGCCGCGACTTTAGATTTTGGCGCACCTTTCGGCATCACCACTTTACCGTTGATCCCAAGCATTGCGCAGGAGAGTGAAACCCCTTGTGCGTGATTGCCTGCGGAACACGCCACCACGCCTTTGCGTTTTTCTGCATCAGTAAGTGAACTTAATTTGTTAAATGCGCCACGAATTTTAAAAGAGCCAGTACGTTGCATGTTTTCAAATTTCAGGAATATTTCACCTTTGCAACGTTCACTAAAATAGTTAGAGCGAGGCATGCCTGTTTTATAAATTCGCCCAGCCAGACGTTGTTTTGCTTCAATAATGTCATCAATAGCAACCGGCAGATCGTATGTAATATGCATTATAAAACCTCTTAACCTAGATTAAATATGTAGGTAACCGTAACCGACACCCGAAAAACAGACAGGTGGATTATTTATGCTTAAGAAAAAATAAATATCTAACCAACTTCTATTAATTGCCTTCGTCGACACCCATTATAAGATGAATATTCTTTGGCTAATTCCACCAAAACCGATGCTGCTTTTTTAATACGATAATTTTTTGACCATACCGCGGCATATCGCGCTACAGGCAATGTTTCTTCAACAGGAATAGTAATAAATTGATTAGAACCAAAAGGCGAAGTCATATCACAAGGAATTACAGTTAAGAAATCAGCATTGAGAACAAGATTATATATTGTTACAACTGAATCGGTTTTAACGATGTTTTCAATACTGATGCCATTTCTTTGTAATGTAGTAAGAAGCTCGCTGTAGTATCCCATATTCGTCTGCGGCAACACCCACTGTTCATTCTTTAATGACTCCAGTGTGGTGGTGCCGATGCATGTTCGGGACTTGCTGGCCACCAGAACAAACTCTGACTCAAACAGCGGCTCAACATGCAAATCCTGAAGTTTCATTTCTGCACTCAACGTACCAATCGCAAAGTCCAGACGCCCATCACGGATTGCGGGTAAGAATGAAGACAATTGCGCTTCATACATTGAAACCTGCGCTTTCGGGAACACCTCTTTGAATTTGCTGAGCATTCCTGACATAAAAGTGAAGCCAATCAACGAAGGAAAGCCAAATGAAACTTCAACAATAGCCTCAGAGGACATTCCGCTAATTTCATTAACCATATTTTTCATTTCACGGGTAATGGATTCGGAGCGTGAGAGCAATAATTGACCAGCAGGTGTTAACGTTACGCCAGTATTTTTCCGCACCACTAATTCCACACCAAAATAATCTTCAATATCATTAATGATTTTACTGACAGCAGGTTGAGTTAGCCCTAACTCTTTTGCAGCCGAGCCGATAGAGCCACTTCTGATGACTTCCTGAAAGATCACCAGATGTTGCGTTTTAGGAAGAAGAATAGTGCTCATAGCAACCTACGTTAATTACCTCATTGACGGCATGGAGTGTACCAAATTGAAATCGACAGGATATGTGCGACCACTCACAAATTATCTTTCAATTGTTTTCCAGGTATCTTTTAAAACCAATAAACACATTAAATATCAATGAGTTATAAACATAAAATCAGCATAAACCCTGATTTTTATCAAAGAAACAAGGAGGGATAACCATATTTTATGGCGATAACAACACATTTTATATGGCTTATTAAAAAAGTACTCTGCGATGATATTTCAAGCAATTACTGTGTATTTCACAAGCAAACTTTAAGTTAAATTTAATAAGCAAGTTATCAACTTTTACTATAAATAAATCATTTCTACGGATAAATAATGCGCCGCATCACATTTTTTTACGCTATTTGTTGGTCGCACAACATTTATTTTATCAATACAACAAACAATTCATCACAACAGGTAAACACATGAAACACCCCATCAACATCCATGTTTTCCGCCATAACAGAACGTCATTTTGTGAATGCAATCGTTTTTCATAATTTTTTCCTTTCTTCTGACTACCGAATAGCATTTTGTGTTGAGGATCACAAAACTAATAATTGCTGCCAGAAACCATATGCCGAAAAGGAGAACACAAGGGTAGCTGAAGTCACACTCCGCATCGTCAAGGTCACGAAGTTTTTTATCCGTTTACGCTAATGCTGGTAAGTGAGCATTTTTCTGACCGTTCTCCCCCACCAATGCAAACACATAGTTACAATAATAATAAAGTCATTGATTATTGGTCGGTAAAAATAAAGTTTGCGGAGATAATCTCAGCGTATGATGTTATTGAAAATAACGTGGGGCTTAATAACATGGATAATTCATATATTAAATATATATGAATTATGATTGCAATTCTTATCCAGGCATGGATGAACATAATGGATGTTATATTTATTTTTCATTATTCTCATATTAATTGTTGACAAATTGCGCGTTGTTCATGCCGGATGCGGTGTGAACGTCTTATCCGGCATGCAAAATATTTCTTTTGGATATAGCGTGTGGACAGTCATTCATCCTCTTGCACGCCAAAAGCAAAAACCCGCCAGCTTACACTGGCGGGTTTTCGTTAAAACAGGTGAAACTGACCGATAAGCCGGGTTCTGTCGTGGACAGTCATTCATCTAGGCCAGCAATCGCTCACTGGCTCAAGCAGCCTACCCGGGTTCAGTACGGGCCGTACCTTATGAACCCCTATTTGGCCTTGCTCCGGGTGGAGTTTACCGTGCCACGGACTGTTACCAGCCGCGCGGTGCGCTCTTACCGCACCCTTTCACCCTTACCTGATCCCACTCGCGTGGGCCATCGGCGGTTTGCTCTCTGTTGCACTGGTCGTGGGTTTCCCCCCCAGGCGTTACCTGGCACCCTGCCCTATGGAGCCCGGACTTTCCTCCCCTCCGCCCGTCTCCCCCGAAGAGGACGACGACGAAGCGGCGACTGTCTGGTCAGCTTCGGCGTGCAGTATAGAGGGTTTGCACGCCCTTGTCACCCCGCGTTGCGCATTCCAATCGCCAGTGTCGCGGCGATATTACGCGAAGCACGGTAAATATTGTCATAAGCCCCACGGAAAGCTTCATCCAGCGTAACAACGCTGTTCAATACGCTGAATACAGCATCAATGCCATGTTGATGTACAACAGCGACATCGTTCGTCAGGCTACCTGCAATACCAATTACCGGTTTATGGTACTTCTTCGCCACGCTCGCCACTCCAACAGGCACCTTGCCGTGTATGCTCTGGCTATCGATGCGCCCCTCTCCGGTGATCACCAACGTACAATCATGAATGTGCTCTTCCAGATTCAGCGCCGCGGTAACAATTTCAATACCGCTTTTTAGCTCTGCCCCGAGAAACGCCATCAACGCCGCCCCCATACCGCCCGCCGCGCCCGCACCAGGCACATCCTTCACATCAACATGGAGAGATTTTTTGATGACATCAGCATAATGAGAGAGATTCTTGTCCAGCTCGACAATGGTCGCTTCGCTCGCTCCCTTTTGTGGGCCAAAGATACGCGAAGCACCACTATCGCCCACCAGCGGGTTGGTGACATCACAGGCTACGCGGATCGTACAATCCTTTAAACGCGGGTCGAGGCCGGAAATATCAATCGTGTTCAGGGTATTAAGGCTGCCGCCGCCAAAGCCTATTTCATTGCCATTGGCATCGCTTAGCTTCGCCCCCAATGCCTGCACCATGCCTGCACCGCCATCATTGGTGGCGCTGCCGCCAATGCCAATAATGATACTGGTCGCGCCGCTCTCCAGCGCCTGTAGGATAAGCTCACCAGTGCCACGTGAAGTGGTCACCAGCGGATCTCGCTTTTCTGGAGGTACCAACGCCAGCCCACTGGCTGCGGCCATTTCGATAAACGCCGTTTTGCCGTCGCCAGAAATCCCCCAACTGGCCTTCACTTTCTCGCCCAATGGCCCGGTAACCCACGCCTGACGCTCAGCGCCTTGAGTGGCGGCAATCATCGCCTCTACTGTCCCTTCCCCTCCGTCAGCAACTGGAACAGAAACGTACCGCGCATCAGGAAAAATTTCCCGAAATCCTTTTTCTATCGCCTGTGCGACCTCGCTGGCAGATAAACTTTCTTTATAAGAGTCTGGAGCGATTACGATTTTCATACCTTTGCCTGTTACCACATGACGCCGGAGGGCGTTTCTCTTATCGGCCTGAATTCCGTGCCCGGATAGCAATACGCCATCCGGGCACGACATCATCAACGAGTGACTTCGATTTTTGCCAGTTTTTCGTAGTAGCACACCAGGGCGCTATGGTCCGCCGTTCCTGAACCATCGGCACGCAGCGCCTGCATCATCTCCATGACCGCTGCTGTCAACGGCAGTTGTGCGCCCACACCATGGGAAGTATCCAGCGCGTTTGCCAGGTCTTTAATATGCAAATCAATACGAACCCCTGGTTTAAAATTCCTGTCCATAACCATTGGCGCTTTCGCATCCAGAACGGTACTCCCCGCCAGCCCACCACGAATTGCCTGATAAACCAGATCCGGGTTAACGCCCGCTTTGGCCGCCAGCGTTAATGCTTCTGACATCGCTGCAATATTCAACGCAACAATGACCTGGTTTGCCAGTTTGGTGACGTTACCCGCACCGATTTCACCGGTATGCACCACGGACCCCGCCATCGATTTCATCAAATCATAGTATTTGTCGAAAATAGCCTTATCGCCACCTACCATCACTGACAAAGTGCCATCGATCGCTTTCGGTTCGCCGCCGCTCACCGGGGCGTCCAGCATATCAATACCTTTCGCTTTCAGTGCTTCGCTGATTTCACGACTTGCCAGCGGAGCGATTGAACTCATATCGATCAATACCGTGCCCGGTTTGGCGCCATCAATGATGCCATTTTCCCCCAGCGCCACCTCTTTTACATGCGGGGAGTTTGGCAGCATGGTAATAATGACATCGCACTGTTCAGCAATCGCTTTAGCCGTAGAGGCTGTTTCTGCACCTGCGGCAATCACTTCAGCAATCGCTTCAGGATTACGGTCAGAAACCACCAGCGAGTAACCCGCTTTCAGAAGGTTTTTACTCATTGGTTTACCCATAATACCCAGGCCAATAAAACCCACTTTCATCGTCATATCAATCATCTCTCTTGTTGCGGCGGTGGTTATTTTTTAAAGGTATCTGCCAGTTTCTGGGTGGCAGAGCGGAACATGCCGAGATCGCTACCGACGGCCACAAACGTCGCCCCCCATTCCAGATAACGACGAGCATCAGCTTCAACAGGCGCAAGGATGCCGCAGGGCTTACCGTAAGCTTTGGCGCGATTAAAAATATGCTGAATGGCGTTTTGTACTTCCGGGTGTAAGGCATTACCGAGATGGCCTAATGCTGCCGCCAGATCGCTGGGACCGACGAAGATGCCATCTACGCCTTCGGTCGCAGCGATGGTATCGACATTATCTACGCCTTGCTGGCTTTCAATTTGCACCAGAATAGTGATGTTCTTATTCGACTGGACGAAGTAATCCGCCACGGTGCCAAACATATTGGCGCGATGAGAAACAGAGACGCCACGGATACCTTCCGGCGGATAACGCGTCGACGCCACCGCCTGCTCTGCTTCCTCTTCCGTTTCCACAAATGGGATCAGAAAGTTATAAAAACCGATATCCAGAAGACGCTTAATCATCACCGGTTCGTTGGTCGGCACCCGTACCACTGGCGCGCTGGCACTGCCTTTCAGGGCCATCAATTGTGGAATGAACGTCGAGATATCATTTGGCGCATGTTCCCCATCAAGCACCAGCCAGTCAAAGCCGGCCAGGCCCAGAACTTCTGTGCTAATAGGATTAGAGAGCGCTGACCAGCAGCCAATCTGCACCTGTTTCGCGGCCAATGCGGCTTTGAATTTATTGGGGAAAATATTGTTATTCATCGCTTATACCTTCGCTTATTTCTGCAATTCCATTCGTTTAATGTCGCCAACCACAAAGAGGTAGCAGACCATCGCCATCAGCGCCGAACATCCGACAAAGACCAGAGCCGCATTGAAGGAGTGCAATTCACTCACCAGATAACCAATCACCAGGGGAGTGACGATGGAAGCAACATTGCCAAAGACGTTAAATACGCCGCCGCAGAGGCCAATAATCTCTTTCGGCGCGGTATCGGAAATCACCGGCCACCCCAGCGCGCCAAAACCTTTGCCAAAAAAAGCCAGCGCCATCAGCATGATTACCAGCGTGGTGTTGTTGGTGTAGTTACATAAGATGATGGTGGAAGCCAGCAGCATACCCAGCACAATCGGTAACTTACGCGCCAGAGTCAGAGAAGCGCCGCGTTTGATCAAATAATCCGAAAAGACACCGCCGAGTACGCCGCCGGCAAAACCACACAATGCCGGAATCGACGCGACCAGTCCCACTTTCAGAATCGACATCCCCTTTTCCTGCACCAGATAAATCGGGAACCAGGTCAGGAAAAACCAGGTGATGGTGTTGATAAAATATTGTCCGAAAAATACTCCCAACATCATGCGGTTAGAGAGCAATTGCTTGATGTAATGCAGCCTGGGACCACTTACCGTCGCACTGCCCGGCTTTTTGTGATCCATATCGACCACCGCGCCATTTTCAGAGATAAACTTCAGCTCTTCCGCTGAAATACGCGGGTGCTCTGTCGGGTTATGAATTAACTTGACCCACAACGCCGTTAGCACAAAACCAATTCCTCCCATGACGGTAAAAACATGTTCCCAGCCCCAGGCGAAGGTCAGCCACCCCAACAGCGGCGAGAAAAGCGCCAGAGAGAAATATTGCGCCGAGTTAAAGATAGCGGAGGCGGTTCCCCGTTCTTTCGTCGGGAACCAGGCAGCCACAATACGGGCGTTAGCGGGGAAGGAAGGTGCTTCCGAGAACCCCAGCATAAAGCGCATAAAAAACATCGAGATACCTGCCCAGGTCAGCGGGAACATATCGACAAAGCCTTGCAGGAAGGTGAACAGCGACCAGAAAAAGAGGCTGTAAGTGTAAACTCTCTTCGATCCAAACTTATCAAGCAACCAGCCGCCAGGGATCTGCATCAGCAGGTAGGCCCAACCAAAAGCGGAGAAAATATAGCCCATTGAAACCGTGCTTAATTGCAGTTCTTTTGCCACTTCAGTACCGGCAATCGACAGCGTTGCACGATCGGCATAGTTAACAGCGGTCACAATAAAAATAATAAGTAATATTAAATAGCGTGTATGTACGCCTTTCTTTTTTTCTTCCACGGTGTCCAGAATCATTCTATTTACCTCGGGTACTGGTGTTAATTTTATTATTATTTGATGAGTGTCATGTATAAGCCTCATTAATATTTCGAGCATAATGAAGTCGTGAATTAGTATAAGTAACAGGAGAATAATAATCATTGTGCATTTGCTAATTTAATTAATGTTATTTAAATATTATTTTGAGCAAATGCACATGACACTGCGCGCTAAGGCACAGATTGATATATCACTCAGGCGACAAGCGTTGCTATAACTAAAATGATTGATATCGATCACATTTATGCAGTCAAACTCCTGACATTCTAAATTCACCTTACGTTATTTTTTTATTAAATGAGCCACGATACTCATTTTAATATCCCTGGCTGGAGAATATTGCACAATGGCCAACATCAAAATTAGACAAACAACACCGACTGCGTTTTATATAAAAGTACACGACACAGATAATGTCGCGATCATTGTTAATGATAATGGCCTTAAAGCAGGAACATGTTTCCCGGATGGTCTGGAATTAATTGAACATATTCCCCGGGGGCATAAAGTCGCATTAGTAGATATTCCGGCTAATGGCGAAATCATTCGTTATGGCGAAGTGATTGGTTATGCCGTGCGTGCAATCCTCCGCGGAAGCTGGATCGACGAATCGATGGTGATATTGCCGGAAGCTCCGCCATTACATACGCTACCGCTGGCAACCAAAGTGCCAGCCCCCTTACCGCCGCTGGAAGGGTACACCTTTGAGGGCTATCGCAATGCCGATGGTAGCGTCGGCAGCAAAAACCTGCTTGGAATCACCACCAGCGTCCACTGTGTCGCAGGTGTGGTGGATTACGTAGTGAAAATCATTGAGCGTGATCTACTGCCGAAATACCCGAACGTCGATGGCGTAGTAGGACTGAATCACCTGTACGGTTGTGGCGTAGCGATTAATGCTCCGGCGGCAGTGATACCCATTCGCACCATTCACAATATTTCGCTTAACCCAAACTTTGGCGGCGAAGTGATGGTAATTGGTCTGGGATGCGAAAAATTGCAACCTGAGCGCCTGCTGGCTGGAACGGAAGATGTACCAGCCATTTCACAGGAAAATGCCAGTATTATCAGCTTACAGGATGAAAAGCATGTCGGTTTTCAGTCGATGGTCGAGGATATTTTGCAGGTTGCCGAGCGCCACCTGCACAAGTTGAATCAACGCCAGCGAGAAACCTGTCCGGCTTCAGAACTGGTGGTTGGTATGCAGTGCGGCGGCAGCGACGCGTTTTCTGGCGTGACAGCAAATCCGGCAGTGGGCTACGCATCTGATCTACTGGTGCGCTGCGGTGCAACTGTGATGTTCTCGGAAGTAACGGAAGTACGTGACGCGATTCATTTGCTGACACCGCGCGCCGTTAACGAAGAGGTCGGCAAGCGTCTGCTGGAAGAGATGGAATGGTACGATAACTACCTCAATATGGGGAAAACCGACCGCAGCGCCAACCCTTCGCCCGGTAATAAAAAGGGCGGCCTGGCAAACGTGGTGGAGAAAGCACTCGGCTCCATTGCGAAATCAGGCAAAAGCGCCATTGTTGAAGTATTGTCACCTGGTCAACGCCCGACTAAGCGCGGATTAATTTACGCCGCCACGCCTGCCAGCGATTTTGTCTGCGGCACACAGCAAGTGGCTTCAGGAATTACCGTGCAAGTGTTTACGACAGATCGCGGCACGCCATACGGCCTGATGGCGGTGCCGGTGATTAAAATGGCGACTCGCACAGAGCTGGCGAACCGCTGGTTTGACTTAATGGATATCAACGCAGGCACCATCGCCACCGGCAAAGAAACCATCGAAGAGGTCGGCTGGAAACTGTTCCACTTTATTCTCGACGTCGCCAGCGGGAAGAAGAAAACCTTCTCGGATCAATGGGGACTGCATAACCAACTGGCGGTGTTTAACCCGGCACCGGTGACCTGATTTCTTTTGGAACGTCCCTCGCAAAACATGGCCTTAGTGCCATGTTTTTATTGTTTAAAGTCCACACATCCATTAATAATGCATTTGCATTACCTTAGTTCAAGCTTATAATTTGAGCAGAAAACAGGCTGTAAAAGGACAGTAAATAATGCCCGCTAATGCTCGCTCTAACGCTGTACTGACCACTGAATCAAAGGTCACGATACGCGGACAAACAACTATCCCCGCGCCAGTGCGTGAGGCCTTAAAACTGAAGCCAGGCCTGGACAGCATTCATTACGAAATTCTGCCTGGTGGGCAAGTATTTATGTGCCGACTGGGAGATGAACAGGAGGATCATACTATGAATGTATTTTTGCGTTTTCTGGATGCAGATATCCAGAACAACCCGCAAAAAACTCGTCCATTCGACATTCAACAAGGAAAGAAACTTGTCGCTGGCATGGACGTCAACATTGACGATGAGATTGGCGACGACGAATAATGGATTTTCCACAAAGGGTTAATGGTTGGGCGCTATATGCTCATCCCTGTTTTCAGGAAACCTACGATGCTTTAGTTGCCGAAGTCGAGGCATTAAAGGGAAAAGATCCTGAAAATTATCAGAGAAAAGCTGCCACAAAGTTATTGGCGGTGGTCCATAAAGTGATTGAGGAGCATATCACGGTCAATCCATCATCACCGGCATTCCGTCATGGCAAGTCGTTAGGCTCAGGGAAAAATAAAGACTGGTCACGGGTAAAATTTGGTGCTGGTCGCTATCGTCTCTTCTTTCGTTACAGTGAAAAAGAGAAAGTCATCATTCTGGGATGGATGAACGATGAAAACACACTGCGCACCTACGGTAAAAAAACAGATGCCTATACAGTATTCAGCAAAATGTTAAAAAGAGGACATCCTCCTGCCGACTGGGAAACCCTCACCCAAGAGACAGAAGAAAAGCATTGATGGTGTTCACAATGCCCGCCAAACGCATTGGTGTTGACCAGCGGGCACCCTTTCTCACTCTCCGACCAGAATCACCTCAATCCCAGCCTTTCGCAGTCCTTCCAGACTATCCGCAGGAATGCCTTCATCAACAATGATCATATCGATCCGCTGGGTATCGATGATTTTATGTAGGCTGGATCGGTTGAACTTACTGGAATCGGTGACCACGATGATCCGTTCCGCGACTTCGCACATCCGCCGATTTAAACGTGCTTCATCTTCATTGTGCGTGCTGACGCCACGCTCCAGATCGATAGCATCTACGCCGAGAAATAACATATCGAAGTGATAATTTTGCAGCGATTGCTCCGCCTGATCGCCGTAAAAAGATTGCGACTGACGGCGCAGATGCCCGCCGGTCATCAGGAGCTCAACGCCTTCCGCTTCCAGCAAAGCATTGGCCACGTTCATACCGTTGGTCATGGCAATGACGTCGGTGTGCTTGCGCATCAAACGAGCAATCTCAAAAGTAGTGGTTCCTGAGTCAAGAATGATGCGATGACCCGGTTGAATTAACTCGACGGCTGCCTTTGCAACGCTACGTTTCATCGCGATATTCAACGCACTTTTATCTTCCACCGAAGGCTCGAGCGAGGGCGTATTACTGTCGCAGATCAACGCGCCGCCGTAGGCACGCACAGCGATCCCCTGTTTTTCCAGGAATGCAAGATCGTTGCGGATCGTCACCGTAGAAACACCAAATAATGCCGACAGATCATTAACCTGCACGCTACCTTGCTGGCGTAGTCGTTGAATGATCTGCTCTCGTCGTTCGCTGGTGCCCGTTACTCGCTTCTCGCCTGCAGCGTCGGTATTGCTCATAGTAAGTCCTTTCGTAAAACTTTCGTTTTATTTCGTTTCGTCTATTAACGCCTTTCTATTAAGCAAATGCAAGCCCACATCGCCCGGTGGCGCAAGCTGCTATCGTTTCAGTTGCTTTCATTATGTTTCTTTTGTGAATCAGATCAGAAAACCATTACCTTTCGTTTTATTTTTATCTCACCATGACGCAGTATCAATTGAAACAAAACGAAAGATTGATATCGCAGTAATCTGAACTGGAGAGGAAAGTGAAACATCTGACAGAAATGGTGAGACAGCACAAAGCGGGCAAAACAAAGGGGATTTATGCCGTTTGTTCCGCGCATCCGCTGGTGCTGGAAGCAGCAATCCGCTACGCCTGCGCAAACCACACGCCGCTACTGATTGAAGCGACCTCCAACCAGGTGGACCAGTTCGGCGGTTATACCGGAATGACGCCCGCCGATTTTCACGGCTTCGTTTGCCAACTCGCCGACTCGCTGCATTTCCCACAGGACGCGTTGATTTTGGGTGGCGATCATCTTGGCCCTAACCGCTGGCAAAACTTGCCTGCCGCTCAGGCCATGGCTAATGCCGATGATTTGATTAAAAGCTACGTCGCGGCGGGATTCAAAAAAATCCATCTCGATTGCAGTATGTCTTGTCAGGACGATCCGGTTCCCTTAACCGATGACATCGTGGCTGAGCGCGCTGCCCGTCTGGCGAAAGTGGCGGAAGAAACCTGTCGTGAACACTTTGGCGAAGCCGATCTGGTGTATGTCATTGGTACTGAAGTTCCGGTGCCCGGCGGCGCGCATGAAACCTTAAACGAACTGGCGGTCACCACACCGGATGCCTCCCGCGCCACGCTGGAAGCCCATCGTCACGCCTTTGAAAAGCAGGGGCTGAACGCCATCTGGCCGCGCATTATTGCGCTGGTCGTGCAGCCTGGCGTCGAATTCGATCACACCAATGTTATTGATTACCAGCCAGCAAAAGCGACCGCCTTAAGCCAGATGGTCGAAAACTATGAAACGCTGATTTTCGAAGCTCACTCCACCGATTATCAAACGCCGCAGTCACTGCGCCAGTTGGTGATTGACCACTTTGCCATTCTGAAAGTTGGCCCGGCGCTGACTTTCGCCCTGCGTGAGGCTCTGTTTTCTCTGGCGGCGATTGAAGAAGAACTGGTGTCGGCAAAAGCCTGTTCCGGTCTACGCCAGGTACTGGAAAACGTGATGCTCGACCGCCCGGAATACTGGCAAAGCCACTACCACGGAGACGGCAACGCGCGTCGTCTGGCACGCGGTTACAGCTACTCGGATCGCGTACGCTACTACTGGCCAGACAGCCAGATTGATGACGCTTTCGCTCATCTGGTCCGCAATCTGGCGGATGCGCCTATTCCGCTGCCGCTCATCAGCCAGTATCTGCCGCTGCAATACGTGAAGGTTCGATCCGGCGAGCTACAGCCAACGCCACGGGAACTCATTATCAACCATATTCAGGACATCCTGGCGCAGTACCACGCCGCCTGTGCAGGCCAATAACCAAAACAACGAGGAACACGCTATGCCAAATATTGTTTTAAGCCGGATTGATGAACGCTTGATTCACGGTCAGGTCGGCGTTCAGTGGGTCGGATTTGCGGGGGCAAATCTGGTGCTGGTAGCCAATGATGAAGTTGCCGAAGATCCGGTACAACAAAACCTGATGGAAATGGTGCTGGCAGAGGGGATCGCCGTACGTTTCTGGTCGCTGCAAAAAGTCATCGACAACATCCACCGCGCCGCCGATCGGCAGAAAATCCTGCTGGTTTGTAAAACACCTGCCGATTTCCTGACGCTGGTTAAAGGTGGCGTTCCGGTGAGTCGCATTAACGTTGGCAATATGCACTACGCCAATGGCAAGCAACAAATCGCCAAAACGGTTTCTGTGGATGCAGGCGATATCGCGGCATTTAACGATCTGAAAGCCGCTGGGGTGGAATGCTTCGTTCAGGGCGTTCCAACAGAACCTGCTGTGGACCTCTTTAAATTACTTTGAGGGAATCATCATGGAAATTAGTCTGTTGCAGGCATTCGCGTTAGGCATTCTCGCCTTTATCGCTGGCCTGGATATGTTTAACGGTTTAACCCATATGCACCGCCCGGTGGTCCTCGGTCCGTTAGTCGGGCTGATACTTGGCGATCTGCATACCGGTATTTTAACCGGCGGTACGCTGGAACTGGTATGGATGGGGCTGGCTCCGCTGGCGGGCGCACAACCGCCTAACGTCATTATCGGCACCATTGTCGGCACGGCGTTTGCCATTACCACAGGTGTGAAGCCGGATGTTGCTGTCGGGGTCGCCGTACCTTTCGCGGTTGCGGTACAGATGGGGATTACCTTCCTGTTCTCGGTGATGTCTGGCGTGATGTCCCGCTGTGACCGGATGGCGGAGAATGCCGATACGCGCGGCATTGAACGCGTGAACTATCTGGCGCTGCTGGCGCTTGGCATCTTCTACTTTCTCTGCGCTTTTCTGCCGATCTATTTCGGTGCAGAACACGCAAAAACCATTATTGATGTCCTGCCGCAACGCTTAATCGACGGCCTCGGCGTCGCAGGCGGCATCATGCCAGCCATCGGTTTTGCCGTACTGCTGAAAATCATGATGAAAAACGTCTACATCCCTTACTTCATCCTGGGCTTTGTTGCCGCCGCCTGGCTCAAGCTACCGGTGCTGGCTATTGCTGCCGCCGCACTGGCGATGGCGCTGATCGACCTGCTGCGTAAATCTCCTGAACCGACTCAACCTGCGGCACAGAAAGAGGAATTTGAAGATGGCATCTAACCAAACCACCCTGCCGAATGTCAGCGAAAACGAAGAAACGCTGCTGACTGGCGTCAATGAAAACGTGTATGAAGATCAGAGCATTGGCGCGGAGCTGACGAAAAAAGATATCAACCGTGTCGCCTGGCGTTCCATGCTGTTGCAGGCTTCTTTTAACTACGAACATATGCAGGCTTCCGGCTGGCTGTACGGTCTGCTGCCGGCTCTGAAAAAGATCCACACCAATAAACGCGACCTGGCGCGCGCCATGAAAGGACATATGGGCTTCTTCAATACCCATCCGTTTCTGGTGACGTTTGTTATCGGCATTATCCTCGCGATGGAGCGTTCTAAGCAGGATGTAAACAGTATTCAGAGCACCAAAATTGCCGTCGGCGCGCCGCTCGGCGGGATTGGTGATGCGATGTTCTGGCTGACGCTGCTGCCGATTTGTGGCGGGATAGGCGCAAGCCTCGCACTACAAGGCTCTATTCTTGGCGCGGTCGTATTTATTGTGCTGTTCAACGTGGTGCATCTCGGTTTGCGTTTTGGTCTTGCGCATTACGCGTATCGAATGGGCGTCGCCGCAATCCCGCTGATTAAAGCGAACACCAAAAAAGTGGATCATGCGGCGTCTATCGTTGGGATGACGGTGATCGGCGCACTGGTAGCGACCTATGTCCGTTTAAGCACCACGCTGGAAATTACGGCTGGCGATGCTGTGGTGAAATTGCAGGCTGACGTTATCGACAAACTGATGCCAGCCTTCTTACCGCTGGTCTATACCCTGACGATGTTCTGGCTGGTACGTCGCGGCTGGAGTCCGCTGCGTCTGATTGCCGTCACCGTGGTCCTCGGCATCGTCGGTAAATTCTGTCATTTCCTTTAAATACAACGAGGTAATAGATGTTAAGTATTATTTTGACAGGGCATGGCGGATTTGCCAGCGGCATGGAAAAAGCAATGAAGCAAATTCTCGGCGAGCAGTCGCAGTTTATCGCGATCGATTTCCCGGAAACCTCAAGTACCGCATTACTGACTTCGCAGCTTGAAGAAGCCATCGCCCAACTGGATTGTGAAGACGGCATTGTTTTTCTGACGGATTTGTTGGGCGGCACACCGTTTCGCGCGGCTTCAACGCTGGCAATGCAAAAACCGGGCTGTGAAGTGATCACCGGCACCAATTTACAACTGTTACTCGAAATGGTGCTGGAACGCGAAGGATTAAGCGGTGAAGAATTCCGTGTACAAGCGCTGGAGTGCGGACACCGTGGGCTGACCAGTCTGGTGGACGAGTTAGGTCGCTGCCATGAAGAATGCCCGGTCGAGGAAGGAATATGACACACGTTCTGCGCGCCAGAAGGCTGCTGACTGAAGAGGGCTGGCTCGATGACCATCAGCTGCGTATTGCTGACGGTGTGATCGCGGCAATCGAACCGATCCCCGTAGGTGTAACCGAACGCGATGCGGAGCTGCTCTGCCCCGCTTATATCGATACTCATGTACACGGCGGTGCGGGCGTTGATGTGATGGATGATGCGCCGGATGCGCTCGACAAGCTGGCAATGCACAAAGCGCGCGAAGGCGTCGGCAGTTGGTTGCCGACGACCGTAACCGCGCCACTCAATGACATTCATACGGCGCTGGAACGTATCGCACAACGTTGCCAACGTGGCGGGCCAGGCGCACAGGTGCTGGGGAGTTATCTCGAAGGACCGTACTTCACGCCGCAGAATAAAGGCGCGCATCCGCCGGAGCTGTTCCGCGAGCTGGAGATTGCCGAACTGGATCAACTGATTGCCGTTTCTCAGCACACCTTGCGCGTGGTAGCGCTGGCACCAGAAAAAACGGGGGCATTGCAGGCCATCCGCCATCTTAATCAGCAAAACGTACGGGTGATGCTGGGGCATAGCGCGGCGACCTGGCAACAAACCTGCGCCGCATTTGACGCTGGTGCAGACGGCCTGGTGCATTGCTATAACGGGATGACAGGTTTACATCACCGCGAACCGGGAATGATTGGCGCGGGGTTAACGGACAAACGCGCCTGGCTGGAGCTGATTGCCGATGGTCATCATGTGCATCCGGCGGCGATGTCGCTGTGCTGTTGCTGTGCGAAAGAGAGGATCGTACTGATCACTGACGCGATGCAGGCCGCCGGGATGCCAGATGGTCGTTATACATTATGCGGTGAGGAGGTGCAGATGCACGACGGTATTGTACGCACCGCGTCTGGTGGACTGGCGGGCAGCACGCTGTCTGTCGATGCGGCGGTACGGAATATGGTCGAGCTGACAGGTGTGACGCCAGCAGAGGCGATTCATATGGCATCGCTACATCCGGCGCGAATGCTGGGTATGGATGATGTTCTCGGATCGCTAAAACCAGGGAAACGCGCCAGCATTATCGCTCTGGATAGCGGATTGCATGTGCAACAAGTCTGGATTCAGGGCCAATTAGCTTCAGGAGTATTGTAAATTTGGGAGTGTTGGAATTTATAACACTCCCTGTCTTTATATTTATGGGGTGCCCTTTTTGACCCAGCCATATTTTTCGAATGCTGGTGCTGCTTCATCAGAATGCAGCCATGCAGCAAACTGGCGGGTTTCAGCATCCGCATCCTGGCGTACGGCAATATTCATATCACGCCAGATAACATAATCCGGCGCTATCTCTACCACATCACCAATACCGGGGTTACTGGCTGCCCAGTCAGCCCAGGTTATCCAGACATCAGCATCTGGCTGATTTTCCAGCGCTTTACGTGCTGTTCCACTGTTGGGCGCATACAGAATAATATTCTTGCGAATACCGGCTATGGTTTCAATATTCCCCTTACGCCCGGCAATATCTTCCCAAACACCGGTGCCAGATGTATTACTGGTTCCGCCACCATCATTGACGATAATACCAATACCAGGCCTGGTCAGATCGTCAATCCCTTGAATGTTTTTAGGATTGCCTTTCTTTACCAGTAAAATACTTTTACGCAGGTAAAGAGGTTGAATATCCTTTTCGCTGAATCTGTCTTTATGATCACGGACGATAGCCAAAGCAGACTGCTCGGAAGCACCAAACAGAATATCAGCGTTTTGTCTGGCTTCTTCATTCCACTTCTTCTGTGGCCCGTAATGAACATTTACCGTAACACCGGTTTTCCTGGTGTAAAGATTAGCGGCATCCAGCAACGCTGTATGCGGGCCACCAGGCCCATACAAATTGATATCTGCATATGCAGCAGAAGATAGAAAGATTAAAACGCCAGCCAGTGTTTTTTTCATAAATAACTCCTGTAGTTACATAATGCATTGAAATCATAACCAAACCAAACAACATGCCAACACTCATTACATAATTTTAAAAATCATTCATTTTGTTACACAAAATATTAAAGGTGCGGATCGGGATGAAATCTTTCATCGCCCACCAGAAGGAATACCTGGTGGTAAGTAGCAATGAGTTCATGGAGGTATGTGGAAGATAAAGAAGGAGCGACAGGTTACTGGTTCCGGGGAAAATGCGAATACTTGAAGGTGTGATGTATAAGGATAATGAAGACGAGTGCATCGGCGGTTACTGAAGGTCGCTTCACTGAAGCCAGATGTGTTTGATAGATCTGCAGGGGAGCTATCGTTGGTCAGAACAGAACCTGATACATGAGCCACTTGCGACGGGGCCAACCCGGACTTTCCGCAAGGAATTTACGTCCTGAATCAGAGAAAATAAGCAAAATAAAGCCATCATGGTGTAAATCATTCGTGAGTAATCAACAAAAGCGATGATATTGTGCATGTATCCCAGCACGAAATAAAATCGTAACAAAGTATTTTTTCTTTTTACGCACCAACGCCCCGTTATTTAAATTTTATCATTTAATTTATTCGGAATTGCCTGTGAGATGATTTCCTGAGTTGTTTCATTGGAAACGAATAGAAACAATCTATTAAAGTTGCTTTATTATCTGTCGCTGATGAATATGCAGAAAAAAATGGACAATGCTAATCCAGCAGTGGGATTTAACATTGTCGCAGTTAACCATTTATTTTGAAAGGCAACTGAATACTGTAGTGGCGTTGTAGACCTTTTAACGTAACACAGAATTCTGTACGCTTTCAGGAAACCGGAACTACTCGTCTTTATGGCTGAATGTTTTTCTGGACGAATTGCTCCAGTTTTTTCAACACGTGTACTGAATCCATATCAAGACCATAACGTTTGAGCTCTTCTGCAGAATGATAGCTGACATTCACCTGTCCATCAGGGCGCTGGCTGATGAGAACGCGGAAAGGTAAATCCAGCGCAAGTTCCGGGTGAGCTATCATCAAGGGCGTTCCCGCTCTGGGGTTACCAAATACCAGAACAGTCGTGGGGGGCATTGTAAGCCCGGCACCATGAGCTGCCTTTGCATGATCAAATTCGCCAAATAAGACCAGTCCGTTATCTGAAATTGCTTTGATCAGACGTTCCCTGGTCTGTTGATAATCGAATGCACTCTGAGATGTAATCAACATATGTGTACCATTTTCACTTGAGTGAGCCAAAGGCACAAATGCCAATAGCAATGCAGATATTAGAAAAAACGACTTCAGAACTTTCTTCATCATCTCCCCTTATTTATAGAGCCCCAAAAAGGTTGGTTATCGATATCTGGTCGTTTTATCTGGCTGGCCTTTTCTGAAGCGCTAAAGCGCCCTCTTTTTACAACCCAACCATCCAAATAAACAACCACCAACATAGTTATTATTTAACACTGACAGACATTACTGCAAGTATATCGGTTTTCCCCATTTAATATTTATTGATAAAGGAATCATATTATAAAGACAGTAAGATGACATTATAGTATCAGGAGATATATATCGGTGTTCATTGAAGATGCCCGGTTTGGTTGTACCAGAGGAATCATCTGAGGCCGCCCGGATTGCCCACCACACGGTCTTTTTCATAGTGTCGTCTATCACAATACCGACTTTACGAATCTCAGCCAGGTAAGCGAAGAACGTCGACAGACTGGCACAAGTTCGACAGCCAGAGCCTGCAACTGTTTTTCGACCATACCGCAACCTGGTTTTGATGTTGGATTGAACACATCAAAAGCAGACACTTACACAATCTTACGTACAGCTCTCTGTATGTTCTCCTTTTTCCTTCCCTTATCTTTTCTTTCAACGATCACAAATTTCACTTCATTTCTTTCTTAAGCATTTAGGTTTCAATTCCTTTTATATAGATTTTAACAAACGAAAGACATCACTAAGTGAAACGAAAGGCAAGCGAAAGATACTGCGCCTGCAGTCCAGTTCATCAGACTAAGGATTGAGTTATGCCAGAAAATTACACCCCTGCTGTCGCAACTACCGGCACATGGACTGAAGAAGAAATCCGCCAACAGCCTCGCGCCTGGATCCGTTCTCTCGTCAACATTGACGCGTTACGCTCCGCGATTGATAACTTCCTTCAACCATTACTGCGCAAAGAGAACCTGCGGATCATCCTGACCGGCGCCGGAACCTCGGCATTTATCGGCGACATCATCGCACCGTGGCTTGCCAGCCATACTGGCAAAAACTTCAGCGCCGTACCGACCACCGATCTGGTTACCAATCCAATGGATTACCTGAATCCAGCCCATCCATTGTTGCTTATCTCCTTTGGCCGTTCTGGCAATAGCCCGGAAAGCGTCGCCGCCGTAGAACTGGCAAATCAGTTTGTACCGGAGTGCTATCACCTGCCGATCACCTGCAACGAAGCGGGCGCGCTCTATCAAAACGCGATCAACAGCAATAATGCATTTGCCCTGCTGATGCCCGCAGAAACGCACGATCGCGGCTTTGCGATGACCAGCAGTATTACCACCATGATGACCAGCTGCCTCGCGGTTTTCGCACCTGAGATGATCAACAGCCAGACCTTCCGCGACGTGGCGGATCGTTGCCAGACGATCCTGACCTCTCTGGGCGATTTCAGCGAAGGCGTGTTTGGTTACGCGTCGTGGAAACGGGTCGTTTATCTCGGCAGCGGTGGCTTACAGGGCGCGGCACGCGAGTCGGCGCTGAAGGTACTGGAACTGACGGCGGGTAAGCTGGCAGCCTTTTATGATTCCCCAACCGGATTCCGTCATGGCCCAAAATCACTGGTCGATGGTGAAACACTGGTGGTGGTGTTTGTCTCCAGCCACCCTTACACCCGTCAGTATGATCTTGATCTGCTGGCAGAACTCCGCCGCGATAACCAGGCGATGCGCGTAATCGCCATCGCCGCGGAAAGCAACGACGTTATCGCCGCTGGCCCACATATTATCCTGCCCCCCTCCCGTCACTTTATCGACGTTGAGCAAGCATTTTGCTTCCTGATGTACGCCCAGACGTTTGCACTGATGCAGTCGCTACATATGGGCAATACACCGGATTCCCCATCAGCCAGTGGCACCGTAAACCGCGTGGTGCAAGGCGTCATTATTCATCCGTGGCAGGCATAAAAGGATCGCATTATGAGCATTATCTCCACTAAATATCTGTTACAGGACGCCCAGGCCAATGGTTACGCGGTGCCTGCATTTAACATCCATAATGCCGAGACTATCCAGGCGATCCTCGAAGTATGTAGCGAAATGCGATCGCCGGTGATCCTCGCCGGAACGCCGGGGACCTTTAAACATATTGAGCTGGAAGAGATCTACGCCCTGTGTAGCGCCTATTCCACAACCTACAACATGCCGCTGGCGCTGCATCTCGACCACCACGAATCGCTGGATGATATTCGCCGTAAAGTCCACGCAGGCGTGCGCAGCGCAATGATCGACGGCAGTCACTTCCCGTTTACCGAGAACGTGAAGCTGGTGAAATCGGTTGTCGATTTCTGCCACTCGCAGGATTGCAGCGTAGAAGCGGAGCTGGGACGACTGGGCGGCGTGGAAGATGATATGCATGTTGATGCTGAAAGCGCATACCTGACCGACCCACAAGAAGCGAAACGCTTTGTTGAACTGACTGGCGTCGATAGCCTGGCAGTGGCGATTGGTACGGCACATGGTCTGTACAGTAAAACGCCGAAGATTGATTTCCAGCGACTGGCGGAAATTCGTGAAGTGGTGGACGTTCCTCTGGTGCTGCACGGTGCCAGCGATGTCCCGGACGAATTTGTCCGTCGTACGATTGAACTTGGCGTCACAAAAGTGAACGTTGCCACAGAATTAAAAATAGCCTTCGCCGGCGCAGTAAAAGCCTGGTTTGCAGAAAATCCGCAGGGTAATGATCCTCGCTATTATATGCGCGTCGGCATGGATGCGATGAAAGAGGTTGTCAGAAATAAAATTAATGTCTGTGGTTCAGCGAATCGAATCTCAGCATAATCATTAATTTAATAATATTTATTCACAGGTGCTGCCCGATTAATATCGGGTAGTGCATTAATGGTAAAGGAGATGGCTAAATTTAATAAATACATCCGTACAATGCCACAACAATAATATATTTAAAAAATCTATATAATCAATTTTTATGGCGAGGATTAAAAATGAGCAGTCCAAATATTCTCTTAACCCGTATTGATAACCGTCTGGTTCACGGCCAGGTTGGCGTGACCTGGACATCCACCATCGGTGCGAATCTGCTGGTGGTTGTAGACGATGTTGTCGCTAACGATGATATTCAACAGAAACTGATGGGTATTACCGCGGAAACCTACGGCTTTGGCATTCGTTTTTTTACTATTGAAAAAACCATTAACGTCATCGGCAAAGCTGCGCCGCATCAGAAAATATTTCTGATTTGCCGTACGCCGCAGACGGTACGTAAACTGATAGAAGGCGGTCTTGATCTGAAAGATGTCAACGTCGGCAATATGCATTTCTCGGAAGGGAAAACACAAATCAGCAGTAGAGTTTATGTCGATGAGCAGGATCTCACAGATTTACGTTTTATTAAACGACGCGGCGTGAATGTTTTTATTCAGGACGTCCCTGGCTCTCAAAAAGAGCAAATTCCTGACTAACGTCGCCATCGCCTTAATATTCGTTTGAGGTAATAAAAATGCATGAAATAACTCTTCTTCAGGGGCTCTCCCTGGCGGCGTTAGTTTTCTTTCTGGGGATTGATTTTTGGCTGGAAGCCTTATTTTTATTCCGACCGATAATCGTTTGTACTCTTACTGGCACTATTCTTGGTGATATTCAGACGGGTTTAATTACCGGCGGTCTGACAGAACTGGCTTTCGCCGGGTTAACCCCTGCCGGCGGCGTTCAACCGCCCAACCCGATTATGGCGGGTCTGATGACCACCGTCATTGCGTGGTCTACGGGCGTCGATGCCAAAACGGCAATTGGTCTTGGTCTGCCGTTTAGTCTGTTAATGCAGTACGTCATTCTGTTCTTCTATTCGGCATTCTCATTATTTATGAGCAAAGCCGATAAATACGCGAAAGAGGCGGATACAGCAGCGTTTACCCGACTTAACTGGATAACGATGCTGATTGTTGCCTCTTCGTATGTGGTGATTGCGTTTCTCTGTACTTACCTGGCGCAAGGCGCGATGCAGGCACTGGTGAAAGCAATGCCGGCCTGGTTGACTCACGGCTTTGAAGTGGCTGGCGGTATTTTACCTGCCGTCGGTTTTGGTCTGCTGCTGCGCGTGATGTTCAAAGCGCAATACATCCCTTATCTGATCGCCGGTTTCCTGTTTATTTGCTACATCCAGGTCAGCAATTTGTTACCTGTTGCCGTACTGGGCGCAGGCTTTGCCGTGTATGAGTTTTTCAACGCGAAATCCCGGCAACAAGTGCAACCGCAGCCCGTTGCCAGTAAAAATGAAGAAGAGGACTACAGCAATGGGATCTGAAATCAGTAAAAAAGATATCACCCGTCTGGGCTTTCGTTCATCGCTGCTGCAAGCGAGCTTTAACTACGAAAGGATGCAGGCGGGCGGCTTTACCTGGGCGATGTTGCCGCTCCTGAAAAAGATCTATAAGGACGACAAACCGGGCTTAAGCGCGGCGATGAAAGATAATCTGGAATTTATTAACACCCACCCGAATCTGGTCGGGTTCCTGATGGGGTTATTAATTTCAATGGAGGAAAAAGGGAAAACCGCGACACCATTAAAGGTCTGAAAGTAGCGCTGTTTGGCCCAATCGCCGGGATTGGCGATGCGATTTTCTGGTTTACCTTGTTGCCGATTATGGCGGGAATTTGCTCATCATTTGCCAGCCAGGGAAACCTGCTGGGGCCGATTCTATTTTTCGCCGTTTACCTGCTTATCTTTTTCCTGCGCGTCGGCTGGACCCACGTCGGTTATTCAGTCGGCGTGAAGGCTATTGATAAAGTGCGAGAGAACTCGCAGATGATTGCTCGTTCGGCAACCATCCCCGGGATCACGGTAATCGGCGGGCTGATCGCTTCGTATGTGCATATTAACGTGGTGACATCGTTTGCCATCGACAGTACCCACAGCGTCGCGCTGCAGCAGGATTTCTTCGATAAAGTCTTCCCGAATATTTTACCGATGGCTTACACCCTGTTGATGTACTACTTACTGCGGGTGAAAAAAGCGCATCCAGTACTGTTAATCGGCGTAACGTTTGTGCTTTCCATCGTTTGTTCCGCATTCGGCATTTTGTAAATGGAACGAGGCACTGCGTCTGACGGTGCCTCCTTACTTAAGGAATTTCATCCTGTGCAAACCCTTCAGCAAGTGGAAAACTATACGGCGTTAAGTGAACTCGCCAGCGAATATTTATTGGACGTGATCTGTAGCAACCCGAATGCCGTGATTTGCCTGGCAACCGGAGCCACGCCATTACTGACTTATCGATATCTGGTAGAAAAAATCCACCAGCAGCGCGTTGATATCAGCCATCTCACCTTTGTGAAGCTCGATGAATGGGTAGGCCTGCCATTAACGATGCCTGGCACCTGCGAAACTTTCCTTCAACAGCATATCGTGCAGCCGCTGGGGCTACGTGAAGATCAGCTCATCAGCTTTCGCTCCGAAGATATTGATGAGAGCGAGTGTGAACGGGTGACGAACCTGATTGCACGTAAAGGCGGGCTGGATTTATGCGTACTCGGTCTGGGGAAAAACGCTCATCTGGGGCTGAACGAACCGGGAGAAAGCCTGCAACCGACCTGCCATATCAGCCAACTCGATGCCAGAACACAGCAACATGAAATGTTAAAAACCGCTGACCACCCGGTGACTCAGGGGATCACCTTAGGGCTGAAGGATATTCTCAATGCCCGCGAAGTTTTGCTGCTGGTGACAGGCGAAGAAAAGCAGGATGCGACAGAACGTTTTCTCACAGCTAAAGTCTCCACCGCTATCCCTGCTTCGTTTTTATGGCTGCATAACCATTTCACGTGTTTGACTGATGAGATGTGTCGTCGTTAACTCGCCTGCTACAGGCGTTGCAGCGCTATTCCTGCTGCGACGCCTGTAATCACTCCCCTTGCTGCTCCAGCGCATACTTATACAGCGCGTTTTTCTTCACGCCGTGAATTTCTGCTGCCAGCGCCGCTGCTTTTTTCAACGGAAGCTCGGCCTGTAACAGCGCCAGCGTGCGCAGGGCATCGGCGGGTAAGTCTTCTTCCTGTGCTTTATGGCCTTCGACAATCAGCACCATTTCGCCTTTGCGACGGTTTTCATCTTCTTTCACCCACGCCAGCAGCTCGCCAACTGGCGCGCCATGAATGGTTTCCCAGGTTTTGGTTAGCTCACGCGCCAGCACCACGTAGCGGGATTCGCCTAATACCGCGACGATATCTTCCAGGCTATCTAACAGACGGTGGGTAGATTCATAAAAAATCAGCGTGCGCGGTTCCGCTTCAATGGCTTTTAACGCATCACGGCGACCTTTCGATTTGGCAGGCAGGAAACCTTCATAACAAAAGCGATCTGATGGCAAACCCGCGGCGCTTAATGCAGTGATGGCAGCACACGGTCCAGGTAGCGGCACCACGCGAATACCCGCTTCACGGCAGGTGCGTACCAGATGATAGCCCGGATCATTAATCAGCGGCGTTCCGGCATCAGAAACCAGCGCAATGTTTTGCCCTTCTTGCAGCTTAGCCAGTAACGTTTCAGCTTTCTGATGTTCGTTATGGTCATGCAAGGCGAACAACCGGGCGTTGATACCAAAATGTTGCAGCAGTAAACCGGTATGGCGTGTATCTTCGGCGGCAATCAGATCAACGGCCTGTAACACCTCCAGCGCACGCTGGGTGATATCCGCCAGATTGCCGATCGGTGTCGGTACAATGTAAAGCTGGCCCTGAGAATTATCCGCTGATTGGTGTTGTTTCATTGTGTCGTCCGTATTGCCGATTTAATATTGAGCATTGCGTAAAAAAATATCACTGGATACACTATGGTACCCTCAACATTTTCTCGTTTGAAAGCCGCGCGTTGTCTGCCTGTTGTTTTGGCAGCCCTGATTTTCGCCGGTTGTGGCACCCATACCCCCGATCAGTCCACTGCCTATATGCAGGGGACGGCACAGGCAGATTCTGCCTTTTACCTGCAACAGATGCAGCAAAGCTCTGATGATACCAGGATCAACTGGCAATTACTTGCCATTCGTGCACTGGTGAAAGA
The DNA here is from genome assembly GCF_000759775.1 of Escherichia albertii NBRC 107761 = DSM 17582. GTDB lineage: Bacteria > Pseudomonadota > Gammaproteobacteria > Enterobacterales > Enterobacteriaceae > Escherichia > Escherichia albertii. Next base: position 28,794 of record NZ_BBMY01000001.1, read on the forward strand.
AGGTAAAACCGGACAGGCGGTGGAGTTGTTCAACCAACTACCGCAAGAACTGAACGATACCCAGCGTCGCGAGCAGTCATTGCTGGCCGTAGAAATTAAACTGGCGCAGAAAGATTTTACTGGCGCGCAAACCTTGCTGGCGAAAATCACACCTGCCGATTTAGAACAAAACCAGCAGGCTCGCTACTGGCAGGCGAAAATCGACGCCAGCCAGGGCCGTCCTTCCCTTGATTTACTGCGTGCGTTAATTGCTCAGGAACCACTGCTCGGCGCGAAAGAAAAACAGCAGAATATCGACGCCACATGGCAGGCGCTCTCCTCCATGACTCAGGATCAAGCGAACACGCTGGTGATCAATGCCGATGAAAATATCCTGCAAGGCTGGCTGGATCTGCAGCGTGTCTGGTTTGATAACCGTAACGATCCCGACATGATGAAAGCCGGCATTGCCGACTGGCAGAAACGTTATCCGAACAACCCGGGCGCGAAAATGTTGCCAACACAGTTGGTAAACGTAAAAGCGTTTAAACCTGCGTCAACCAATAAAATCGCCCTGCTATTGCCGTTGAATGGTCAGGCCGCGGTATTTGGTCGCACTATTCAGCAAGGCTTTGAAGCGGCGAAAAATCTTGGTACTCAGCCTGTCGCGGCTCAGGTAGCCGCTGCGCCTGCCACGGACGTAGCAGAACAACCTCAGCCGCAAACCGTGGATGGCGTTGCCAGCCCGGCGCAAGCTTCAGTTAGCGATCTGACGGGTGAAGAAACTACGCCCCAACCCGCGCCAGTTAGCGCTCCGTCGGCAACCACTGCGGCAGTAAGCGCGCCTGCGAATCCGTCTGCAGAACTGAAAATCTACGATACCTCATCACAACCGCTTAGCCAGATCCTCAACCAGGTTCAGCAGGATGGCGCAAGCATTGTGGTCGGTCCGCTGCTGAAAAATAACGTTGAAGAGTTGCTGAAGAGCAACACTCCGCTGAACGTGCTGGCGCTGAATCAGCCGGAAAATGTCGAAAACCGCGCTAATATCTGTTACTTCGCGCTGTCGCCGGAAGATGAAGCCCGCGATGCGGCGCGCCATATTCATGACCAGGGCAAACAAGCGCCGCTGGTGCTGATCCCGCGGAGTTCACTGGGCGATCGCGTGGCAAATGCGTTTGCACAAGAGTGGCAGAAACTGGGCGGCGGCACCGTTCTGCAACAAAAATTTGGATCCACCAGCGAATTACGCGCGGGTGTTAACGGCGGTTCTGGTATCGCTTTAACAGGTAGTCCAATTGCCACCAGCACCTCCGCTGATACAGGAACAACAAGTAATCCGTCACTGCAAACCACACCAACCAGTGATCAATTCACCAATAACGGCGGTCGAGTGGACGCGGTGTATATCGTCGCGACACCGAGCGAGATCGCCTTTATCAAGCCGATGATCGCCATGCGTAACAGTAGCCAGAGCGGCGCAACGTTATACGCCAGTTCTCGTAGCGCGCAAGGCACCGCAGGCCCGGATTTCCGTCTGGAAATGGAAGGCTTGCAGTACAGTGAAATCCCCATGCTGGCGGGTAACAATCTGCCATTAATGCAGCAGGCGCTCAGTGCCGTGAACAATGACTATTCGCTGGCTCGGATGTATGCAATGGGCGTCGATGCCTGGTCACTGGCAAATCATTTCTCGCAAATGCGCCAGGTTCAGGGTTTTGAAATCAACGGTAATACCGGAAGCCTGACGGCTAGCCCGGATTGCGTGATTAACAGGAAGTTATCATGGCTACAGTACCAACAGGGTCAGGTAGTTCCCGCCAGTTAACGACTAAACAGACCGGTGATGCGTGGGAAGCCTCCGCGCGTCGCTGGCTGGAAGGCAATGGACTGCGGTTTGTCGCCGCCAACGTGAATGAGCGTGGCGGCGAAATTGATCTGATAATGCGTGAAGGCCAGACAATCGTTTTTGTCGAGGTGCGTTATCGCCGCTCTGCTTTCTACGGCGGCGCGGCTGCCAGTGTGACCCGTAGCAAACAACACAAATTATTACAGACTGCCCGCTTGTGGCTCGCGCGTCATAATGGGAGTTTTGATACTGTGGATTGTCGGTTCGATGTGTTAGCCTTCACCGGGAATGAAGTTGAGTGGATTAAGGACGCCTTTAATAACCACTCATAATTAAGGTTTAAGGATTAGCGTGCAAGAAAGAATCAAAGCTTGCTTCACTGAAAGCATTCAAACTCAAATTGCGGCGGCAGAGGCACTACCGGATGCGATCTCCCGTGCAGCCATGACGCTGGTTCAGTCTCTGCTCAATGGCAACAAAATTCTCTGTTGTGGTAATGGAACCTCCGCTGCCAACGCACAGCATTTTGCTGCCAGCATGATCAACCGCTTCGAAACGGAGCGACCTAGCTTACCCGCCATTGCACTAAATACGGATAATGTTGTCTTAACGGCGATTGCCAACGATCGCTTACATGATGAAGTGTATGCAAAACAAGTTCGGGCGCTGGGACATGCGGGTGATGTGCTGCTAGCCATTTCTACTCGTGGTAATAGTCGCGATATTGTTAAAGCTGTTGAAGCTGCCGTTACACGTGATATGACCATTGTGGCACTAACCGGCTATGACGGCGGTGAACTGGCGGGGCTGTTAGGGCCACAGGACGTGGAAATCCGCATTCCCTCGCATCGTAGCGCTCGCATTCAGGAAATGCATATGCTGACGGTAAATTGCCTGTGCGATCTGATCGATAACACGCTTTTCCCTCACCAGGATGATTAAGGAGAACACATGAAGGCATTTTCGCCAATCGCAGTCCTTATTTCCGCGCTACTATTGCAAGGGTGCGTTGCTGCCGCTGTGGTAGGTACTGCTGCTGTCGGCACCAAAGCGGCGACCGATCCTCGCAGTGTCGGCACTCAGGTGGACGACGGTACCCTGGAAGTGCGCGTTAACCGCGCATTGTCGAAGGACGAACAGATTAAGAAAGAAGCGCGCATTAATGTCACGGCGTATCAGGGTAAAGTTCTGCTGGTTGGGCAGTCGCCAAACTCTGAGCTTTCGGCTCGTGCGAAACAGATTGCCATGGGCGTAGACGGCGCAACCGAAGTGTATAACGAGATCCGCCAGGGTCAACCAATTGGTCTGGGCGAAGCTTCTAACGATACCTGGATCACCACCAAAGTGCGTTCGCAACTGCTGGCCAGCGACCTGGTGAAATCGTCTAACGTGAAAGTCACCACCGAAAACGGCGAAGTGTTCCTGATGGGGCTGGTGACTGAACGCGAAGCAAAAGCGGCGGCCGATATTGCCAGCCGGGTGAGCGGCGTGAAGCGGGTAACCACGGCGTTTACGTTTATTAAATAATCCTCCTTGTCATGCCTGATAAGACGCTTGCCGCGTCTTATCAGGCCTACAACGGCGCCAACCACAGGTCAGATAAGACATTCACGCCGCATCCGGCTGCCGTTGCCTGATGCGACGCTTGCCGCGTCTTATCAGGCCTACAACGGCGCCAACCACAGGTCGGATAAGGCGTTCACGCCGCATCCGGCTGCCGTTGCCTGATGCGACGCTTGTCACGTCTTATCAGGCCTGCAACGGCGCCAACCACAGGTCAGATAAGACATTCACGCCGCATCCGGCTGCCGTTGCCTGATGCGACGCTTGCCGCGTCTTATCAGGCCTACAACGGCGCCAACCGTAGGTCGGATAAGGCGTTCACGCCGCATCCGACATGTTTTTCTTCAGGTCAGAATAACAGCGCCAGACTGCCGACAATCACACCTGCTCCCCTGAAGGCGTAAATATGATGCTCACTATCAATTTATTCAGCTCTTTTGCGTAATTCTGAAGAAGTTAAAATAGTCACGCCTTCATGCTCGGGCCGCATCGCCTCTGCCAGCATCACCCGCGCCACGTCTCTCGCATCAATGGATTTCCAGTTACCTGGCAGCAAACGGAACAACGGCGCAAATAAAGTTTCGTTCATCCGCTGCTTGCTGCGATCTCCCAGCAACATCGACGGACGGGCAATGGTCAGCTTCGGCCAGTTCTGGGCAATTAACGCTTCTTCCATCTCCCCTTTGACGCGGTTATAGAAAAACGGCGAATGGGCATTTGCCCCCATGGCACTGACCACCAGCATATGCTGCGCGCCCAGTCGTCGCCCGGTTAAGGCGGTGTCCACCACCAGCGTGTAATCGGCATGAATAAACGCCTCTTTGCTACCTGCCTCCCGCCGCGTGGTACCGAGACAACAAAACACTATGTCGATCGGATCGGTGACTTGCGCCAGCGCATCGGTTAATTGCGGATCGTGTGGGTTATAGACTCCTGGCATATCTGCCAGTGGGCGTCTGGTTGGCGCGGCAATGGCATTAACTTTCGGTTCGTTAATCAACATACGCAGCAGATGACCGCCCACCAGCCCCGTTGCGCCTGTAATTAAAACCTGACTCATATTGCCTCCAGCCCTGTATGTACACTCATGTTTAACTATAGGTTACCGTTGCCAAACCAGTTTTTTACCAAAACCCAGCGTGTTGTCGGTGAATTTGATTTCATCGAGGCGGATTTCCCAAACTGGAGCTAACAGCATTCTGGCAACAGGAAAGCGACGATTATACGCCTGACGCGCGAAGTCGCCTTCTTCGCTTTCCAGTCGACGAATCTCCCCTTTAAACTGCACGCCACGGATTAATGCCACCGTTTTCGGCTGACCATTTACCGTTCCGGCAACATGAGCTTGTGGGCCGCTCATCTGCGCATGACGCGTTTTTTCTTCTGTCAGAATGTAGAATGCGACTTTCTGCGCATCAAAAAGATAAAAGGCATTGGCGCACCAGAGTTCCCCGTCCTGCTGCACGCACCAGGTAACAACATGTTGTTTTGCCAGCCAACGGCTGATGGCGGTGAGTGTTTCCATTTCTGTTCTCTTTTATACTGTTGTCTGAACTTAACATGTGATGCATACAATGACCCCCTGGTTCCTTTACTTGATCCGCACCGCTGACAATAAGCTTTATACCGGGATAACCACGGATGTTGAACGCCGCTATCAGCAGCATCAAAGCGGTAAAGGAGCAAAAGCACTGCGCGGGAAAGGAGAACTGACACTGGCGTTTTCCGCACTGGTTGGCGACCGTTCGCTGGCGCTACGGGCGGAATATCGCGTCAAACAACTGACCAAACGGCAGAAAGAGCGTCTGGTCGCAGAAGGAACAGGGTTTGCAGAGCTGTTAAACCGTCTACAAACCCCGGAGATTAAAAGCGATTGAAGTGATCGTGATACTCAACCAGGCCGGTTACGCCATTCAGCGCATCATCCGCTAAACGATGTACCAGGAAGGCGCTTTCAGTGCCCGGCCAGCGGCAACGCAGATCGTGATGCGCCGCCAGTTCAAAGCCAAAACGGCTGTACAGCGCCGGATCGCCCAGCGTCACCACTGCGGCATAGCCGAACTCATTAAGCGAATCGAGTCCTTCATAGACCAGTTGACGCGCCAGCCCTTGCCCGCGGTATTTTTCATCTACCGCCAGTGGCGCCATACCGACCCATTGCAGGTCTTCGCCCTGCACATCAACCGGACTAAATGCCACATAGCCAATGACCTGACCTTCATCATCCGTCGCTACCAGTCCCAGCGTCAGAAAGCCATCTTCACGCAGATCGTGAACCAGCTTTGCTTCCGCATCGCTTTCGAATGAACGACGCAGCAGGGCATCAATACCCGGCGCATCAATGGGAATTTCTACTCGAATTAGCATGGTTCACCTACCGATGTCTGTTTGGTTTCAGGCGTGGTTTTCATTCCCGCCTCAACAAAATCTGCCAATTGCAGTAGCATCATACGTAACGCTTTCGGCATTTGCTCCAGTTCAATGGCGTCCATCAGGTTTTTCACATATAACCCCAGCTCCGTATCACCCTCGATCACCAGCCGGCGCTGGAAGAAGAGTGTATCTGGATCCTGTTTACGCGCTGCAATCATCAGCAGATCGCTGGCATCGGCACTAAAACTCACATCAGCTTGTGCGTTCTGGCTGACGACCAGTTTGCCGTTCACCACCGAGGTGTACCATTGCAGGTCAATATCACGCACATGAATACTTAACCAACGACCTTCAAGGAACTCCAGCTCGCCATCGTCCAGCGCCTGGCGGAATTGCCAGCTTAAAATTTGCTCAAGAACCTGGCGTTTAAGCGCAAAGGGCGTCAGTTTTACCGGTACACTCAACAGAGATGGTCCCAAATGCACAATGCGGGAACGCAGTTTATCCAACACGAGTTTTACTCCCTGCTTCAACAATCGTCCTATTTTGCCATATCAGAAAAATAACATAGCGGTATAAATCAACAATTCCATATGAAATTGCTGCTACCACCAATACAACTTTAACTGCCTTAAATCAAAAATTGTCGCAGCAAGGTTAACTAAAATCCCAGTTCGTTAACATTTTTGCGCTTTGACAGCGCAACCTTCAGGAAAAATTATGGAGCTGCTCTGCCCTGCCGGAAATCTCCCGGCGCTTAAGGCGGCCATCGAAAACGGCGCAGATGCTGTTTATATCGGGCTAAAAGATGATACCAATGCCCGTCACTTCGCCGGCCTTAACTTTACCGAAAAAAAATTGCAGGAAGCGGTGAGTTTTGTCCATCAACATCGCCGCAAACTTCACATCGCAATTAACACTTTTGCGCACCCGGACGGCTACGCCCGCTGGCAGCGCGTCGTGGATATGGCGGCGCAACTGGGTGCCGACGCGTTGATCCTTGCCGATCTCGCCATGCTGGAATACGCCGCCGAGCGTTACCCACATATTGAACGTCACGTATCGGTGCAGGCTTCAGCGACCAATGAAGAGGCGATTAACTTTTATCATCGCCATTTTGACGTTGCCCGCGTGGTGCTGCCGCGCGTGTTGTCGATTCATCAGGTGAAACAACTGGCGCGAGTTACCCCTGTTCCACTGGAAGTGTTTGCTTTCGGCAGCCTGTGCATTATGTCGGAGGGCCGTTGCTATCTGTCGTCATATCTGACGGGTGAGTCACCCAACACCGTGGGCGCGTGTTCCCCAGCTCGTTTCGTTCGCTGGCAACAAACGCCACAGGGACTGGAATCTCGCCTGAACGAAGTACTGATCGATCGTTATCAGGACGGCGAGAACGCAGGTTATCCGACGTTGTGTAAAGGGCGTTATCTGGTGGACGGCGAGCGCTATCACGCGCTGGAAGAACCCACCAGTCTCAATACCCTTGAGCTACTGCCGGAGTTAATGGCGGCGAATATCGCTTCGGTGAAAATTGAAGGCCGTCAGCGTAGCCCGGCGTATGTCAGCCAGGTAGCGAAAGTCTGGCGTCAGGCTATCGATCGTTGTAAGGCCGATCCGCAAAACTTCGTACCACAAAGTGCGTGGATGGAGACGCTCGGGTCGATGTCCGAAGGCACGCAAACCACCCTTGGCGCGTATCACCGTAAATGGCAGTGAGAAAAGCAATGAAATATTCCTTAGGGCCGGTACTGTGGTACTGGCCAAAAGAGACGCTGGAAGAATTTTATCAGCAGGCCGCCGCCAGCAGCGCCGACGTGATTTATCTCGGTGAAGCGGTATGCAGCAAGCGCCGGGCAACCAAAGTTGGCGACTGGCTGGAGATGGCAAAATCACTCGCCGGGAGTGGCAAGCAGATAGTGCTCTCCACGCTGGCGCTGGTGCAGGCGTCCTCCGAACTGGGCGAACTGAAACGCTATGTAGAGAACGGCGAGTTTCTGATTGAAGCCAGCGATCTCGGCGTGGTGAATATGTGCGCTGAGCGCAAATTGCCGTTCGTCGCCGGGCACGCGCTGAACTGCTATAACGCGGTGACGCTGAAAATATTACTCAAACAGGGCATGATGCGCTGGTGTATGCCGGTGGAGCTTTCCCGCGACTGGCTGGTGAATCTGCTTAATCAGTGCGATGAACTGGGCATTCGCAACCAGTTTGAAGTGGAAGTCCTGATCTACGGTCATCTGCCGCTGGCCTACTCCGCCCGCTGCTTTACGGCACGTTCGGAAGACCGCCCGAAAGATGAGTGTGAAACCTGCTGCATTAAGTATCCGAACGGGCGCAACGTGCTGTCGCAGGAGAATCAGCAGGTGTTTGTACTCAATGGCATTCAGACCATGAGCGGCTACGTTTACAATCTCGGTAACGATCTGGCATCAATGCAGGGGCTGGTTGATGTGGTCCGCCTGTCACCGCAGGGTACTGACACTTTCGCGATGCTCGACGCCTTCCGCGCTAATGAAAATGGTGCGGCACCACTCCCGTTGACGGCAAACAGCGACTGTAACGGCTACTGGCGGCGGCTGGCGGGGCTGGAGCTGCAAGCGTAAGCAAATATGCTCGTCATACTTCGAGTTGCATGTGCTGCGTCTGCGGGTTATTCGGCCCATCCATGGGCCTCACCCCTTACGGGGCCGCTGCAAGCAGCGTTCAAATCCGCTCCATGCGAATTTGTCGTTCACCCCAGTCACTTACTTATGTAAGCTCCTGGGGATTCACTCTCTTGTCGCGTTACTCGGCCTGAGGCCTCGCCCTTTCAGGGCCAACGCAAGCGTTGTTCAAAACGCCACTGCCGTTTTGTCCTGCAACTCGAATTATTTAGAGCATAGCTCACTTTGTTAACAACTTTAACTACCCTTTAATGCAATATTAAAGATTAATCGGTAACAAAGTGAGCTGTTATGACTGATAAAACCATTGCGTTTTCGCTACTCGATCTGGCCCCCATCCCCGAAGGTTCTTCAGCGCGGGAAGCGTTCTCTCACTCTCTCGATCTTGCCCGTCTGGCTGAAAAGCGCGGCTATCATCGCTACTGGCTGGCGGAACACCACAATATGACCGGCATTGCCAGTGCTGCAACGTCGGTGTTGATTGGCTATCTGGCGGCGAATACTACCACGCTGCACCTGGGTTCTGGCGGCGTGATGTTGCCGAACCATTCGCCGCTGGTGATTGCCGAGCAGTTCGGCACGCTCAATACTCTCTATCCGGGGCGAATCGATTTAGGGCTGGGTCGCGCGCCGGGTAGCGATCAGCGAACAATGATGGCGCTACGTCGTCATATGAGCGGAGATATTGATAATTTCCCCCGCGATGTCGCAGAGTTGGTGGACTGGTTTGACGCCCGCGATCCCAATCCGCATGTGCGCCCGGTACCGGGCTATGGCGAGAAAATCCCGGTGTGGTTGTTAGGCTCCAGCCTTTACAGCGCGCAACTGGCGGCGCAGCTTGGTCTGCCGTTTGCGTTTGCCTCACACTTCGCGCCGGATATGTTGCTCCAGGCGCTGCATCTTTACCGTAGCAACTTCAAACCGTCGGCACGGCTGGAAAAACCGTACGCGATGGTGTGCATCAATATTATCGCCGCCGACAGCAACCGCGACGCTGAGTTTCTTTTTACCTCGATGCAGCAAGCCTTTGTGAAGCTGCGCCGCGGAGAAACCGGGCAACTGCCGCCGCCGATTCAGAATATGGATCAGTTCTGGTCGCCGTCCGAGCAGTATGGCGTACAGCAGTCACTGAGTATGTCGCTGGTGGGCGATAAAGCGAAAGTGCGTCATGGTTTGCAGTCGATCCTGCGCGAAACTGACGCCGATGAGATTATGGTTAACGGGCAAATTTTCGATCACCAGGCGCGCCTGCATTCGTTTGAACTGGCAATGGACGTGAAGGAAGAGCTGTTGGGGTAGTGTATTTTATTTTGTCTGATGCAGCGGGAAGCCTTATCCGGCCCGCCCAATGTAGGCCTGATAAGCGAAGCGCATCAGGCATTGTACAGGCAGTAGAAATGTCGGATAAGGTACAGTTGATTACTGATACACCGGCAGCAAATTAAAACTCGACAGGATGTGCACCAGTGCGTTGCCCACACCAAAGACCAGAATCAGGACAATCATCGGCTTGCCGCCCCAGACACGGAATTTAGGGCTACCAAAGCGTTTACGCGATGCGCGGGCCAGCAGCGCCGGAACAATTGCCGCCCAGATGGTAGCGGCTAATCCCGCATAGCCAATGGCATACAGGAACCCATTCGGGAACAGCAGACCGCCAACGACGGGCGGTGCAAAGGTCAACAGTGCCGTTTTAAAGCGCCCCATTGCCGAATCATCAAAGCCAAACAGATCCGCCAGATAGTCGAACAGACCCAGCGTTACGCCGAGGAACGAACTCGCCACTGCAAAGTTTGAGAATACGACCAGCAGAAGGTCCAGACTACGGCTGTTCAGCACGCCGCTCAACGCCTGTACCAGCACATCAATATTGCCGCCTTTCTCCGCAATACCGATAAACTCCGGGCGAGGAATATTCCCCATTGTTGCCAGCAACCAGATGGTATACAGCGCCAGCGCCATTAACGTACCGTACACCAGACATTTCACGATAGTTTTCGGATCCTTGCCGTAATATTTCATCAGGCTCGGAACGTTGCCGTGATAGCCAAACGATGCCAGACAAAACGGCAGTGTCATCAACAGATACGGCGCGTAAGACGCATTGCTTTCCGCGACGTTGAACAATGTCGCAGGCTGTACATGCCCCAGCAGGCTACCGAAAGTGAGGAAGAAGGTAATGACTTTCGCCCCCAGCACAATCGCCGTCATGCGGCTGACGGCTTTGGTGCTTAACCACACCACAAACGCTACCAGCAGTGCAAAACCAAAACCTGCCGCCCGTGCCGGGACGTTGAGCGACATCTCAGAGAAAGTGTGATGAAGAATCGAACCACTGGCGGAAATATAGGCGTAAGTCAGGATATAGAGCACAAAGGCAATGGAAATGCCGTTGACTACGTTCCAGCCTTTGCCCAGTAAATCTTTGGTAATGGTGTCAAAGCTCGAACCGATTCGGTAATTCAGGTTAGCTTCCAGGATCATCAAGCCGGAATGCAGCATACAAAACCAGGTGAAGATCAGCGCCGCCATCGACCAGAAGAACCACGCACCGGACATGACCACTGGCAGAGAAAACATCCCTGCGCCAATAATGGTGCCGCCGATAATCACCACGCCGCCAAGCAGCGACGGTGACGTTTGGGTGGTGGTTAGTGTTGCCATGAGGGCTTCTCTCCAGTGAAAAATAGTGCGACTGCGTTGTTATGTGTTGCACTGTACCAGTACGCGAGTACAAAAAACAGAAAAAAAACCCCGATTGTTAGAATCGGGGCTGTATATTTTACTTTACGTCAGGTAATAGCGATTTAGTGTGAATTACGCATCGCCACCGAAACGACGGCGACCGGTAGAGTCATCACGACGCGGTGCGCGGCCTTCACGACGTTCGCCGCTGAAACGACGACCATCACCACGACCCCCTTCACGGCGTTCACCGCTGAAATTACGACCGCCCTCACGACGCTCACCACCGAAGCCACGACCACCGCCACGACGTTCAGTATGCGGCTGTGCATCACCCAACAGTTGCATGTTCATTGGTTTGTTAAGAATGCGAGTACGGGTAAAGTGTTGCAGCACTTCACCTGGCATCCCCTTCGGCAGTTCGATAGTGGAGTGAGAAGCAAACAGCTTGATGTTACCGATATAACGGCTGCTAATATCGCCTTCGTTGGCAATTGCACCAACGATATGACGAACTTCAACGCCATCATCACGGCCCACTTCAATGCGGTAAAGCTGCATTTCACCAACATCGCGACGTTCACGACGCGGACGATCTTCACGGTCGCCACGCGGGCCACGGTCATTACGATCGCGCGGACCACGGTCATCACGGTCACGGAATTCACGACGCGGACGCATCGGCGCATCTGGCGGCACGATCAGAGTACGTTCACCCTGTACCATTTTCAGCAGTGCGGCTGCCAGAGTTTCGAGATCCAACTCTTCACCTTCCGCAGTCGGCTGAATTTTGCTCAACAGTGCACGGTATTGATCCAGATCGCTACTTTCCAGTTGCTGCTGTACTTTGGCAGCAAATTTTTCCAGACGGCGTTTGCTCAGCAGTTCTGCGTTAGGCAGTTCGACTTCTGGAATGGTCAGCTTCATGGTGCGCTCGATGTTGCGCAGCAGACGACGCTCGCGGTTTTCAACGAACAGTAGCGCACGACCCGCACGACCCGCACGACCGGTACGACCGATACGGTGAACGTAAGACTCGGAGTCCATCGGGATATCGTAGTTAACCACCAGGCTGATACGCTCAACGTCCAGGCCACGGGCCGCAACGTCGGTGGCGATCAGGATGTCCAGACGACCATCTTTCAGACGTTCCAGAGTCTGCTCACGCAGCGCCTGGTTCATATCACCGTTCAGCGCGGCGCTGTTATAGCCGTTACGTTCCAGGGCTTCAGCCACTTCCAGAGTCGCGTTTTTGGTACGAACGAAAATAATCGCCGCATCAAAATCTTCCGCTTCCAGGAAACGCACCAGCGCTTCATTTTTACGCATACCCCAGACAGTCCAGTAGCTCTGGCTGATGTCAGGACGGGTCGTCACGCTGGACTGAATACGCACTTCCTGCGGCTCTTTCATAAAGCGACGGGTAATGCGACGGATCGCTTCCGGCATGGTTGCAGAGAACAGAGCGGTCTGATGACCTTCCGGGATCTGCGCCATAATGGTTTCCACGTCTTCGATGAAGCCCATACGCAGCATTTCATCAGCTTCATCCAGAACCAGACCGCTCAGTTTAGAGAGGTCCAGAGTGCCACGTTTCAGGTGGTCCAGCAGACGGCCTGGAGTACCGACAACGATCTGCGGCCCCTGACGCAGGGCACGTAATTGCACGTCATAACGCTGGCCGCCGTACAGAGCAACCACGTTTACGCCGCGCATGTGTTTAGAGAAATCCGTCATTGCTTCAGCAACCTGTACCGCCAGTTCGCGGGTCGGTGCCAGCACCAGAATCTGTGGCGCTTTCAGCTCAGGATCAAGATTTTGCAGCAAAGGTAAGGAGAATGCTGCAGTTTTTCCGCTCCCCGTCTGGGCCATACCCAGAACGTCGCGGCCATTCAGCAGATGTGGAATACACTCCGCCTGAATTGGAGATGGTTTTTCGTAACCCAGATCGTTAAGGGCTTCAAGGATAGGAGCCTTCAGGCCCAGATCTGCAAAAGTGGTTTCGAATTCAGCCATGTAGTACGTGTGCCTCAAAATTAATGGCGGCCAGTCTACATAACTCATCATGAAATTGATCAGCAATTTTCATTGAAAAGTGTGAACCGGCTCAAAGTAGGTGTATTAACGAACAACAACGCCCTCACCCGTTAAGGTGATGGCAATCAAAAAAGATTACGGGCTGATGTGTACGTCAGCTATTGCTGGTCCGATTCTGCCAGGTCATCTTGGTCCTGGCCCAGGAGCGATAATTCCAACAATGCGTATCGGTGCTCAACAAAGTTATGAACGTTGTTGGCAACCGCCAGTTTGAACAGTGCCGCAGCGCTGTCCAAATCCCCCAGACTTAGGTAGTACTTACCTAAATAGAAGTTGGTTTCACTGAGATGCTCAGCGAGCGAGGTGTTATCCGTTGCGTCCGCCTTGAGCCTTTCCATTAACGTTTGTTCGCTAATGTTGCCCAGGTAGAACTCGACAATGTTCCATCCCCACTGTTCCTTGTCCGATTTTTCGAAGTGTTGCTTCAACACTTCTTTAGCCTGCTTCTCATCGAGCTTCTGCTCGGCAAGATAAAGCCACAGACTACGGAAAGGATCATTGGGATCGTCTTGATAAAACGCCAGCAGATCATCTTGCGCTAACCTGGCACGACCGCCGTAATATAATGCGATCCCGCGATTCAAGTGCGCGTAGTTGTAAGTTGGATCAAGCTCAAGTACAGAATCAAACGCTTCATAGGCAGCATCAAAATTGCCTGCCTGCGTTAAATATATGCCCAAGTAATTGAATACTTCAGGCATATCCGGTCGGATTGCCAGCGCCTGCGAAAAATCGTTACGCGCTAATGCCCTCAGACCGAGACTATCATACAACACTCCGCGCTCATATAAAAGCTGTGCGCGTTCGTCATCGGTTAAAGCCCGACTGGCAAGGATCTGTTCCATACGTGCCAGAATCACTTCCTGCTGTAAAGTCGGTTGCAATGGTACTGCGAGGACTTCACTTTTACGCCAGGAAATATTACTGCATCCTGCAAGCGTAAGTGCTGTCGCAACGAAACACCAGCGCAAAAAAGGCTTCATTTCCCACTCCCGAAGACCACGGTTGAATGAACGTCCTGTTCCCGGTTGCTAACAAGGCGTCCAGCCCGGTTAAAAGCCCCCCGCCGCAGCGGAGGGCAAATGGCAACCTTACTCGCCCTGTTCAGCAACCGGAGCTTCCGGTGCCGCAGCAGGTTGAGACTGCTCAGTCGCTTCTTTAATGCTCAGACGGATACGGCCCTGGCGATCAACTTCCAGAACTTTAACCGGTACTTCCTGATTCATCTGCAGGTAATCGGTCACTTTCTCAACACGTTTGTCGGCGATTTGAGAAATGTGTACCAGACCTTCTTTACCGCCGCCGATGGCAACAAATGCGCCAAAGTCAACGATACGGGTCACTTTACCATTGTAGACGCGGCCCACTTCGATTTCCGCAGTGATCTCTTCGATACGACGAATCGCGTGTTTCGCTTTTTCGCCGTCGGTCGCTGCAATCTTCACAGTACCATCATCTTCGATTTCGATAGTGGTGCCCGTTTCTTCGGTCAGGGCGCGGATAACAGAACCGCCTTTACCGATAACGTCTTTGATCTTGTCCGGGTTGATCTTAATGGTATGGATACGCGGAGCAAACTCAGAGATATCGCCGCGCGGCGCGTTGATCGCCTGTTCCATTACGCCCAAGATATGCAGACGCGCACCTTTAGCCTGGTTCAGCGCAACCTGCATGATCTCTTTGGTGATGCCTTCAATTTTGATATCCATCTGCAATGCAGAGATACCGTCGCGAGAACCCGCAACTTTGAAGTCCATATCGCCCAGGTGATCTTCGTCGCCCAGAATGTCAGACAGTACAACGTAGTTATCGCCTTCTTTCACCAGGCCCATTGCGATACCCGCAACAGCAGCTTTGATCGGCACGCCTGCGTCCATCAGCGCCAGAGACGCGCCGCACACAGAAGCCATAGAAGAAGAACCGTTGGATTCGGTAATTTCAGACACTACACGTACGGTGTACGGGAATTTGTCCATATCCGGCATGACGGCCAGCACACCGCGTTTCGCCAGACGACCGTGACCAATTTCACGACGCTTCGGAGAACCGACCATGCCGGTTTCACCTACGGAGTACGGAGGGAAGTTGTAGTGGAACAGGAAGGTGTCGGTACGTTCGCCCATCAGTTCATCAAGAACCTGTGCGTCACGTGCAGTACCCAGCGTTGCGGTAACCAGTGCCTGCGTTTCACCGCGGGTGAACAGCGCAGAACCGTGAGTACGCGGCAGCACGCCAGTGCGCACATCCAGACCACGGATCATGTCTTTTTCACGACCATCGATACGCGGTTCACCTGCCAGTACGCGGCTACGAACAACTTTTTTCTCGATAGCGTGCAAAATTTCACCCAGTTCGTTTTCGTCCAGGGTTTCGTCTTCAGCAAGCAGCGTCGCAATGGTTTCAGATTTGATGACATCAACCTGTGCATAGCGCTCTTGTTTATCGGTGATACGGTAAGCATCGCTCAAGCGAGCTTCAGCCAGTGCAGCAACGCGCGCGTTCAGCGCTTCGTTTACCGGCTCTGGCTGCCAATCCCAACGCGGTTTACCCGCTTCTTTCACCAGTTCATTGATGTTCTGAATAACAACCTGCTGTTGTTCATGACCGAACACAACCGCACCCAGCATCTGGTCTTCGCTCAGCAGTTCAGCTTCAGATTCAACCATCAGCACAGCGGCTTCAGTACCGGCAACAACCAGGTCCAGTTTGCTCTCTTTCAGCTCGTCCTGAGTCGGGTTCAGTACATACTGGTCATTGATGTAACCTACGCGGGCAGCACCAATCGGACCATTGAACGGAATACCAGACAGAGACAGCGCCGCAGAAGCGCCAATCATCGCAACGATATCCGGGTTAACCTGCGGGTTAACAGAAACCACGGTGGCGATAACCTGAACTTCGTTGACGAAGCCTTCCGGGAACAGCGGGCGAATCGGGCGGTCAATCAGACGCGCGATCAGCGTTTCGCCTTCGCTTGGGCGGCCTTCACGACGGAAGAAGCTACCCGGGATACGACCAGCAG
Organism: Escherichia albertii NBRC 107761 = DSM 17582; assembly: GCF_000759775.1. Taxonomy (GTDB): domain Bacteria; phylum Pseudomonadota; class Gammaproteobacteria; order Enterobacterales; family Enterobacteriaceae; genus Escherichia; species Escherichia albertii. The sequence goes on from NZ_BBMY01000001.1 coordinate 45,025, forward strand.
CGTAGGTACGCTCCTGATAGTTAACGGTCAGAGGGAAGAAGTCCTGACCTGGTTTGGCTTTTTTCTGACCGACAACGGTAACAAATACCGCGGTGTCATCCATGCTAACCATAACAGCGGCAGTAGCCTGACGAGCCATCATGCCGGTTTCCAGAGTGACGGTATGTTGGCCGTACTGGAATTTACGAACGATCGGATTAAGCAATGTAATATCCTTTCTCTTTCTTAGACAGTACCTTACGGCACTGGTGTTAATACCCGATCTTCTGCGCATCCTCGCGACTAATGACAACCCTAACCCAGCCAGATGTGGGTAAAGCCTCTCATTAGCCGCGCGAACCTCTGCAACGGAAGATCATTCATAGCAACAATACATTAGTTTCCAGTGAATTGCTGCCGTCAGCTTGAAAAAAGGGGCCACTCAGGCCCCCTTTTCTGAAACTCGCAAGAATTAGCGACGCAGACCCAGGCGCTCGATGAGCTGGGTGTAACGCGCTACGTCTTTACGTTTCAGGTAGTCGAGCAGTTTACGACGCTGAGAAACCATGCGCAGCAGACCACGACGGCTGTGGTGATCTTTTTTGTGCTCTGCAAAGTGGCCCTGCAGGTGGTTGATCTGTGCAGTCAGCAGTGCTACCTGAACTTCGGTAGAACCAGTGTCGTTTGCGTCACGACCAAACTCAGAAACGATTTTAGCTGTTGCTTCAGTACTTAGAGACATTTTAAAACTCCAAAGTATATAAGAATGAAAGGACGCCGATCTCTAATTCAGCGATCCCAGTGTACGTTACGTAAAGTGTTAAACGATCTACGCGACGTTAAGCGGCAGTATTCTACTCGTAGCGACTTGTTATCGCAAGACGGTTAATATTACGCCGGGTATTCAACCACCAGGCGACGAGGCGCGACGCGACCTTCATCGTCAATTTCGCCCATACCGATAAACTTGCCGTTCTCACCTTCTGTAACGCGAACCAGTCCTTCCAGCGGCGCACCAGATGTACGAACCGGGTTACCATTTTTGAAGTAAACAGAAGACGTTAGCGGAAGATTAACCACCGGGTAGTCCGAAGCCGGACTGTCCATTGGCATCAGTAAAGAATCAAGTAACTCCGCAGCAGGAATATCTTGCTGTTCGGCTTGCTCAACCAGTTCACGCAGATGTTCCAGAGTCACCATCCGTTCAACCGGATATTTACTCACCGCCAGACGACGCAGGTAAATCACATGCGCGCCACAGCCAAGTTTTTCGCCCAGATCATCAATGATAGTGCGAATATAAGTACCCTTTGAGCAGTGAATTTCCAGCTCCAGTTCATTGCCTTCATGGCGAATAAACAGCAACTCATAGACGGTAATCGGGCGTGCTTCACGCGGGACTTCAATACCCTGACGCGCGTATTCGTACAGTTTTTTGCCCTGATATTTCAGCGCTGAATACATCGAAGGGATCTGTTCAATGTCACCACGGAAGGTATCCAGCGCTGCAGCCAGTTGCTCTGCACTAAAGGTTACCGGACGCTCTTCAACGATTTGCCCGTCTGCGTCAGAAGTATCGGTGCGCTGTCCAAGACGCGCAATAACCCGATAGCGTTTGTCGGAATCCAGCAGATATTGGGAAAATTTCGTCGCTTCCCCGAGGCAAATCGGCAGCATGCCCGTCGCCAGCGGGTCCAGCGCGCCAGTGTGCCCGGCACGGTTGGCGTTATAAATCCGTTTTACTTTTTGCAACGCATCGTTGCTGGACATACCTTGCGGTTTATCCAGCAACAAAACGCCGTTAATGTCGCGACCGCGACGACGAGGACGACTCATTAGTCCTCCTTGCTGTCGTCCGGGTTAACACGACGTTCTTCGTCATGTTTGACCACGCTGGTCACCAGGTTTGACATACGCATCCCTTCAACCAGTGAGTTATCGTAGAAGAAGGTCAGTTCCGGCACGATACGCAAGCGCATGGCTTTGCCAAGCAGACTGCGGATGAAACCGGAAGCTTCCTGCAACGCTTTGATGCCCGCTTTAACCGCGTCTTCATCTTTGTCGTTGAGGAAAGTCACATACACTTTGGCATAGGCCAGGTCACGAGACATTTCGACACCGGAAACGGTGGTCATCATCCCCAGACGAGGGTCTTTAATTTCACGTTGCAGGATGATAGCGATCTCTTTTTGCATTTCCTGCGCTACGCGCTGTGGGCGACCAAATTCTTTCGCCATAATAAATTCTCCTGACAAAAAAGGGGCCATAAGCCCCTTTTAAAATTAATCTCAGGTGGAAGGGCTGCTCACATTGGCCTGATAAGACGCTCCAGCGTCGCATCAAGCAACGGCTGCCGGATGGGGCGTAAATGCCTTATCCGGCTTACAACCCAGACAACCTTAAGCGATGGTACGCTGAATCTCGATGATTTCGAATACTTCGATCACATCGCCAGTGCGCACGTCGTTGTAGTTCTTAACGCCGATACCACATTCCATGCCGTTACGGACTTCGTTAACGTCATCTTTGAAGCGGCGCAGGGACTCCAGCTCGCCTTCGTAGATAACCACGTTGTCGCGCAGAACGCGGATCGGGTTATGACGTTTAACCACACCTTCAGTAACCATACAACCTGCAATGGCACCGAATTTCGGTGATTTGAACACGTCACGAACTTCCGCCAGACCGATGATTTCTTGTTTCAGTTCTGGAGAAAGCATACCGCTCATCGCCGCTTTCACTTCATCGATCAGATTATAGATGACGGAGTAGTAACGCAGATCCAGGCTTTCGGACTCAATAACTTTACGCGCAGATGCATCAGCACGTACGTTAAAGCCAACCAGAATCGCGTTGGACGCTGCTGCCAGGGTTGCATCGGTTTCGGTGATACCCCCGACGCCAGAACCGATGATCTTAACTTTCACTTCGTCAGTAGACAGTTTCAGCAAGGAATCGGAAATCGCTTCCACAGAACCCTGAACGTCAGCCTTCAGCACGATGTTCACTTCGTGAACTTCACCTTCGGTCATGTTGGCGAACATGTTCTCAAGTTTAGATTTCTGCTGACGCGCCAGTTTAACTTCGCGGAATTTACCCTGACGATACAGCGCAACTTCACGTGCTTTCTTCTCGTCACGAACAACGGTCACTTCATCACCTGCAGCCGGAACACCGGACAAGCCCAGGATTTCCACCGGAATGGACGGACCTGCTTCCAGCACTTCCTGACCCAGTTCGTTACGCATTGCACGAACACGGCCGTATTCGAAACCACACAGAACGATGTCGCCTTTATGCAGCGTACCCTCACGTACCAGAACGGTGGCAACCGGACCACGACCTTTATCAAGGAAGGATTCGATAACCGCGCCGCTCGCCATACCTTTACGTACCGCTTTCAGTTCCAGCACTTCAGCCTGCAGCAGGATAGCATCCAGCAGTTCATCAATACCGGTACCCGCTTTCGCAGACACGTGTACGAACTGGCTTTCACCGCCCCACTCTTCCGGCAGGATACCGTACTGGGAGAGTTCGTTCTTAACGCGATCTGGATCGGCTTCTGGTTTGTCGATCTTGTTCACTGCCACCACCACCGGAACCTGTGCAGCTTTCGCATGCTGGATTGCTTCGATGGTCTGCGGCATTACGCCGTCATCTGCAGCGACAACCAGGACGACGATGTCCGTTGCCTGCGCACCACGTGCACGCATTGACGTAAATGCGGCGTGCCCCGGGGTGTCCAGGAAGGTGATCATGCCATTTTCAGTTTCAACGTGGTATGCACCGATGTGCTGGGTAATGCCGCCCGCTTCGCCAGAAGCCACTTTCGTTGAACGAATATAGTCCAGCAGAGAGGTTTTACCGTGGTCAACGTGACCCATGATGGTCACAACCGGTGCGCGCGGCTCAGCCGCAGCCCCCGTGTCACGGTCGCTCATTACCGCTTCTTCCAGCTCGTTTTCACGACGCAGGATAACTTTGTGACCCATCTCTTCAGCAACCAGTTGTGCGGTTTCCTGGTCGATGACCTGGTTGATGGTTGCCATTGCGCCCAGCTTCATCATCACTTTGATGACCTGAGAACCTTTAACCGCCATCTTGTTCGCCAGTTCGCCAACGGTGATGGTTTCGCCGATCACAACGTCACGGTTAACGGCTTGAGCAGGCTTCTGGAAGCCTTGCTGCAGCGAAGAACCTTTACGTTTTCCGCCTTTACCGCCACGTACTGCTGCGCGAGCTTCTTCACGATCAGCTTTTGATTCAGCGTGTTTGTTGCCTTTCTTAGGACGCGCAGCTTTCGCGTTACGACCACGGCCACGACCGCCTTCGACTTCACGATCGCTTTCATCTTCTGCCTGGCGGGCATGTTGAGAAGTAGTAACGTGATAATCGCTGGAATCTTCAGTCGGTTCTGCGTTATCAGTCCATTTGTTTTCTTCCGCCATACGACGTGCTTCTTCAGCAACACGACGTGCTTCTTCTTCGAGTTTACGACGCGCTTCTTCTTCGGCTTTACGCTTGAGCTCTGCAGCTTCCAGCTCACGGCGGGCTTTTTCAGCCTGGGCGGTTTTAGTCATATCGTCTTGTTGATTGCTCACTTTGTCTTTTTCCGCAGCTTCACGTTTCGCTTGTTCAGCGGCTTCACGTTTAGCTTGTTCTGCGGCCTCACGTTCAGCTTTTTGTTGCGCTTCGCGTTTGGCCAATTCTTCTGCCTCACGACGGGCTTGCTCTTCCGCTTCACGCTGCGCCTGCTCTTCCGCAGCAAGGCGCTCAGCCTCTTGCGGATCGCGTTTCACAAAGGTGCGTTTCTTGCGGACTTCGATTTGTACCGATTTACTTTTTCCACCGGTACCTGGAATGTTAAGGGTGCTGCGCGTTTTACGCTGCAGCGTCAATTTGTCCGGCCCCGAATTTTTCTGATTCAGGTGGTCAATTAAAGTCTGTTTCTCTTGCGCGGACACAGAGTCGTCAGCAGACTTCCGGATACCTGCATCAGCAAATTGCTGTACCAGGCGTTCCACGGAGGTCTGTCGCTCTGCGGCCAGCGTTTTAACGGTTACATCTGTCATGCTGTTCCTTCCTGCTACAGTTTATTACGCTTCGTCACCGAACCAGCAAATATTACGGGCAGCCATAATCAGTGCTCCGGCTTTTTCGTCGGTCAACCCTTCGATATCAGCCAGATCATCAATGCCCTGTTCGGCGAGATCTTCCAGCGTACAAACGCCACGGGCGGCCAGTTTGAATGCCAAATCACGATCCATCCCTTCAAGGTTCAGCAGATCGTCAGCCGGTTTATTATCGCCGAGGCTTTCTTCCTGGGCCTGTGCAATGGTGGCCAGTGCATTTTTAGCACGCTCGCGCAGTGCTTCAACAGTCGGCTCATCAAGGCCTTCAATTTCCAGCAGCTCTTTCATCGGCACATAGGCCAGTTCTTCCAGCGTCGAGAAGCCTTCTTCTACCAGAACAGTAGCGAAGTCTTCGTCAATGTCGAGATAACGGGTGAAGGTGTCGATTGCTGCGTGCGCTTCCGCCTGATGTTTAGCCTGCAGGTCGTCAACGGTCATTACGTTGAGTTCCCAACCGCTCAGTTGCGAAGCCAGACGTACGTTCTGACCGTTACGGCCAATTGCCTGCGCCAGGTTACCGGCTTCAACGGCGATATCCATGGTGTGTTTATCTTCATCCACCACGATAGAAGCAACGTCTGCCGGTGCCATCGCGTTGATCACGAACTGCGCCGGGTTATCATCCCACAGGACGATATCGATACGCTCACCGCCCAGTTCAGTAGAAACCGCCTGAACACGCGCGCCACGCATACCTACACAAGCCCCTACCGGATCGATACGTTTATCGTTGGTTTTCACCGCGATTTTCGCACGAGAACCCGGATCGCGAGCCGCTGCTTTAATTTCAATCACTTCTTCGCCGATTTCCGGCACTTCAATACGGAACAGTTCGATCAGCATTTCCGGTTTGGAACGAGTCACGAACAGTTGCGCGCCACGCGCTTCCGGGCGAACGGAATAGAGCACGCCACGAACACGGTCGCCAGGGCGGAAGTTTTCACGCGGCAGCATATCTTCACGCAGGATCACAGCTTCAGCATTGTTGCCCAGATCCAGAGAGATGTTGTCGCGGTTTACTTTTTTCACCACGCCGGTGATGATTTCACCTTCGTGTTCACGGAACTGATCAACCACCATCGCACGTTCAGCTTCACGTACTTTCTGCACGATAACCTGTTTTGCCGTCTGGGTGGTGATACGGTCAAAGGTGACAGATTCAATCTGATCTTCAACATAATCGCCCAGGTTCAGGCTTTCATCTTCAAAGCGTGCGGCTTCAAGAGTGATTTCTTTGGTCGGCTGTGTAACTTCATCAACAACCAGCCAGCGGCGGAAAGTGTCAAAATCACCGCTTTTGCGATCGATCTGTACACGGACGTCGATCTCTTGTTCATATTTTTTCTTGGTTGCTGTAGCCAGAGCGCTTTCCAACGCTTCGAAAATTTTCTCGCGAGGCAGCGCCTTTTCATTGGAGACGGCTTCAACTACAGCCAAAATTTCTTTGTTCATCGCGGGCTTTTCACCTCATCCAGACTATTAAAAGTGGGGAACCAGGTTCGCCTTCTGGATATTACTCAGCGCGAACACTTCATCTTTACCTTCGACGGTAACTGTGATCATTTCACCGTCTACTGCTTTGATAACGCCCTGCCATTTACGACGGTTTTGTACCGCCATACGGAGAACCAGAGTCGCCTCTTCTCCGACAAAACGGGCGTAGTGTTCAGCCGTGAACAGTGGGCGATCGAGACCCGGTGAGGAGACTTCCAGGTTATAAGCAACGGTGATGGGATCTTCAACATCCAACACAGCGCTCACCTGGTGGCTCACATCAGCACAATCATCAACATTGATGCCATCTTCACTATCAATATAGATGCGCAGTGTGGATGTGCGACCGCGAATAAACTCGATGCCAACCAGTTCAAAACCCAGGGCCTCAACTGGCGCAGTAATCATCTCTGTTAATTTTTGCTCTAATGTGGACAAGCCCACCCCCAAGACATAAAAAAAGGGCCTAAAGCCCAGTTATTCTGTAGTCAGATAACAAAAAACCCCGATAAATCGGGGCTTTATATAACTGAACCCTATAACCGCAACTGCGGTCTGGAGCACTTTCCAGAAGGATTTTTTCAAATCCCACTACGAAGGCCGAAGTCTTCACAGTATATTTGAAAAAGAACTCTAAGGGAAAGTGGTTGCGGGGGCCGGATTTGAACCGACGACCTTCGGGTTATGAGCCCGACGAGCTACCAGGCTGCTCCACCCCGCGCCTGAAACGTGGCAAATTCTACTCGTTTTGGGTAAAAAATGCAAATACTGCTGGGATTTGGTGTACCGAGACGGGACGTAAAATCTGCGGGCATTATAGTGATCTACGCCACATTTTGTCAACGCTTATTGCTAATCATGTGAATGAATATCCAGCTCACTTTCATTTCTTGAATGCTTTTGTCCTCTCCTGCTCTCCCTTAAGCGCATTATTTTACAAAAAACACGCTCTCCCCTTCCTGTCTTTGATAAAAGATGATTAAATGAAAACTCATTTATTTTGCATAAAAATTCAATAAGAGCAAAAATCCAGGCTCATCATCAGTTAATCAAGCAGGGTGTTATTTTATGACAACGATTCTCAAGCATCTCCCGGTAGGTCAACGTATTGGTATCGCTTTTTCTGGCGGTCTGGACACCAGCGCCGCACTGCTGTGGATGCGACAAAAGGGAGCGGTTCCTTATGCATATACTGCAAATTTGGGCCAACCAGACGAAGAGGATTATGATGCGATCCCTCGTCGTGCCATGGAATACGGCGCGGAGAACGCACGTCTTATCGACTGTCGCAAACAACTGGTAGCCGAAGGTATTGCCGCTATTCAGTGTGGCGCATTTCATAACACCACTGGCGGCCTGACCTATTTCAACACGACTCCACTGGGTCGCGCCGTGACCGGCACCATGCTGGTTGCGGCTATGAAAGAAGATGGCGTGAATATCTGGGGTGATGGCAGCACTTACAAAGGTAACGATATCGAACGCTTCTATCGTTATGGCCTGCTGACCAACGCAGAACTACAGATTTACAAACCGTGGCTCGATACTGACTTTATTGATGAACTAGGCGGTCGTCATGAAATGTCTGAATTTATGATTGCCTGCGGTTTCGACTATAAAATGTCGGTCGAAAAAGCCTACTCCACCGATTCCAACATGCTCGGCGCAACACACGAGGCGAAAGATCTGGAATACCTCAACTCCAGCGTCAAAATCGTCAATCCGATTATGGGCGTGAAATTCTGGGACGAGAGCGTGAAGATCCCGGCAGAAGAAGTCACAGTACGCTTTGAGCAAGGTCATCCGGTGGCGCTGAACGGTAAAACCTTTAGCAACGACGTAGAAATGATGCTGGAAGCTAACCGCATCGGCGGTCGTCATGGTCTGGGAATGAGCGACCAGATCGAAAACCGTATTATTGAAGCAAAAAGCCGCGGCATCTACGAAGCTCCTGGGATGGCGCTGCTGCATATCGCTTATGAACGTCTGCTGACCGGTATTCACAACGAAGACACCATTGAGCAGTATCATGCGCATGGTCGTCAGTTGGGCCGTTTGCTTTACCAGGGACGTTGGTTTGATTCCCAGGCGCTGATGCTACGTGACTCCCTGCAACGCTGGGTCGCCAGCCAGATTACAGGTGAAGTCACTCTTGAGCTGCGTCGCGGGAACGATTACTCCATCCTCAATACCGTCTCTGACAACCTGACTTATAAGCCTGAACGTCTGACGATGGAAAAAGGTGACTCGGTGTTCTCGCCAGATGATCGTATCGGCCAGCTGACCATGCGTAATCTGGATATTACAGATACCCGCGAGAAACTGTTTGGTTACGCAAAAACGGGGCTGCTCTCCTCTTCTGCTGCCTCGGGTGTGCCGCAGGTCGAAAATCTGGAGAACAAAACGAAGTAATCGGGAAAGATTCTGTTTAGTAGGCCGCGAAAGCGGCCTTTTTATTATGTGCGTTGTAGCCCTGTAAGCCACTTACGCCAACATCACGTATTTCTACTGTCGTCTGATAACGATACGCTTAATAAAGCTATATTTATCAGACGAAAAAAAAGACGCTTTTCAGCGTCTCTTTTCTGGAATTTGGTACCGAGGACGGGACTTGAACCCGTAAGCCCTATTGAGCACTACCACCTCAAGGTAGCGTGTCTACCAATTCCACCACCTCGGCACAGATATTACTTTTTAGTTCGGGATATCGCTGGTCGGTTTAGCCGGAGCAGCTGGCTGAGTCTGTTCGGCTTTCGCCGGAGCACTCAGGTTTTCCCATTCACTACCTTTATTGGTTTTGTTGCTGTTGATGTTACCCAGCACCAGGCTGATGATGAAGAATAACGTTGCCAACAGCGCCGTCATGCGGGTCATGAAGTTACCAGAACCACTTGAACCAAACAGCGTAGCGGAAGCGCCTGCTCCGAAGGAGGCTCCCATATCAGCGCCTTTACCTTGCTGCAGCATGATCAGACCAACAAGGCCAATCGCCACAATAAGGAAAACAACTAAAAGAGCTTCGTACATAATCAACCTGTTCCTTGCGGAGTTGCCGCGTCCCAATGCTTCAACCAATAAAACGGGATTTTTTAATCTTTCCCACTGAAGCGGGTGTGAATACTAACCAAAGCGAATGGCCTTCGCAAGGGCAATTTTACTGCATTGTATCAACTGCGGAAAAAAACAGCAAAATCGATATTTTGATAAAGGGAAAAGGCGACAATCGCCGCCTTTTTAATCAGTTAGCTATCACATTAAACCGCTTTTACTGCATCTGCGATACGATGCGCAAATTCAGTCACCTGCGCTTCGTCTTCGCCTTCTACCATTACGCGAATTAACGGCTCGGTACCGGATTTACGCAGCAGCACGCGTCCACGGCTCCCCAGTGCCGCTTCAACTTCTGCGGTCACAGCTTTGACTGATTCATGCTCCAGCGGGTCGCCGCTTCCCGCGGTATAACGCACGTTAACCAGGATTTGCGGGAACATTTTCATGCCGCTGCAAAGGTCATGCAGACTCATATGATTACGCGCCATCGCCGCCAGCACCTGCAAAGCAGCAACAATGCCGTCACCTGTGGTCGTTTTATCCAGCAGGATCACGTGACCGGAGTTCTCCGCGCCAATACGCCAGCCTTTTTCCTGCATCTTTTCCAGTACATAGCGGTCGCCCACTTTTGCGCGAGCAAATGGAATGCCTAACTGTTTCAATGCCAGCTCCAGCCCCATGTTACTCATCAATGTCCCCACCACGCCGCCACGCAGTTGGCCCTGACGAAGACCTTCGCGCGCAATGATATACATGATCTGATCGCCATCGACTTTATTGCCTTCATGGTCAACCATAATCACGCGGTCGCCGTCGCCGTCAAAGGCAATGCCGAGATCCGCTTTTTCAGCCAACACGCGCGCCTGTAGCGCACGCACATCTGTCGCCCCCACTTCGGCATTGATGTTTACGCCGTTCGGCTCACAACCAATGGCAATAACGTTCGCCCCCAGTTCACGCAGCACGTTTGGCGCAATGTGATAAGTCGCGCCGTTTGCACAATCCACGACAATCTTCAGTTCACTGAGGCTAAGTTCATTCGGGAACGTGGCTTTGCAAAACTCGATATAGCGACCCGCCGCATCAACGATACGGCTGGCTTTACCCAGTTCTGCCGAATCAACACAGCTAATCTCTTTTTCCATTTCGGCTTCAATGGCTTCTTCCACCGCGTCCGGCAGTTTGGTGCCGTCGATGGAGAAAAATTTAATGCCGTTATCGTAAAACGGGTTATGCGATGCAGAAATCACAATCCCGGCCTCTGCGCGGAAAGTACGCGTCAGATAAGCCACTGCCGGTGTCGGCATCGGGCCGGTAAAGAGCGCAGAAAGGCCCGCTGCCGCCAGCCCCGCTTCCAGTGCTGACTCCAGCATATAGCCAGAAATGCGCGTGTCTTTACCAATAATGATCTTACGGGAGCCGTGACGTGCCAGAACTTTACCCGCTGCCCAACCCAGCTTAAGCACAAAATCAGGCGTGATCGGCGCATCCCCTACACGACCGCGAATCCCATCGGTACCGAAATATTTACGATTACTCATAGCGTTTGTTTTCCTTTGCGGACAGAGTAGCTTCCACCACTCGCATCGCTTCTACGGTTTCTTTGACGTCATGAACACGAATAATGTGCGCACCCTGCATTGCTGCAATGACCGCGCAAGCCAGACTACCGCTCAGGCGTTCGGACGGTCCTACGTTCAGCAACTGTCCAATCATCGATTTTCGTGACATGCCCACCAACAGCGGCAGGTTGAAATGATGAAATTCAGCCAGGCGCGCCAGTAATGAATAGTTATGGGAGAGATTTTTACCGAAACCGAATCCGGGGTCGAGCAACAATTTCTCTTTTGCGATGCCCGCCCGTTCACAGCGTGCTATTTGCTCAATAAAGTAGCGATTTACCTCGGCGAAGACATCGTCATATTTAGGTGCTTCCTGCATGGTCTTTGGATTTCCCTGCATATGCATCAGGCAAACCGGTAAACCAGTTTCTGCAGCCGCTTCCAGAGCGCCGGGTTCGGAAAGGGAACGGATATCGTTAATGATATGAGCGCCCGCTCGCGCTGATTCACGAATAACTTCCGGTTTAGATGTATCAACCGAGATCCAGACTTCAAATCGTTGAGCAATCGCTTCAACCACCGGAAGAACACGCTGCAACTCTTCTTCAACACTCACTTCCGCAGCCCCTGGACGCGTGGACTCGCCGCCAACGTCAATGATCGTCGCACCAGCGTTGATCATCAGATTCGCATGTTTCACCGCATCAATCAGCGAGTTATGCGTGCCGCCATCAGAGAAAGAATCTGGCGTAACGTTGAGGATCCCCATTACGTGAGGATGGCTGAGGTCCAGTGAAGTGCCCTGGGCAAAGAGTTTCATGGTGTTATCCCTGGTATAAATTGATAAGAAAAAACCCCGGAGCAAGCCCCGGGGTTTTCGGTACAAATACAGTCATCTGATGCGGGAACTTACTTGTCGCCTAACTGCTCTGACATGGTGTTACCCGGGTTCGGCGTGCGCGGTTCATCGACCGGACGCGGCGCCTTTGGGCTACCGTTATCACCAGAATTGTTAGAAGCGCCTGGTTCTTCCCAGCCTGCTGGCGGACGAACATCGCGACGTGCCATCAGGTCATCGATCTGCGGCGCATCGATGGTCTCATATTTCATGAGCGCATCTTTCATTGCATGCAGGATATCCAGGTTGTCATTCAGCAACTGACGCGCACGATTATAGTTACGTTCAATCAGTGACTTCACTTCCTGGTCGATGATACGTGCAGTTTCATCGGACATATGTTTTGCTTTCGCCACGCTACGTCCGAGGAATACTTCCCCTTCTTCTTCCGCATACAGCAACGGACCTAATTTCTCAGAGAAGCCCCACTGGGTCACCATGTTACGCGCCAGATTAGTCGCAACTTTAATGTCGTTTGACGCCCCGGTAGAAACATGTTCAGGACCATAAATGATCTCTTCCGCCAGACGACCACCGTACAACGTAGAAATCTGGCTTTCCAGTTTCTGACGGCTGGCGCTGATTGCGTCGCCCTCAGGCAGGAAGAAGGTCACACCCAGCGCACGGCCACGTGGGATAATCGTCACTTTGTGCACCGGATCGTGTTCCGGTACCAGGCGACCGATAATCGCATGACCAGCCTCGTGGTAAGCAGTCGATTCTTTCTGCGCTTCCGTCATCACCATGGAGCGGCGTTCCGCGCCCATCATGATTTTGTCTTTCGCTTTCTCAAACTCAACCATCGACACAACGCGTTTGTTGCCACGAGCAGCGAACAGTGCCGCTTCATTCACCAGGTTCGCCAGGTCCGCACCAGAGAAGCCAGGAGTACCGCGGGCAATGATTGCCGCGTCGATATCGGGTGCCAAAGGTACGCGACGCATATGAACTTTCAGGATCTGTTCACGACCACGAACATCTGGCAAGCCAACAACAACCTGACGGTCGAAACGGCCAGGACGCAGCAGCGCTGGGTCGAGTACATCAGGACGGTTAGTCGCGGCGATAACGATGATACCTTCGTTACCTTCGAAGCCGTCCATCTCAACCAGCATCTGGTTCAGGGTCTGTTCACGTTCATCGTGACCACCGCCCAAACCTGCGCCACGCTGGCGGCCTACGGCGTCGATTTCATCGATAAAGATGATGCACGGTGCCGCTTTTTTCGCCTGTTCGAACATGTCACGTACACGGGATGCACCCACACCAACGAACATTTCAACGAAGTCAGAACCGGAGATAGTAAAGAACGGAACTTTCGCTTCGCCTGCAATCGCTTTCGCCAGCAGCGTTTTACCGGTACCCGGAGGACCAACCATCAGCACGCCTTTCGGGATCTTACCGCCCAGCTTCTGGAAACGGCTCGGCTCACGGAGATACTCAACCAGTTCGGCAACTTCTTCTTTTGCTTCGTCGCAACCGGCAACGTCAGCAAAGGTCGTTTTTATCTGATCTTCCGTCAGCATACGTGCTTTGCTCTTGCCGAACGACATAGCGCCCTTACCGCCGCCGCCCTGCATTTGACGCATGAAGAAGATCCAGACACCAATTAGCAACAGCATCGGGAACCAGGAGATGAAGATAGAAGCCAACAGGCTTGGTTCTTCAGGCGGTTCACCGACAACTTTGACGTTCTTGGTCAGCAGGTTATCCAGTAATTTCGGATCCTGAATCGGAATGTAAGTGGTATAACGGTTACTATCTTTCTTGGTAACGTTGATTTCACGTCCGTTGATACGCGCTTCACGAACCTGGTCGTTATTGACCTCTTGTAGGAAGGTAGAGTAATCCACCTTACGGCCATTAGACTCGCTGGGCCCAAAGCTCTGGAATACTGACATCAGCACAACGGCAATGACCAGCCAGAGTATTAGGTTTTTCGCCATGTCACTCAAGGGATTAACCTCTTATTACAACTGTGTTAAAAACAGCGTCAGGATACTCTATATCCAGCATCTTTCAAACTTTCGTTTGAAATCTCCCGGTTAGGGTTTACGCCCGGTCGCTACTATATACACTTCCCGCGAACGAGCACGAGAAGAGTCCGGCTTACGAACTTTGACCTTCGTAAACAGGGAGCGAATTTCCCTTAGATACTCATCGAAACCTTCGCCCTGGAACACCTTCACAACAAAACTGCCACCTGGCGCCAGAACATCACGACACATTTCTAACGCCAGTTCCACCAAATACATGGCACGGGGAATATCCACCGCCGGTGTTCCGCTCATGTTTGGTGCCATATCGGACATGACAACCTGGACTTTACTGTCGCCTACGCGCTCCAGTAATGCTTGCATTACCAGTTCATCACGAAAATCGCCCTGAAGAAAGTCCACACCAACGATAGGATCCATAGGTAAAAGATCACAAGCGATGATGCGACCTTTGCCGCCAATTTGACTGACCACATACTGTGACCAACCACCTGGTGCAGCACCAAGATCGACAACCGTCATCCCCGGTTTAAAGAGTTTGTCACTTTGCTGTATTTCATCAAGTTTAAACCAGGCACGGGAACGTAACCCTTTTTTCTGCGCCTGTTGAACATATTTATCGCTAAAGTGTTCCTGAAGCCAGCGACTGGAGCTGGCAGAACGCTTCTTACCTGTCATTTAACTTTCCCATTGGGATAACTCATCGTAACCAATTGCGTAAATTTTTACGCGCCTATTTGGCGATATATGGGAGATGGCGGTAGAATGACCCGTTTTCAATCCCAACGTAAGCAAAAAATACGATGAATCTGAGTACTAAACAAAAACAGCACCTGAAAGGTCTGGCACATCCGCTCAAGCCGGTAGTTCTGCTTGGCAGCAATGGTTTGACCGAAGGGGTACTGGCCGAGATTGAACAAGCGTTAGAGCACCATGAACTTATCAAGGTGAAAATCGCCTCGGAAGATCGCGAAACTAAAACCTTGATCGTGGAAGCTATCGTGCGCGAAACCGGCGCCTGTAACGTACAGGTCATCGGTAAAACGCTGGTGCTTTATCGTCCAACTAAAGAACGTAAAATCTCGCTGCCGCGCTAAGATTATCCTAAAGTTACACACATTTGCTGTGTAAAACGAGGGATTTTCCGCAGACAGGAGAGCAAAATGCCACGCTCTGTTCGTTGATAAAAGGCCGCATAGCGGCCTTTTTCCTTTCTTTACAATACATCAACATCTTGAGTATTGGGTAATTCTTACAGGTATTCCACCTTAACGACTTCAAATTCTACTTCGCCGCCCGGTGTTTTGATGACCACAACATCATCTTCTTCTTTGCCAATCAGCCCACGAGCAATAGGCGAGTTTACAGAAATCAGGTTCTGCTTAAAGTCAGCTTCGTCGTCGCCAACGATGCGATAAGTCTGCTCTTCGTCAGAATCCAGATTCAACACCGTTACGGTTGCACCAAAAATCACACGACCATTATTTGGCATTTTGGTGACATCAATCACCTGCGCGTTCGACAGCTTGGCTTCGATATCTTTGATACGTCCTTCGCAAAAACCTTGCTGTTCACGGGCTGCGTGATATTCAGCATTTTCTTTCAGGTCGCCATGCTCGCGCGCTTCAGCGATAGCGGCAATGATTTCAGGACGGCGCACAGATTTCAGAAAATCCAGCTCTTCGCGTAATTTTTCAGCGCCACGTAAGGTCATCGGAATAGCTTGCATTTGTTATACCTCTTGAATATTCCTGATGGGGCAGGTCTCCACCCACCCCGGCTGTTCGGCATGCCCGGCACAACTCCTCGCCGGGACCAGAAGCAAAAAAATACCGACCCGGGAACAGGTCCCAGGCCAGCTACAATTCACATTTTGATAGTCATTTTACCCTGAAGTTCCCGAAGGGTCATCGTTTACTTTATAGGGCGTTGCGCCGTAGTATGACGGCTTGATTCCAGGTTGTTAGCGCGAGATTATGCGATTTTCCAGATTTATCATCGGACTGACCAGCGGTATAGCGTTCAGTGTTCAGGCCGCGAATGTTGATGAGTACATTACTCAACTCCCCGTCGGTGCCAACCTTGCCCTGATGGTGCAAAAAGTCGGCGCTTCTGCCCCTACTATTGATTACCACAGTCAACAGATGGCGCTTCCCGCCAGTACACAGAAGGTGATCACTGCGCTGGCGGCATTAATTCAGCTTGGCCCCGATTTTCGTTTTACCACCACGCTGGAAACCAAAGGCAACGTAGAGAACGGTGTGCTTAAAGGCGACTTAGTCGCACGATTTGGTGCCGATCCGACACTAAAACGTCAGGATCTTCGCAATATGGTCACCGCGTTGAAAAAGTCTGGCGTCACACAAATCGATGGCAATGTGCTCGTTGATACTTCTATTTTCGCCAGCCACGATAAAGCCCCCGGCTGGCCGTGGAACGATATGACACAATGCTTTAGCGCTCCGCCAGCCGCCGCTATTGTCGATCGCAACTGCTTCTCCGTCTCGCTTTACAGCGCACAAAAACCTGGTGATATGGCTTTTATTCGTGTGGCGTCATATTACCCCGTTACGATGTTCAGCCAGGTACGAACGCTTCCTCGCGGCTCTGCTGAGGCACAATATTGCGAGCTGGACGTAGTGCCTGGCGACCTGAATCGTTTTACGTTGACCGGATGCCTGCCACAACGTTCAGAGCCGCTACCATTGGCTTTCGCCGTGCAGGATGGCGCCAGCTACGCTGGGGCCATCCTGAAAGATGAGCTAAAGCAGGCGGGTATCACTTATAGCGGCACGTTGCTGCGCCAGACGCAGGTTAATGAACCAGGAACGGTGGTCGCCAGTAAACAATCAGCGCCTTTGCACGATCTGCTTAAGATTATGCTGAAAAAGTCGGACAACATGATCGCTGATACAGTTTTCCGCATGATTGGTCATGCGCGCTTCAATGTGCCTGGAACATGGCGGGCCGGATCGGACGCCGTGCGTCAGATCCTGCGCCAGCAAGCTGGTATCGATATTGGTAACACGATTATTGCCGATGGTTCAGGGCTTTCGCGGCATAACCTGATTGCCCCCGCCACCATGATGCAAGTGCTGCAATACATAGCTCAACACGATAATGAACTTAACTTTATCTCCATGCTGCCGCTGGCGGGCTATGACGGCTCTTTGCAGTACCGTGCAGGTCTGCATCAGGCAGGTGTGGATGGCAAAGTTTCGGCAAAAACCGGTTCGTTGCAGGGCGTGTATAACCTGGCAGGATTCATCACCACAGCAAGTGGGCAACGAATGGCGTTTGTACAATATCTTTCTGGCTATGCAGTAGAACCGGCGGATCAGCGTAATCGCCGTATTCCGTTAGTGCGTTTTGAAAGCCGTTTGTATAAAGATATTTATCAGAATAATTAGTCTAAAGAGAAACCCCGGCGCATGGCCGGGGTTTCAGATTATTGACAAAGTGCGCTTTGTTTATGCCGAATGCGGCGTAAACACCTTATCCGACCTACAAAATTATGCAAATTCAATATATTGCCATACTCTGTATGGCCTGATAAGCGTAGCGCATCAGGCCATTTGTCATCGGTCATTAACGTTTGTAAATGAACTCAACGCCTTCTTCGTCGTCTTCATCCCAGTCGTCGTCCCAGTCTTCATCATCCTCTTCAGCAATCTCTTCAAGCTGCTGACGGTGATAATCATCCCACATGAACTCGACTTTCTCTGGTTGTTTCGCTTCCTCGGCCTGCACAACTGGGTTTTCAATGATAAAGGTCATCACATCCCAGCAGAGCTCTTTCACGCCCAGTCCGCTCGCCGCAGAGATCAGATAATATTTATCTTCCCAGCCCAACGCCTCAGCGATCGCTTTCGCTTTCTCTTCGGCTTCCGCTTTATCCAGCAGGTCAATCTTATTGAAGACTAACCAGCGTGGTTTCGCTGCCAGATCCTGACTGTATTTTTCCAGTTCACTGATAATAATGCGCGCATTCTCAACCGGATCGGTACCATCAATCGGATCGATATCGATGAGGTGCAACAGCACGCGACAACGTTCCAGGTGCTTCAGGAAGCGAATCCCCAGACCAGCACCTTCAGCAGCGCCTTCAATCAGCCCCGGAATATCGGCAACAACGAAGCTCTTTTCGTTATCCATACGTACCACGCCCAGGCTTGGCACCAGAGTGGTAAACGGATAATCCGCCACTTTCGGTTTAGCCGCCGAGACCGCACGGATAAAGGTCGATTTACCGGCATTTGGCATCCCCAGCATACCGACGTCAGCCAGCAGCATCAGCTCCAGCAGCAGCTCGCGCTTATCGCCCGGCGTACCGTTGGTTTTCTGCCGTGGTGTACGGTTAACAGAAGATTTAAAACGGGTATTGCCCAGACCGTGCCAACCGCCCTTGGCAACCAGCAGACGCTGACCGTGTTTGGTCATATCGCCCATGGTTTCACCGGTGCCCTGATCGATAACACGCGTACCTACTGGCACTTTAATCGTCACGTCTTTACCACGCTTACCGGTGCAATCGCGGCTTGCGCCATTCTGACCACGCTCCGCGCGGAAAGATTTTTCAAAACGATAATCGATAAGCGTATTCAGGTTTTCGTCGGCTTCCATCCAGACGTCACCGCCGTCACCGCCGTCGCCGCCATCCGGGCCGCCTTTCGGGATATATTTCTCGCGGCGGAAGCTCACGCAACCATTACCGCCATCACCTGCAACGACCAGAATCGATGCTTCATCAACAAACTTCATTTTATTCTCCGTAAATCATTCGCCTGCGCGGGGTTGCGATACCACCGTTGCATGCTTACGTAATCCGCTCCAAATACGATGACCAATGGCGGAATACATCGCGCCCGCAACCACGACAAACGCACCGAGATAACCTAAAAGGTTTAACATCGGTCTGGCGAAGAAATCGGGCCAGGCCAGTGATAAAAGATCTGAAAAAAACAGCGTAAACAGTGGGGTAAGCGTGATTATCGCGCTCACCTGCGCTGCCTGCCAGCGTGCCATCGCTTCCGCCAGGGCGCCATATCCTACCAACGTATTCAGCCCGCAAAAAATTAAACATGCGAGCTGCCAGTTGCTAAGCTGCGCTATCACCCCAGGCTGTGCCAGTGGGAAGAGCGCTATTGTACATAAAGTGTACAGTAAAAACAGAATCTGCGGTGAAGCCAACCGACGCAATAAAACCTTTTGCGCCACGCCATAACTCACCCAAACCGTCGCCGCACCGACCCCAAAGATAACTCCCCAGGTGTAATCGGTGAGTCGGGTAAAAATCTCGACCAGACTGGTGTTAAAGAACATCACCAGCCCACTCAAAAGCATCAATGCCCCCGCAACCTGGGTGCTACGCATTTTCTCCTTCAGGATAAATACGCTGGCAACCATCATGCCTACCGGCGAGAGTTGCCCAATCACCTGCGAGGCAGTAGGACTCAGATATTGCAAAGACGAGCTGAACAGGATGAAGTTCCCAAACAGCCCGGCAGTCGCCACTGCCAGCAAAATCAACCAGCGAGGCTTACGAAAAACACGTAATGGCGGCAGTTTCTTTTTCGCTGCAAGAATGGCGCCCAGGCCAACGCTTGCCATCAAGAAACGGTAAAACACGATTGTCGGAGGCTCCATGACCTCCAGCACCTGCTTCATTGCGATTGGCAACGCTCCCCAGCAAATTGCTGTAGTGAGCGCTAAAAGAATACCAATGCCTGCCTGCTGCTTCATACCGTATTTCCTGCAAAACGCGTTTGCGGATTAACGCCGCGCTGTGAGCATTTTTTACCGGTTATCTAATGTAAAAAGCCCCGCAACGTGTTGCGGGGCTTTCATCCGTTACCGGGACGCGAAAAACTTATTCAGCTTCGATGCTGATAAATTTACGGTTTTTCGGGCCTTTAACTTCGAATTTCACTTTACCGTCTGCTTTAGCAAACAGAGTGTGGTCACGACCGCAACCTACGTTAGCGCCAGCGTGGAATTTGGTGCCACGTTGACGAACGATGATGCTACCCGCCAGAACGGATTCGCCACCGAAACGCTTAACGCCCAGGCGTTTAGCTTCTGAATCGCGACCGTTACGTGTGGAGCCGCCAGCCTTTTTATGTGCCATTTGAAATCTCTCCTCAGGTCTTAGGCGCTGATGCCAGTAATTTTCACATCAGTGAACCACTGACGATGGCCCTGCTGCTTACGATAGTGTTTACGACGGCGAAACTTAACGATTTTAACTTTCTCGCCACGACCGTGAGCAACAACTTCAGCTTTGATTACGCCGCCATCAACGAAAGGAACGCCGATTTTGACTTCTTCACCGTTTGCGATCATCAGAACTTCAGCGAACTCAACAGTTTCGCCAGTTGCGATGTCCAGCTTTTCCAGGCGAACGGTCTGACCTTCGCTTACTCGGTGTTGTTTACCACCACTTTGGAAAACCGCGTACATATAAAACTCCGCTTCCGCGCACACCTTTTCAATGATTCAGAGTGCGCTATAAATATTCACAATAGGGCGCGAATATTACGCAAAACGCGCGCCTTTGACAAGTGCTACAGTCAATACACGAAGAAAAAAACACAACTTGTACGGTAACGTTTATCTGTGCCGTTTTTTCAGTACAATCAGCATATATTCCTAACCATAAACCCTAAGTTGCCTGTGTTCACAGTAAGGTAATCGGGGCGAAAAGCCCGGCTTTTGCGATGAATTTAGAAAAAATCAATGAGTTAACCGCGCAAGATATGGCGGGTGTTAATGCGGCAATTCTCGAGCAGCTTAATTCCGACGTCCAGCTGATCAATCAGTTAGGCTATTACATCGTTAGCGGCGGCGGTAAACGTATTCGTCCGATGATTGCCGTACTGGCTGCCAGAGCCGTTGGCTATGAGGGAAATGCGCATGTCACCATCGCCGCTCTGATCGAGTTTATCCACACCGCGACCCTTCTACACGACGACGTTGTGGATGAATCGGATATGCGTCGTGGTAAAGCCACGGCCAATGCCGCATTTGGCAACGCTGCCAGTGTGCTGGTCGGTGATTTTATTTATACCCGCGCTTTCCAGATGATGACCAGCCTCGGCTCGCTCAAAGTGCTGGAGGTGATGTCAGAAGCAGTCAACGTCATCGCAGAAGGTGAAGTTCTGCAACTTATGAACGTTAATGACCCGGATATCACTGAAGAGAACTACATGCGCGTTATTTACAGCAAAACCGCGCGTCTGTTTGAAGCTGCGGCTCAGTGTTCCGGTATTCTGGCAGGCTGTACGCCGGAAGAGGAAAAAGGCCTGCAAGATTATGGTCGCTACCTTGGCACGGCCTTCCAGCTCATTGACGATCTGCTGGACTATAACGCCGACGGCGAGCAGTTGGGTAAAAACGTTGGGGATGATCTGAACGAAGGCAAGCCAACACTGCCGCTGCTACATGCCATGCATCACGGTACTCCAGAACAGGCGCAGATGATCCGTACAGCTATTGAGCAAGGTAATGGTCGCCATCTACTGGAACCGGTTCTGGAAGCAATGAACGCTTGTGGTTCTCTGGAATGGACGCGTCAGCGTGCAGAGGAAGAAGCAGACAAAGCTATAGCAGCATTGCAGGTATTACCGGATACGCCATGGCGAGAAGCATTAATCGGCCTCGCACACATCGCGGTTCAACGCGATCGTTAATCCCTTCCCCTCATCCCGCGTGCTGCGCGGGATGATTCCAGTATACTCCAAAAAACTCTTTATTCGGCTTAATGCTGTCTAAACTTCAGCCCGCTAATCTTGATATATTCTGAATATTCACACTCTTTACAGGAACTTTTTAGAGCAATACGCCATCCAGAGTATAGTTGTGCTACCCGAAGTTTATGTTCTGAATGTAAGTGACTTAAGGAGTGAGGAAAGATGGAGAATAATTTCATTGACTGGCATCCCGCAGATATTATTGCTGGCTTGCGGAAAAAAGGTACGTCAATGGCGGCGGAATCTCGCAGAAACGGTTTAAGTTCTTCAACACTGGCGAATGCGTTGTCGCGTCCATGGCCAAAGGGAGAGATGATTATTGCGAAAGCGCTGGGAACTGACCCCTGGGTTATCTGGCCATCACGCTATCATGATCCGCAGACACATGAGTTTATCGACAGAACGCAGTTGATGCGAAGCTACACCAAACCGCAAAAATGAGTAGCCTGGCGGTAGCCCCGCGAACGGGGCTGCCAGCTATCAGACGATTACTCGCCTTTCACACGTTCGATGTTAGCGCCCAGTGCGCGCAATTTGTCTTCAATGCGCTCGTAGCCACGATCGATGTGATAAATACGATCAACAACCGTTGTACCTTCTGCGATACAGCCTGCGAGTACCAGACTTGCTGAAGCACGTAAATCGGTCGCCATAACTTGTGCGCCGGAAAGTTTTTCAACGCCGTGACAGATAACGGTATTGCTTTCAATCTCGGCATGCGCGCCCATACGGCTCAGCTCTGGCACGTGCATGAAACGGTTTTCAAAGACCGTTTCGGTGATGAATCCGGTGCCTTCCGCCACCAGGTTCAGCAGCGTGAACTGGGCCTGCATATCGGTCGGGAATGCCGGATGCGGCGCGGTACGCACGTTCACAGCCTTCGGACGTTTGCCATGCATATCCAGACTAATCCAGTCTTCGCCAACTTCGATGTCCGCTCCGGCATCACGCAGTTTCGCCAGCACTGCGTCAAGAGTATCTGGCTGAGCGTTGCGACAGATAATTTTGCCGCGAGAGATCGCCGCCGCCACAAGGAAAGTACCGGTTTCAATGCGGTCAGGCAACACGCGGTAGACGCCGCCGCCTAAACGTTCCACACCTTCGATGACGATACGATCGGTGCCCTGACCGCTAATTTTCGCGCCCAACGTAATCAGGAAGTTAGCGGTATCAACAATCTCGGGTTCACGCGCCGCATTTTCAATAATGGTGGTGCCTTCCGCCAGAGTCGCTGCGCACATGATGGTCACAGTTGCACCGACGCTGACTTTATCCATCACGATATGCGCGCCTTTCAGACGACCATCGACAGATGCTTTTACATAACCTTCTTCCAGCTTGATGGTTGCGCCTAACTGCTCAAGGCCGGAAATATGCAGATCAACCGGACGAGCGCCGATAGTACAACCACCAGGTAGAGAAACCTGTCCCTGGCCAAAACGGGCCACCAGCGGCCCCAGCGCCCAAATAGAAGCTCGCATGGTTTTGACCAGTTCGTATGGCGCGCAAAAGACATTAACATCGCGAGCATCAATATGCACAGAACCATTACGTTCTACTTTTGCGCCCAATTGGCTGAGCAGCTTCATTGATGTATCGACGTCTTTCAGTTTCGGGACGTTCTGGATCTCTACAGGTTCTTCCGCCAGCAACGCAGCGAAAAGGATTGGCAGAGCAGCATTTTTAGCGCCGGAAATTGTGACTTCGCCCTGGAGCTTTGTTGGCCCCTGAACACGAAATTTATCCATTTAGTTTATTCTCAGTTAACAATTCATATCCGCTACCAGCGAGTCGCCCATAGCTCAAAAGCCATTCAGTTTGCGATCGCGCGCCCACTCCGCCGGTGTATACGCTTTGATCGACACAGCATGAATACGGTTATCCGCTATATATTCCATCAGCGGACCATAAATCGTCTGCTGTTTTTTTACCCTACTCATGCCGTCAAACATCTCACCCACAGCAATAACCTGAAAGTGGCTGCCATCGCCGGAAACGTGGACTTCCTGGAGGGAAAGTGCGTTCATCAACACGCTCTGAATTTCATTATTTTCCATGGGCTCTTCATTCATCAGTAAATAAACCAGCGAAACATCTTAGAGCAAAGTTGCGCTGTCATAAATAAGCAAAAAGCCTCGCTGGTAAATCAGACAAGGCTCGACTTGCAGACAGATTTACCGGACAGGTGATTAACACCTTATCCGGCCTGAAAAATTTAACGGGGCAGGACATCAGCAGGTAAATTATACAATTTCGCCAGGGTGTACACTTTGTCGTTTACCCCCTGAAGCGTCACGCTATTGCCCTGCTTTTTCGCCAAATCGATAAGGTGGAGCAACAACGACAGTCCACCTGTATCAACGCGGGACACGCGGCTGAGATCGATGCGGTTAATTCCCTTCACCGCTTCTTCTCGCATTTCCCAAAGCGGCAGCAATACGTCTTGATCCAGCTCTCCGGCTAATGCCAGGGTATCCCCTGTCTGCATCCAGCTCAGCGACTCGCTCATTATTTTTTCTCTTCCAGAGTGATTTTCTGTTGAGAAATAGACTTCAGTTGCGCAGTCAGGCCGTCAATGCCTTTGGTACGTAGCAGCGTCCCCCACTCGTTTTGTTTGGTGGTGATCATGCTGACGCCTTCAGCAATCATGTCGTAAGCCTGCCAGTTGCCCGTTTGGGAGTTTTTACGCCACTGGAAGTCCAGACGCACCGGAGGACGGCCATTTGGATCAATAATGGTAACGCGAATAGGCACAATCGTTTTATCACCCAGCGGTTGTTCTGGCGCAATCTGATAAGTCTGACCGTGATACATCGCCAGTGCCTGACCGTAAGCCTGCTTCAGGTACTCACGGAAAGCGGCAAAGTAAGCTTCACGCTGGGCCGGGGTCGCGCTTTTGTAGTACTGGCCCAGTACCAGCGCACCGGCGTATTTTATCTGTACGTACGGTAACAGTTCCTGATCGACGATGGTACGCAGGTAATCCGGGTTGGCCCGAATTTGCGATTGCTCATTCTTCAGGCGATCGAACGTTTTCTGCGCCGCCTCATCCATCAGCTTATACGGGTTGGTCTGATCTGCCGCGATTGCCGCGCTCAGCGGCGCAATCACCAGCAAAGCGACCATCATTAAACGTTTAAACATGCGTCGGTTCTCCTGAAATTATTTCGTTGTACCCACAGGTTCAGTAGCCTCATTATTACCTGGAGCAGTTGCTGGCGCATCACCACTATTCTTATTGTCATCGCCTTTACTGCCATAAAGGAACTGACCGATGAGATCTTCCAGCACCATCGCAGATTTAGTGTCCTGAATCGTATCGCCATCTTTCAGAATAGCAGTTCCCAGTTCTGGATCTTCAAAACCGACGTTTAACGCCAGATATTGTTCTCCAAGCAAGCCGGAGGTGCGAATGCTCAGCGAACTGGTGTCGGGAATGTGGTTATAACGTTGTTCAATTTCCAGCGTTACACGTGGCAGATAGGTTTTCGGATCCAGCGTAATATCCGCGACACGCCCCACAACAACGCCGCCAATACTCACCGGAGAGCGCGCTTTCAGACCGCCGATGTTATCGAACGTCGCATAGAGCGTGTAGGTCGGCTCAGTACGCATTGACGTTACGTTTGCTGCCTTCAGGCAAACAAACAGCGCCGCCAGCAGTGCTGCTAATAAAAAGATACCCACCCAAATTTCATTTTTTTTCGTTTGCATGAACTCAATTCCCAAACATCAATGCGGTCAGCACAAAATCCAGCCCCAGTACGGCCAGAGACGAGTGGACAACGGTGCGAGTGGTTGCCCGGCTAATCCCGGCAGAAGTCGGGATGGCGTCATAACCGTTAAACAACGAAATCCACGTCACTGTAATCGCGAACACTACGCTTTTAATCAGACAGTTAACCAGATCCATACGCCAGTCGACGGCGTTTTGCATTGCCGACCAGAAGAACCCGCTATCAATGCCTTTCCAACTGACACCGACCAGCGAACCGCCCCAAATCCCCACGGCGACAAAAATAATCGTCAGCAGCGGCAATGAAATAACCCCAGCCCAGAAACGTGGAGAAATAACCCGGCGCAACGGGTCTACGGCCATCATCTCCATACTGGAGAGTTGTTCAGTCGCACGCATCAGGCCGATTTCAGCGGTTAACGCCGAACCGGCGCGCCCGGCAAACAGCAACGCGGCGACCACCGGTCCCAGCTCGCGCAGTAACGATAACGCCACCAGCATACCCAGACTGGTTTCCGCACTGTAAGTCGTCAGAACCAGATAACCTTGCAGTCCCAGCACCATTCCGATGAACACGCCAGAAACCACAATAATCAGCATCGACAGGACGCCGACATTATAGAGCTGACGCACCAGCAGCGGTGCATGCTTGCGAAATTCTGGTTTGCCGACCAGTGCATTGAATAACATTAACCCGGCCCGCCCGAACGTTCTGAGGGTTTTAATCCCTTTATGTCCGAGCGACGCCAGCGCATTTAACAGCATGAGTGGCTTAACTCCCTGGTAAAAGATCAGCGTGATAATCGCCGGCAGGATAGCGGAACGGAACAGGCCCATCAGCAATCCCGTCCAGAAACTGACGGACGCGCGGATCAGGATTTGCTTGCAACGCCTGGGCGCTACCGTGAGCGACAATCTTTTTGTCCGCCAGAATCCAGGCGTGATCCGCAATACTTAATACTTCCGGCACATCGTGAGAAACCACCACGCAGGTCACACCCAGCGCACTGTTCAGCTCGGAAATCAACTTCACCAGTACGCCCATGGTGATCGGATCTTGTCCAACAAACGGCTCATCAAACATGATGAGATCCGGCTCCAGGGCAATCGCGCGCGCCAGCGCCGCGCGTCGCGCCATTCCGCCAGAAAGCTCCGATGGCATAAGTTTAGCCGCCCCACGCAACCCCACGGCTTCCAGTTTCATCATCACCGTACTATGTAGCAATGGCGCGGGTAGTTGGGTATGTTCGCGCAGTGGATAGGCGACGTTGTCAAATACGTTCATATCAGTGAACAACGCCCCGGACTGGAACAACATGCTCATCCGCTTACGCACCGTATACAACCGCGAACGAGACATTGCCGGAATATTTTCGCCATCAAAAAGGATCTCGCCGTTATCTGGCGCGATCTGCCCGCCAATCAGTCGGAGCAGCGTCGTTTTACCGATACCTGATGGCCCCATGATTGCCGTAATTTTCCCTCGCGGCACGGTCAGGGAAATATTATCGAAGATGCAGCGATTGCCACGCGTAAAACTGACATCGCGCATATCGACTAAATTCGCCACAGACTGATCCATTGATTCACCCTTCGTCTTGCGTTGTTTTTCTAAGCATGGCGCTCAATTTAACCATGAACCCAGCATATTTACAGAATATTACCTGCCATGGTTAGCGAAAGCTGGCATTTGTTTTACTTTTTAGCCGCATAAAGTCAAAATTAAGAATTCGTCACGGCTTTCTGAAAATCTTCAGCGGACCGGCGAGTATACCTGAAGAAAGGACGTTAGATGTTTTTAGCAACGGCACTGTTAATTGTTGGTTTACTTTTGGTCGTTTACAGTGCCGACCGTCTGGTATTTGCCGCCTCAATTCTTTGCCGAACGTTTGGCATTCCACCGCTAATCATCGGTATGACGATCGTCAGTATTGGGACTTCACTGCCAGAAATCATCGTTTCACTCGCAACATCATTACATGAACAACGAGACTTAGCTGTCGGCACTGCGCTCGGCTCAAACATTATCAACATATTACTGATTCTCGGTCTGGCCGCGCTGGTGCGCCCTTTTACCGTCCATTCCGATGTTCTGCGCCGCGAATTACCCTTAATGTTATTGGTCAGCGTGGTGGCTGGTTCCGTACTCTACGACGGACAACTTAGCCGTAACGATGGTATCTTTCTCCTTTTTCTGGCTGTGCTATGGCTGCTGTTCATTGTTAAACTTGCACGTCAGACCGAGCGTCAGGGGACGGACAGCCTGGCCAAAGAACAGTTGGCAGAGTTGCCACGCGAAGGGGGATTGCCCGTCGCATTTTTATGGCTCGGTATTGCGCTGATTATCATGCCAGTAGCAACGCGAATGGTGATTGATAATGCGACTGTGCTGGCAAATTATTTTGCTATCAGCGAGCTGACCATCGGTCTGACGGTAGTTGCTATCGGCACCAGCCTGCCGGAACTGGCAACCGCAATAGCCGGTGTTCGTAAAGGTGAAAACGACATCGCCGTCGGTAATATCATCGGTGCGAACATTTTTAATATCGTTATTGTGTTGGGCCTGCCTGCGCTGATAACGCCAGGGGAAATTAACCCGCTGGCGTACAGCCGTGACTATAGCGTGATGCTGCTGGTGAGCATTATTTTTGCGTTGCTGTGCTGGCGACGCTCCCCTCAACCAGGCCGCGGCGTAGGGGGATTATTAATAAGCGGATTTATCGTATGGCTGGCGATGTTGTACTGGTTATCGCCAATACTCGTTGAATAACTGGAAACGCATTATGTCGCACGTAGAGTTACAACCGGGTTTTGACTTTCAGCAAACAGGTAAAGAAGTCCTGGCGATTGAACGTGAATGCCTGGCGGAGCTTGATCAATATATCAATCAGAATTTCACACTCGCCTGTGAAAAGATGTTCTGGTGTAAAGGGAAAGTCGTGGTCATGGGGATGGGAAAATCGGGGCACATTGGACGCAAAATGGCCGCAACGTTTGCCAGCACCGGTACGCCGTCGTTTTTTGTGCATCCTGGTGAGGCCGCGCATGGTGATTTAGGCATGGTCACTCCGCAGGACGTAGTGATAGCCATCTCCAACTCAGGCGAATCCAGCGAAATATCCGCATTAATTCCGGTTCTCAAGCGTCTGCGCGTACCGTTAATCTGCATCACGGGCCGCCCGGATAGCAGCATGGCGCGCGCAGCAGACGTGCACCTGTGTGTTAAAGTCGCGAAAGAAGCCTGTCCACTGGGGCTGGCGCCGACCAGCAGCACCACCGCCACGCTAGTCATGGGCGATGCGCTCGCCGTTGCTCTGCTAAAGGCACGCGGCTTTACCGCTGAGGATTTTGCGCTCTCGCATCCGGGCGGCGCACTAGGTCGTAAACTTCTGTTACGGGTCAGCGATATTATGCATACGGGCGATGAGATCCCGCATGTCAAAAAAACCGCCAGTCTGCGAGACGCATTACTGGAAGTCACCCGCAAAAATCTTGGTATGACCGTCATTTGCGATGACAATATGATGATTGAAGGCATCTTTACCGACGGCGATTTACGCCGTGTCTTCGATATGGGCGTGGATGTCCGTCAATTAGGTATTGCCGATGTGATGACGCCAGGCGGAATTCGCGTACGTCCTGGCATTCTGGCCGTCGAGGCGCTGAACTTAATGCAGTCCCGCCATATCACCTCCGTAATGGTTGCCGATGGCGACCGTTTACTCGGTGTGTTACATATGCATGATTTACTGCGTGCAGGCGTAGTGTAAAGATTCAAGGATAAACGACAATGAGTAAAGCAGGTGCGTCGATTGAGACCTGTTACGGCCCTGTCAGCGCTGATGTTATGGCAAAAGCAGAAAATATTCGTCTGCTGATCCTCGACGTCGATGGCGTATTGTCAGATGGTCTGATTTATATGGGCAACAACGGCGAAGAGTTGAAAGCGTTCAATGTTCGTGACGGTTATGGCATTCGTTGTGCGCTCACCTCTGATATTGAAGTCGCTATCATTACCGGGCGAAAGGCTAAACTGGTAGAAGATCGTTGTGCGACTTTAGGGATCACCCATTTATACCAGGGGCAGTCGAACAAACTTATCGCCTTTAACGATCTGCTAAAAAAACTGGCGATCGCACCGGAAAACGTGGCTTACGTTGGAGATGATCTCATCGACTGGCCGGTGATGGAAAAAGTGGGCTTAAGCGTTGCCATTGCCGATGCGCATCCACTGTTGATTCCACGCGCCGACTATGTGACGTACATTGCTGGCGGTCGCGGCGCGGTACGAGAAGTTTGCGACTTATTACTCCTGGCGCAGGGCAAACTGGATGAAGCCAAAGGGCAATCGATATGAGTAAAGCCAGACGTTGGGTTATCATTGTGCTATCACTGGCGGTTTTGGTGATGATCGGCATTAACATGACCGAGAAAGACGATATCGCCCAGGTGGTCGTCAACAATAATGATCCCACCTATAAAAGCGAGCATACGGACACGCTCGTCTATAACCCAGAAGGAGCGCTAAGCTATCGATTGATTGCTCAACACGTTGAATATTATTCCGATCAGGCTGTTTCGTGGTTTACGCAGCCGGTACTTACCACGTTTGATAAGGATAAAATCCCGACATGGTCGGTAAAAGCTGATAAAGCCAAGCTGACTAATGACCGGATGCTCTATTTGTATGGACACGTTGAAGTCAACGCGCTAGTGCCGGACTCTCAACTTCGTAGAATCACGACAGATAACGCGCAGATCAATCTGGTAACGCAGGATGTTACCTCTGAAGACCTCGTCACGTTATACGGAACAACATTTAACTCCAGCGGTCTGAAAATGCGCGGCAACTTACGCAGCAAGAACGCCGAGCTGATTGAAAAGGTTAGAACATCCTATGAAATTCAAAACAAACAAACTCAGCCTTAATCTTGTGCTTGCCAGCTCACTTCTGGCCGCCAGTATTCCGGCATTTGCCGTAACCGGGGACACTGACCAGCCGATCCACATTGAATCGGACCAGCAGTCTCTTGATATGCAAGGCAACGTGGTTACCTTCACCGGTAACGTCATCGTTACCCAGGGCACCATCAAAATTAATGCCGATAAAGTGGTCGTCACCCGTCCCGGTGGCGAACAAGGTAAAGAAGTGATCGATGGCTACGGTAAACCTGCAACTTTCTATCAGATGCAGGACAACGGCAAACCTGTCGAAGGTCACGCCTCCCAGATGCACTACGAACTGGCAAAAGATTTTGTTGTACTTACTGGCAATGCCTTTCTGAAGCAGATCGACAGCAACATCACGGGTGATAAGATCACATATCTGGTGAAAGAGCAGAAAATGCAGGCTTTCAGCGACAAAGGCAAGCGCGTCACCACCGTTCTGGTACCGTCGCAGTTGCAGGACAAAAACAACAAAGGCCAAACCCCGGCGCAGAAGAAGGGTAATTAATTCGTTATGGCAACATTAACCGCAAAGAACCTTGCAAAAGCCTATAAAGGCCGCCGCGTGGTAGAAGACGTCAGTCTGACCGTCAATTCCGGGGAAATTGTCGGTCTGCTTGGGCCAAACGGCGCCGGTAAGACAACGACTTTCTATATGGTTGTAGGTATCGTGCCGCGCGACGCGGGCAACATCATCATTGATGATGACGATATCAGCCTGCTTCCACTACACGCCCGCGCACGTCGCGGTATCGGTTATCTGCCGCAGGAAGCTTCAATTTTTCGTCGCCTGAGCGTCTACGATAACCTGATGGCAGTGCTACAAATTCGTGACGACTTATCGGCTGAACAGCGCGAAGACCGCGCAAATGAGCTGATGGAAGAGTTCCACATTGAGCATTTGCGCGACAGCATGGGACAGTCACTCTCCGGTGGTGAACGTCGCCGTGTAGAAATTGCCCGCGCACTGGCAGCGAATCCGAAATTTATCCTGCTCGATGAACCATTTGCTGGGGTTGATCCGATCTCGGTTATCGACATCAAACGCATTATTGAACATCTGCGCGATAGCGGTCTGGGTGTGCTGATCACTGACCACAATGTGCGTGAAACACTGGCGGTTTGTGAACGCGCTTACATCGTCAGTCAGGGGCATTTGATCGCCCACGGCACGCCTACGGAAATCTTACAAGACGAACACGTTAAGCGTGTATACCTTGGGGAAGACTTCAGACTCTGATAGGGTAGAAGTTTGCGACGTTTTAGCAGGAGAATACGATTCTGAACATGAAGCAAGGTTTGCAACTCAGGCTTAGTCAACAACTGGCGATGACGCCTCAGCTACAACAGGCGATTCGTCTGTTGCAGTTGTCCACGCTGGAGCTTCAGCAGGAGCTACAGCAAGCGCTGGAGAGCAATCCGCTGCTTGAGCAAATCGACACTCATGAAGAAATCGACACCCGCGAAACACAAGACAGCGAAACGCTGGACGCCGCTGACGCGCTCGAACAAAAAGAGATGCCGGAAGAGCTACCGCTTGATGCCAGTTGGGACACGATCTATACCGCCGGTACACCATCTGGCACCAGCGGCGACTACATCGACGACGAGTTGCCGATCTATCAGGGTGAAACGACGCAAACCTTGCAAGATTACCTGATGTGGCAGGTCGAACTGACGCCGTTTTCCGATACTGACCGCGCTATCGCCACCTCTATCGTCGATGCTGTTGATGAGACGGGTTATCTCACCGTGCCGCTGGAAGATATTCTCGAAAGCATGGGTGATGACGAGATCGATATCGATGAAATTGAAGCTGTCCTCAAACGGATCCAGCGCTTTGACCCGGTTGGCGTAGCAGCGAAAGATCTGCGCGACTGCCTGTTGATCCAACTCTCCCAGTTCGACAAAACCACGCCGTGGCTGGAAGAGGCCAGACTCATTATAAGCGATCACCTTGATCTGTTAGCCAATCACGACTTCCGCACGTTAATGCGCGTTACACGACTGAAAGAAGATGTGCTGAAAGAAGCCGTCAATCTGATCCAGTCGCTCGATCCGCGTCCGGGTCAGTCGATCCAGACCGGCGAACCGGAATATGTCATTCCAGACGTGTTAGTACGTAAGCATAACGGTCGCTGGACGGTTGAACTCAACAGTGACAGCATTCCGCGTCTGCAAATCAACCAGCACTACGCCTCAATGTGCAACAGCGCACGCAACGATGGCGATAGTCAGTTTATCCGCAGCAATCTGCAGGATGCCAAATGGTTGATAAAGAGTCTGGAAAGCCGTAACGATACGCTGCTGCGCGTCAGTCACTGTATCGTTGAACAGCAGCAAGCCTTCTTTGAACAAGGCGAAGAATATATGAAACCGATGGTGCTGGCCGATATCGCCCAGGCCGTCGAGATGCATGAATCGACGATATCTCGCGTGACCACGCAAAAATATCTGCATAGTCCACGAGGCATTTTTGAACTGAAGTATTTCTTTTCCAGTCACGTCAATACTGAGGGCGGGGGCGAAGCCTCTTCCACAGCGATTCGCGCACTGGTGAAGAAATTAATCGCGGCGGAAAACCCAGCGAAACCGTTGAGCGACAGCAAGTTAACCTCTTTGCTGTCGGAACAAGGTATCATGGTGGCGCGCCGTACTGTTGCGAAGTACCGAGAGTCTTTATCCATTCCGCCGTCAAACCAGCGTAAACAGCTCGTTTGACCCAACTGATAAGGAAGACGCTATGCAGCTCAACATTACCGGAAATAACGTCGAGATCACCGAGGCCCTGCGCGAATTTGTCACCTCAAAATTTGCCAAACTTGAGCAATATTTTGACCGAATCAACCAGGTTTATGTTGTTCTGAAAGTGGAGAAAGTCACCCACACCTCAGATGCGACACTGCATGTTAACGGTGGTGAAATTCATGCCAGTGCGGAAGGTCAGGATATGTACGCCGCCATTGACGGTTTAATTGATAAGCTGGCACGTCAGTTGACCAAGCATAAAGATAAATTGAAACAACACTAATTGTCCGGGCGATTAGCAAGTGCATAACGGCCTGTTGTGCAGCACAACAGGCCATTTGTACGGTTAATGCTCCGAACCTGTTCCACGGTTTGAGTGGACGGGTTCTTAGGTGAAATTATGATAAATAATGATACAACTCTACAGCTTAGCAGTGTTCTTAACAGGGAATGTACGCGAAGTCGCGTCCACTGCCAGAGCAAAAAACGTGCACTGGAAATCATCAGCGAACTGGCGGCAAAGCAGCTTAGCCTGCCGCCTCAGGTAGTTTTTGAAGCTATCCTGACGCGGGAAAAAATGGGCAGTACCGGTATCGGTAATGGCATTGCGATCCCGCACGGCAAACTGGAAGAAGATACCCTGCGTGCCGTTGGCGTCTTCGTTCAACTGGAAACGCCAATCGCTTTTGATGCTATCGACAACCAACCCGTCGATCTGCTTTTTGCCCTGCTGGTGCCTGCTGACCAAACCAAAACGCACCTGCATACTCTTTCACTGGTTGCGAAACGCCTGGCGGACAAAACCATTTGCCGCCGTTTACGCGCCGCCCAGAGCGATGAAGAGCTGTATCAAATCATTACGGATACCGAAGGTACTCCGAATGAAGCGTAGTTATTCGGTAATGTCTCTTTTAGACGTTGTGAGGAGAAACAGTACATGGTACTGATGATCGTCAGCGGACGTTCAGGTTCAGGTAAATCTGTCGCCCTGCGTGCGCTGGAAGATATGGGTTTTTACTGCGTGGATAACCTTCCCGTCGTACTGTTACCCGATCTGGCCCGCACCCTGGCCGATCGCGAGATTTCTGCTGCTGTCAGCATTGATGTTCGCAATATGCCAGAGTCGCCTGAAATATTCGAACAGGCGATGAGCAATCTACCTGATGCTTTCTCACCGCAACTGCTTTTTCTTGATGCCGACCGTAACACCTTAATTCGCCGTTACAGCGATACGCGACGCCTGCATCCGCTCTCCAGCAAAAACCTGTCGCTGGAAAGTGCTATCGACAAGGAAAGCGATCTGCTGGAACCACTGCGCTCACGGGCCGATCTGATTGTCGATACATCAGAAATGTCCGTTCACGAGCTGGCAGAAATGCTGCGTACCCGTTTGCTGGGTAAACGTGAGCGTGAACTGACGATGGTGTTTGAGTCCTTCGGCTTCAAGCACGGTATTCCTATCGATGCGGATTACGTCTTTGACGTACGTTTCCTGCCGAACCCGCACTGGGATCCCAAACTGCGTCCGATGACCGGTCTTGATAAGCCCGTCGCCGCATTCCTTGACCGCCACACAGAAGTACACAATTTTATCTACCAGACGCGTAGTTATCTTGAGCTATGGTTACCTATGCTGGAAACCAATAACCGTAGCTACCTGACGGTCGCTATTGGTTGTACCGGCGGGAAACACCGTTCGGTGTATATTGCAGAACAACTGGCAGACTACTTCCGCTCACGCGGTAAAAACGTGCAGTCACGCCATCGTACGCTGGAAAAACGCAAATCATGACCGTCAAACAAACTGTCGAAATCACTAATAAGCTGGGCATGCATGCCCGGCCTGCTATGAAATTGTTTGAATTAATGCAAGGTTTTGACGCTGAAGTGCTGCTACGCAACGACGAAGGGACCGAAGCTGAAGCCAATAGCGTTATTGCTCTGTTGATGTTGGACTCCGCCAAAGGACGGCAGATTGAAGTAGAAGCAACTGGCCCACAGGAAGTTGAGGCACTTGCCGCCGTTATCGCCCTCTTTAACTCCGGTTTTGACGAAGATTAACCTTCATCATTCAGACACTTAAATCCCTCTAAATACACACCTTCAGACGAAATAGCACCTGGGATGGGATCATCCCTGGCTTCCGAGATTTGTACATTTCGTGCGCTTTTTATCCCCAAACCAATATTAAGAAAACCTTAAGAAAAGCTGTTTAAATTCTGTTTAAGTAAAACGCCCATACTGGAGAATGTCAGGATATATTTCCAGGAGATGGCATGATCCACTTATCCGCACAAACTCCCCTGGGCACCGGAAGACATCGTAAATGTTATGCGCATCCGGATGATACCCAACGCTGCATTAAGATTGTCTACCACCGTGGCGACGGTGGGGATAAAGAGATTCGCCGTGAGTTAAAATACTATGCGCACCTTAGCCGCCGATTAAAAGACTGGAGCGGGCTCCCACGCTACCACGGTACAGTTGAGACGGATTGTGGAACGGGTTACGTCTACGACGTAATTACCGATTTCGACGGAAAGCCATCAATTACGTTGAGTGAATTTGCTGAGCAATGCCGTTACGAAGATGATGTCACACAATTGCGCCAGTTACTGAAACAACTGAAACGTTATTTACAGGATAATCGCATCGTGACGATGTCGCTGAAGCCACAAAACATCCTCTGCCATCGTATCAGCGAATCAGAGATTGTCCCTGTCGTCTGCGACAATATTGGGGAAAGTACGCTAATTCCACTGGCGACCTGGTCGAAGTGGTGTTGCCAGCGTAAACAAGCGCGGTTATGGAAACGGTTTGTCGCACAACCGGCATTAGCTATTGCTCTACAAAAAGAGGCGCTGCCTCGCGAGAGCAAAAGGCTCGCCCTCTCCTCACGCGAAGCTTAATCCAGTTGGTGTTGCCGCATAAATGACTCGCCGCCTAACTGGCGCATTTGTCGTAAAATCCACGCCTGACGGTTACGCACGTAACCTGATGGCGCAGAAACTTTAAAACGTAGCGGGTTCGGTAGCACTGCTGCCAGTAACGCGGCTTCCGACTGAGTAAGTTTGCTGGCTGGCTTATGAAAATAGCGCTGCGCCGCGGCTTCGACACCAAACACCCCTTCACCAAATTCAGCAATATTGAGGTAAACCGTCAGGATGCGCTTTTTGCTCCAGACTGTTTCTATCCCCAACGTCAGGACAGCTTCCAGCCCTTTACGTATCCAGCTACGCCCATCCCACAAAAAAAGATTTTTAGCCGTCTGCTGGGAAAGGGTTGATGCACCGCGAATGCGGTTTTCATTGCGCTCATTGTGTGCCAGAGCTTTCTCAATGGAAGCGACATCAAACCCCCAGTGCTCGGGAAATTTTTGATCTTCAGCGGCAATCACCGCCAGCCCCATCCACGGCGAAATTTGCTCCATACTGGCCCACTCAGAATGCGCCACATAACGAAAATTACCGTGTAGCCAGGCATTCACTTGCCGCTCCGCCATTACCGCCGAGAACGGTACCGGAACCACACTAAACAGTACAATGCCCCCGCTCCAGAACACAGCGAGGACAACGACTAACCGCAGAAGAAAACGGCGAACAAAGTTGAACGCCGTTAAGCGGCTTTTGCTCATTCAGCCAGAACCAGTACGCGGGAAACCAGCTTATCGATACCGCTTGCCGCTTCAGCGATATTCTGTGCCAACATATATGCTGGCGTAGTGACAATCTTATTGTCTTCATCAACAACGATATCATCGACCGGGCAAGGTACATGTTCTGCCCCCATCTCCTCCAGCACTTCAGCGGTATCAATATCTGTACCAATGGTCAGGCGCAGGGGGAAATCAAAGATTTTCGGCAACATTGCTGGAGCAATACACATAAACCCCTGCGGTTTACCGGCCTGATGCATCGCTTGCGCCAGTGCTTTTAACGCGTTGTCAACGTGGCACTCGCTGCCCTGGCTTGCAAAGTTGCTTAAATTTTTTGCTGCGCCAAAGCCTCCGGGCACAATCAGCGCATCCAGTTCGGCAGCATCGGCCTGCGCCAAAGAACGGATCTCACCACGAGCAATGCGCGCCGCTTCAATCAGCACATTACGTGATTCAGCCATTGCCTCCCCAGTTAAATGGTTGATGACATCAACCTGCTGCTTATCCGGCGCAAAGCAGACCGCCTGCGCGCCGCTACGCGCTATCGCCAGAAGCGTCAGCACGGCTTCATGTATTTCAGAACCGTCGTAAACACCGCATCCGCTCAGAACTACGCCAATTTTCTTCATTGTGATCATCCTTTCGCAACTGACTAAAACACATTAATCTTTTTAATAAAAACGCTACGCATCACACATTTAAATGATTCATGTAACAAATCATTTAAGATTTGCTATCTTAACTGCGTGCGGCCTGAAAAACAGCGCTGTGCCTTTGTAACGCATCATAATAATGTACGGCGCAGCTACGATTTCCCTGGTGTTGGCGCAGTATTCGCGCACCCCGGTATAGCCGGGGTCATTTTTTAGTGGCTTTTGCCACCCACGCTTTCAGCACTTCTACGTCGTGACGCCACTCTTCTTTCATCTCTTCAATCCATTCACCGACGTTATCTTCCCATGCAGGAAGATCGGGAGACTGAATTTGCTGACCAAGCTGTTGCAGATGGCGTAACCCCACTGAACCGGCAGCGCCTTTAATTTTATGCCCTTCCTCAACGATGCCTTTTTTATCCTGCGCCGTCAGATTCGACTCCAGTATGCTCACATAGCCTGGCATCATCTTCTCAAACACCGCCAGCCCGTCAGTGATCAGCTTCGGCCCCACGAGTTCGAGATACTGTTCCAACATGGGAATATCGAGCAATGCTTCTGATTTACTGCTCTCTTCAGTTGTCACCGTGTTCTCCTCATCATCCTGGGTATCCCAGAATTTCTTGATCATCGCGGTTAGTGCTGGCACGGAAAGCGGCTTACTCAGCACATCATCCATTCCGGCGTTGAGGTACTCTTGTTTATCTTTCAGCACGTTGGCGGTTAAGGCCACCAGCGGTGGTAAATCTTCGCGCGAATACCGCTTCGTTAGTTCACGAGATATATCCAGTCCGGTCATGTCCGGCAGTTGAATATCCAACAGCACCAGGTCGTATTCACCCGGCTTAAACATCTCCAGCGCCGCCTTGCCGGTCATGGCCACATCGACGCTGTTACCCAGTTTTTCCAGTACCGAACGAGCAACAATGACGTTCAGTTCAATGTCTTCCACCAGCAACACATTCAACGCGGGTAAAGGCATATCATCTTCGTCAAACGCATCATCAACCTCTTCTGCTACCGACGGTGCGTGGATCGTCAACGTAAAGGTTGAACCTTTGCCCTGTTCGCTGGTAACCGTAATATCGCCGCCCATATTTTTCGCCAGACGACGAGATACCGCCAGACCAATACCGGTTCCAGTGGCAGGTTTACCGCCATGACTATCTTTAACCTGGTAATACATGGCGAAAATTTTATCCAGCTCATCCTGCGGAATACCGATACCAGAGTCTTCCACGTCAAAATGTAACATCTCGCCTTCATCGTAGCGCACGCGCACAGTAACCTGGCCTTGCTGGGTAAATTTGACGGCGTTGCTAATTAAGTTCCACAAGATCTGGCGTAAACGCGTACCGTCGGTAATAACCTGATGCGGTAACGGTAGCGTCGGCTCAAGAACAAAGCGCAAGCCTTTTTGCTGCGCCTGTAGCGCAGAGAGGTTTTCCAGGTCAGCTAGGAAACTGGTGAAGTCAACCGGCTGGTTATCAAGCTGAACCTTGCGTCGCTCCATCTTATCCATGTCGATAATATCGTTGAAAATATTCCCCAAAGTAACGGCGGAAACATGGATGGTTTTGAGATATTTTTCCTGTTCGGCGGTCAGTTCGGTATCCAGCAGAATGCGACTCAGACCGACGATACCGTTCAGCGGTGTACGTAACTCATGGCTGATGGTGGAGATAAAGGTCGTTTTGTCACGGCTGGCGCGTTCAAGCGCATCCTGATACCGCTTACGCTCGGTAATGTCGCGACCAAAGCCCATCAAACCGTGACGTTTACCCACGCGGTCGTAATACGGCACTTTACGAATTTCAAAGCAGGCTTTACGTCCGTCCGGGTAATCCAGCCACTGTTCATAAGTGAGGGACACATTATGACGGAACACTTTCTCATCGGTTTCCATGACTTTCGCTGCGGCTTCTGGCGAATAAACGTCCGCAGGCTTTAGATGCACCAACTGTTTTTCGCTTTTCCCGGTCAGCAATTCCATCGCACGGTTACAGCCGGAAAACTCTTTATCTTCGTTACGGTAAAAAACCAGATCAGGAGAAGCGTCAAGGAATGAACGTAAAAATGAGGATTGTTGTTCGAGCTGAATTTGCGTCTCTTCGCGTTCTTTAATTTCAATTTTCAGTTGGCCGAACGTTTCCTGCAACTCGGCTTCGGCTTTCTCGCGATCGGCAATTTCCTGATTAAGCTGGGTAATATTGTCTTTCAATTGCACATTGAGGCTCAGATCGCGCTCGCGCATCTCTTCCAGTTTTTGCACCAGACGTGATAAGCGTTGCCGGGACTCTTCCAGCTGTTCAACAACCACCGAAAGAAAGTAGACCGCCCACGGCGTAATCAATAAACCAAAGAAGATAGAGCGAATAACATCAATGCTTTCGACCTGTCCATGCAGCACCATGGTCACTGCCATTTGTACCACAATGGCGAGAACGACGAGAGCCAGCGCCAGCAACATTGAGAAGCGCACCAGCCCCAACTTCATCATCAGATCAACATAGTACTGCGCCAGCAGACGAATTTGCTTCATTAGGGAATTCCTTCACAACAACCTGCCCCAATAATACCCAATTCTGACAGTGACGTTGTAAATTGTGTGAGAAATGCGGAATTCCCCTCAATACCTACACTGTTGGAGGTAACCACGGGCGTCCCAATGCCGATCCTTGTACGCCGTATTCGTTAAGATAGCGATCCAACTCGACCATGCCCGTCCAACGGTTTTCACACCACAGCGGCGCCAGTAAAGTTGGGCGACGGGCGCTGGCGGAAATACGGTGGTAGATAACCTCCGGTGGCGTATGACGAATCATTTCCCCCGCCGTCACTGTGTAATCCTCCAGTTCAATGCCGTTTAAACGCCCCGCTTCCCAGGCTTTTGCCATAATGCTGCCTTTCACAATATGCAGCGGATGCAGCTTTATACCGTCAACACCGGTTTCAACCACTCGCTCCAGCGTTTGCAGGCATTCGGCGTGCCCTTCTCCCGGCAGCCCGACAATTAAGTGCGCGCACACTTTCAGCCCGCGTTCCCTCGCCAGTTGGGTCGTGCGCTGATAGCAAGCAAAATCATGACCGCGATTAATGCGATGCAGCGTTTTATCGTGTGCAGTTTGCAACCCCAGCTCCAGCCATACTTCATAACCCTGGTCTTTATATTCACAGAGCAGATCCAGCACCGCATCTGGCACACAATCCGGGCGCGTACCGACGCACAAACCGACAATGTTGGCCTGGCTCACCGCCTGTTGATACATAGAGCGCAGTACCTGAACTTCAGCAAAGGTGCTGGTATAAGCCTGAAAGTAGGCAAGATAGCGTTTCGCGCGATTGACCAGATTAGCCTGATGCGCCAGTTGTTCGGCGATCGAACGATGTTGCTGGGCCTCATCAGCAAACGAAGCAACATTACAGAACGTACAGCCCCCGCGCCCAATGGTGCCGTCGCGATTCGGGCAGCTAAAACCGCCGTGCAGCGTCAGCTTATGCACCTTTTGCCCATAACGACGGGTAAGATCCCCACCAAACATATTGACTAATTTCTGTAACTGCATAATCTGATAGACCGCGCCCTGAAAAGAGGCCAAAGCCTGCCATTTTTAGCCCAATTCGGCGATGACCTGGATCAATCGCCCTGGCCCACCTTTATCAACTGCATAACAAATCATAATTACTGACATTTCATGCAGCATGGCATGAATTATTTTTACTTATCTTGCGTCGGATTTTTTTATCGTCCGAGAGATTTTAGACAAAAACAGTAGTATGAAACGCTTTTCACGCGAAAGGCAGGATAAAACACTAGCCTCACCGTCAGTTCAAGGCAGGATAAGGGTTAACACGACTCGATAGCAGTCAGTAACCCGACGTTTCCTTTACTCAGCCATCATTAAGCCAAAATAATTTTTTTATTAACTTTCAATAAATTAACAAAGATTTTTGCGCTAAAGCACATTTCCGTATCAATGCGCTTGCCATTTGACCTGTGTCTGCTTTCCCGATAAGTTGGAAATCCGCTGGAAGCTTTCTGGATGAGCGACCTGCTCATCATATTTATGCAGTAATTGAGATCCCCTCTTCACCGTATTAACCGATGCGAAAGGATAAAAAAGGGGCGAATGCGAGGTAAACGTATGAAACGTAACCCCCGTCGCCATGCTCTTTCTGTGCCCGTGCGCAGCGGTTCGGAAGTGGGGTTCCCGCAGAGCCTGGGGGAGGTTCACGATATGTTGTACGATAAATCCCTTGAGAGGGATAACTGTGGTTTCGGCCTGATCGCCCACATAGAAGGCGAACCTAGCCACAAGGTAGTGCGTACCGCCATACACGCACTGGCCCGCATGCAGCACCGTGGAGCGATTCTCGCCGATGGTAAAACCGGAGACGGTTGCGGCTTGTTATTACAAAAACCGGATCGCTTTTTTCGCATCGTTGCGCAGGAACGCGGCTGGCGTTTAGCTAAAAACTACGCCGTCGGGATGATTTTCCTGAATAAAGATCCTGAACTCGCCGCTGCCGCACGTCGCATCGTGGAAGAAGAATTACAACGCGAAACCTTATCGATTGTGGGCTGGCGTGATGTCCCCACTAACGAAGGCGTGCTGGGTGAAATCGCCCTCTCCTCTCTGCCGCGTATTGAGCAAATTTTCGTTAACGCTCCGGCGGGCTGGCGTCCGCGTGATATGGAGCGCCGTCTGTTTATCGCCCGTCGCCGCATTGAAAAGCGTCTCGAAAGCGACAAAGACTTCTACGTCTGTAGCCTGTCGAATCTGGTGAATATCTATAAAGGTCTGTGTATGCCGGCGGATTTGCCGCGCTTTTATCTGGATCTTGCGGACCTGCGTCTGGAATCGGCCATCTGCCTGTTCCATCAGCGCTTCTCCACCAACACCGTGCCACGCTGGCCACTGGCGCAGCCATTCCGCTACCTGGCACATAACGGTGAAATCAACACCATCACCGGCAACCGTCAGTGGGCACGCGCCCGTACCTATAAATTCCAGACGCCGCTAATCCCTGACCTGCACGATGCCGCGCCGTTCGTCAACGAAACGGGTTCTGACTCCAGCTCGATGGA
The DNA here is from genome assembly GCF_000759775.1 of Escherichia albertii NBRC 107761 = DSM 17582. GTDB lineage: Bacteria > Pseudomonadota > Gammaproteobacteria > Enterobacterales > Enterobacteriaceae > Escherichia > Escherichia albertii. The sequence continues at coordinate 87,714 of NZ_BBMY01000001.1, forward strand.
TAACATGCTGGAACTGCTGCTGGCAGGCGGGATGGATATCATCCGCGCCATGCGTCTGTTAGTGCCGCCCGCCTGGCAGAACAACCCGGATATGGACCCGGAACTGCGCGCGTTCTTCGACTTTAACTCCATGCATATGGAGCCGTGGGATGGTCCGGCGGGCATCGTGATGTCTGACGGTCGTTTTGCCGCCTGTAACCTCGACCGTAACGGTCTGCGTCCGGCGCGCTATGTCATCACCAAAGATAAGCTCATCACCTGTGCCTCTGAAGTCGGTATCTGGGATTACCAGCCCGACGAAGTGGTGGAAAAAGGCCGCGTGGGCCCAGGCGAACTGATGGTGATCGACACCCGCAGCGGGCGCATTCTGCACTCGGCAGAAACCGATGACGACCTGAAAAGCCGCCATCCTTATAAAGAGTGGATGGAGAAAAACGTCCGCCGCCTGGTACCGTTTGAAGATCTGCCCGATGAAGAAGTCGGTAGCCGCGAACTGGACGACGACACGCTTGCCAGCTACCAGAAACAGTTTAACTACAGCGCGGAAGAACTGGATTCCGTGATCCGCGTGCTGGGCGAAAACGGCCAGGAAGCCGTTGGGTCGATGGGCGATGACACCCCATTCGCCGTGCTCTCCAGCCAGCCGCGCATTATTTACGACTACTTCCGCCAGCAGTTTGCCCAGGTCACTAACCCGCCAATCGACCCGCTGCGTGAAGCGCATGTTATGTCGCTTGCCACCAGCATCGGCCGCGAAATGAACGTCTTCTGCGAAGCAGAAGGCCAGGCGCACCGTTTAAGCTTTAAATCGCCAATTCTGCTCTACTCCGATTTCAAACAACTCACCACGATGAAAGAGGAGCACTATCGCGCGGATACGCTGGATATCACCTTTGACGCCAGCAAAACCACGCTCGACGCAACGATTAAAGAGCTGTGCGATAAAGCCGAACAAATGGTGCGTAGCGGCACCGTGCTGCTGGTGCTTTCCGATCGGAATATTGCTAAAGATCGCCTGCCGGTTCCGGCCCCGATGGCGGTTGGCGCGATCCAGACCCGTCTGGTCGATCAAAGCCTGCGTTGCGATGCTAACATCATCGTCGAAACCGCCAGCGCCCGCGATCCACATCACTTCGCCGTGTTGCTGGGCTTCGGCGCGACGGCTATTTATCCGTACCTTGCCTATGAAACGCTGGGCCGCCTGGTAGACACCCACGCGATTGCCAAAGATTATCGTACCGTGATGCTCAACTACCGTAACGGCATCAACAAAGGCTTGTACAAAATCATGTCCAAAATGGGCATCTCCACCATCGCCTCTTACCGCTGCTCGAAACTGTTCGAAGCGGTCGGTCTGCACGATGATGTCGTGGGCCTGTGCTTCCAGGGGGCGGTCAGCCGTATTGGCGGCGCGAACTTTGAAGACTTCCAGCAGGATCTGCTGAATCTGTCGAAACGAGCCTGGCTGGCGCGTAAGCCTATCAGCCAGGGCGGCCTGCTGAAATACGTGCACGGTGGCGAATACCACGCCTACAACCCGGACGTCGTACGCACGCTGCAACAGGCGGTACAGAGTGGCAATTACAGCGACTATCAGGAATATGCGAAGCTGGTTAATGAACGCCCGGCAACCACGCTGCGCGATCTGCTGGCAATTACGCCGGGTGAAAACTCGGTCAACATTGCTGATGTTGAACCGGCAAGCGAACTGTTTAAACGCTTCGATACCGCCGCGATGTCTATCGGCGCGTTAAGCCCGGAGGCCCACGAGGCGCTGGCAGAAGCGATGAACAGCCTCGGCGGCAACTCTAACTCCGGCGAAGGTGGTGAAGACCCGGCGCGCTATGGCACCAACAAAGTCTCGCGCATTAAACAGGTGGCGTCCGGTCGCTTCGGCGTTACTCCGGCATATCTGGTCAATGCCGACGTCATTCAAATTAAAGTCGCCCAGGGCGCGAAGCCGGGCGAAGGCGGTCAGTTGCCGGGTGATAAAGTCACTCCTTACATTGCCAAACTGCGCTATTCCGTACCCGGCGTCACGCTAATTTCACCGCCGCCGCATCACGATATTTATTCTATCGAGGACTTAGCGCAGCTCATTTTCGACCTCAAACAGGTCAACCCGAAAGCGATGATCTCCGTGAAGTTAGTGTCCGAACCGGGCGTCGGCACTATCGCTACCGGTGTGGCGAAAGCCTACGCGGACTTAATTACCATCGCAGGCTATGACGGCGGCACTGGCGCAAGTCCGCTTTCATCGGTGAAATACGCAGGTTGCCCGTGGGAGCTGGGGCTTGTTGAAACACAGCAAGCGCTGGTCGCTAATGGTCTGCGTCACAAGATCCGTTTACAGGTTGATGGCGGTCTGAAAACTGGCGTTGATATCATCAAAGCAGCCATTCTCGGCGCAGAAAGCTTCGGCTTCGGCACTGGCCCGATGGTGGCGCTCGGCTGTAAATATCTGCGTATTTGCCACCTGAACAACTGCGCGACTGGCGTAGCAACTCAGGATGACAAACTACGTAAGAACCACTATCACGGCCTGCCGTTCAAAGTGACCAACTACTTTGAATTTATCGCCCGTGAAACCCGCGGGCTGATGGCACAGTTGGGCGTAACGCGTCTGGTAGATCTGATTGGTCGCACCGACCTGCTGAAAGAGCTGGACGGTTTCACTGCCAAACAACAGAAACTGACACTGTCGAAGCTGCTGGAGACTGCCGAGCCACATCCAGGCAAAGCGCTCTACTGCACCGAAAACAACCCGCCGTTTGATAATGGCCTGCTAAACGCGCAGTTGCTACAACAGGCGAAACCCTTTGTCGATGAGCGCCAGAGCAAAACCTTCTGGTTCGATATTCGCAACACTGATCGTTCTGTCGGCGCGTCGCTTTCAGGCTATATCGCCCAGACGCACGGCGATCAGGGGCTGGCGGCCGATCCGATCAAAGCGTACTTCAACGGCACCGCGGGCCAGAGCTTCGGCGTGTGGAACGCCGGCGGCGTGGAGCTGTATCTGACGGGCGATGCTAACGACTATGTCGGTAAAGGCATGGCGGGCGGCTTAATCGCCATTCGTCCTCCGGTTGGCTCAGCCTTCCGCAGCCATGAAGCAAGCATTATCGGCAACACCTGCCTGTATGGCGCCACTGGTGGTCGTCTGTATGCCGCGGGCCGCGCGGGTGAACGTTTCGGCGTGCGTAACTCCGGTGCTATCACCGTGGTGGAAGGCATTGGCGACAATGGCTGTGAATATATGACAGGCGGTATTGTCTGTATTCTGGGTAAAACCGGCGTGAACTTCGGCGCGGGCATGACCGGCGGCTTCGCCTACGTTCTCGATGAAAGCGGCGATTTCCGCAAACGCGTTAACCCGGAACTGGTGGAAGTCTTAAGCGTTGACGATTTGGCGATCCATGAAGAGCATCTGCGTGGTCTTATCACCGAGCATGTGCAGCATACCGGTTCCCAGCGTGGTGAAGAAATTCTGGCGAACTGGTCGACCTTTGCCACTAAATTCGCGCTGGTTAAACCGAAGTCCAGTGATGTAAAAGCACTGCTGGGTCACCGTAGTCGTAGCGCAGCAGAGTTGCGCGTGCAGGCGCAGTAAGGGGTAGCAACAATGAGTCAGAATGTTTATCAATTTATCGACCTGCAGCGCGTTGATCCGCCAAAGAAACCGCTGAAGATCCGCAAAATTGAGTTTGTGGAAATTTACGAGCCGTTTTCCGAAGGCCAGGCCAAAGCGCAGGCTGACCGCTGCCTGTCGTGCGGTAACCCATACTGCGAGTGGAAATGCCCGGTACACAACTACATCCCGAACTGGCTGAAACTCGCCAACGAGGGACGTATTTTTGAAGCGGCAGAACTGTCGCACCAGACCAACACTCTGCCAGAAGTATGCGGACGTGTCTGCCCGCAGGATCGTCTGTGCGAAGGTTCCTGCACCCTGAACGATGAGTTTGGCGCAGTAACCATCGGCAACATTGAGCGCTATATCAATGATAAAGCGTTCGAAATGGGCTGGCGTCCCGATATGTCCGGCGTGAAACAGACCGGTAAAAAAGTGGCGATTATCGGCGCTGGTCCGGCAGGTCTGGCGTGCGCGGATGTCCTGACGCGCAACGGCGTGAAAGCGGTCGTCTTCGACCGTCACCCGGAAATTGGCGGATTGCTGACCTTCGGTATTCCGGCCTTCAAGCTTGAAAAAGAGGTAATGACGCGCCGCCGTGAAATCTTCACTGGCATGGGTATTGAATTCAAACTCAATACCGAAGTGGGCCGCGACGTACAACTGGACGATCTGCTGAGTGATTACGATGCCGTATTCCTTGGCGTCGGAACTTATCAGTCAATGCGCGGCGGGCTGGAAAACGAAGACGCCGATGGCGTGTACGCGGCGCTGCCATTCCTCATCGCCAACACCAAACAGTTAATGGGCTTTGGTGAAACCCGCGAAGAACCGTTCGTCAGCATGGAAGGCAAACGCGTAGTGGTTCTTGGCGGCGGCGATACCGCGATGGACTGCGTGCGCACGTCTGTACGCCAGGGTGCGAAGCACGTTACCTGTGCCTATCGTCGTGATGAAGAGAACATGCCGGGTTCCCGCCGCGAAGTAAAAAACGCGTGGGAAGAAGGTGTTGAGTTCAAATTCAACCTCCAGCCGCTGGGTATCGAAGTGAATGGCAACGGTAAAGTCAGCGGCGTGAAAATGGTGCGCACCGAAATGGGCGAACCCGATGCCAAAGGCCGTCGCCGCGCGGAGATTGTTGCAGGGTCAGAACATATCATTCCGGCAGATGCGGTGATCATGGCGTTTGGTTTTCGTCCACACAGCATGGAATGGCTGGCAAAACACAGCGTTGAGCTGGATTCGCAAGGGCGTATTATCGCTCCAGCAGGCAGCGATAACGCCTTCCAGACCAGTAACCCGAAAATCTTTGCTGGCGGCGATATCGTCCGTGGTTCCGATCTGGTGGTGACCGCTATTGCCGAAGGTCGTAAAGCGGCAGATGGCATTATGAACTGGCTGGAAGTTTAATCCCTGCTCCAGCGCCGCCTCCTCAGAAAAGAGTCGGCGCTGAAATTCTCCTTTCGTTCTGGAAAGCGCCTCGCATAATCTGAAGAAAACCAATGTAATACGCACATCTGGATTGTTACCGGCAGATGCCCGGCGTATAGCTGATTCCATTATTCAATACAGCGCCATATAAAGGGACAGATAATGGAATCGCTCTCAGAAGGAACCACAGCAGGCTACCAGCAAATCCACGACGACATTATTCATCTGGTCGATAGCGCCCGGACGGAAACGGTACGTAGTGTTAACGCGTTAATGACCGCGACGTACTGGGAAATTGGCCGACGGATTGTCAAATTTGAACAAGGCGGCGAGGCAAAAGCGGCTTATGGTGCACAACTGATTGATCGGTTATCGCAGGATTTAAGTCGACGGTATAAACGCGGATTTTCTAAACAAAATCTACGTCAGATGAGAGTTTTTTATCTTTATTTTCAACATATTGAAATTCACCAGACAGTGTCTGGTGAATTCAAACAACAGGGAAATTGGCAGACACTGTCTGCAGAATCTTTAAAATGAACTAAGTTTTAAGCCATTAACTCAGCCTTAACCTTCACCACCACCTTTTTAATCTCACCCGGCTCGCCAACAACACATCCCGGTTTATGCGGCTCTCCCGGCATAAATACGGCAAACATTCCCGGTTTCAGGATGATGGTTTGCTCGTTCTCAATGGTGCTGCAAAGCTGGTAATCATCCTCATGATGGAACTCTTCACAGTGGCGCGCAGTACCTGCCATGCCAAACAGAATCCGTTCCTCACCGTTTAACAACAACTGAATATCAATGTACTGCTGGTGCAATTCGGCTTTTTTCTCAACGGGCGATTGAGTATTAAACGTCATAACATTCATAAAGATATTGTCGCCCTGTAATTCGTAGCGGCCCGGTGTTTTTTCTTGCGGACTGGCGGCTAATGCCAGCGTTAACGCGTCCAGTAGCGCCGGATGCAATCCAGCAGTCGGTAATGACTGTACTTCACCCATCATCATAATTTTTCCCCCTGGGCCAACAACGCAGCCCCAAGTAAACCTGCATCATGGCGATAGTGCGCCGCCAGTAAATCAACGCAAAATGCTGCTGGCTCCTGAGCGAGATACGTTTCCACCAGCGCCAGGTATCCTTCCGCCAAACCAACGCTGCCGCCAACCACCACACACTGGCAATCCGTTGTGGCTTTGATATCGGCAATCAATCTTGCCAACACGCGTGCAGAGCGGTGAATCAGTTGCAGCGCTTGTTCGTCGCCCTGCCCGGCGCGCGTGAAAATAGTTTTCGCATCCGCGCCCATGAGTTCACCTTGCGCCGCCGCCGCAATGCCGCGACCAGAAGCAATCGCTTCCACGCAACCAGTGCGCCCACAGCCACAGACTGGGCCGTGTGGATCGGCCAGCGTATGCCCGATATGACCCGCCAGACCACCAGGGCCGGTCAGCAGTTTGCCGCCGCTGACCACACCGCCGCCAACACCAGTAGAAACAGTGATAAACACCATATCGTTTATATCGCCTTCCAGCGCCTGATACTCTGCCCATGCCGCAGCCTGCGCGTCGTTTATCGCAATGGTCGGCAAATTGGTAAGTTGTTCCAGCGTTTTAACTAACGGAAAGTGAAGCAATCCACCGAGATTACATGGATTCAGCGCCAGCAGGCTGCCGTCGCGGATAATCCCGGTTGAAGCGATAGCGACCTGCTGTGCCTGAGTCTGTAGCGGAGCAACTAACTCAGCTAAGGATTCACGCAGTGCTTCAGGAGTCTGACTTGCAGGTGTCGGTAGCTCTTGGCGATCGCGGATCTGCCCGTCAGCGCCAATCAGCGCGGCGGCAAGTTTAGTACCGCCGATATCAATCGCCAGTGTGGTCATAGCACCGCCTTTTTCATCGCTGTGTTATACCACTGACAAATGTGCTCAAGGCGCGTGATTGCAGAACCAACCGTCACCGCCCATGCGCCGTGGCGCATTGCGTCTGCTGCCTGAGCTGGCGTGTTGTAACGCCCTTCAGCAATCACCCGACATCCGGCGTCGCTCAACGTTTTCACCAGCGCCAGATCCGGCTCTTCCGGCGTTTCTGCTGTGGTATAGCCAGAAAGCGTGGTGCCGATAATTTCTGCGCCCAGTGTTTGACATGCCAGACCATCTTCTCGCGTTGAACAGTCCGTCATTGCCAACAAACCGTGATGATGAATACGCGCCAGCAGCGTTTCAACAGGCACCGGACGCGGGCGTTCGGTACCGTCAATGGCGATAATATCCGCGCCCGCCTGCGCCAACGCATCGACATCTTCAATATAAGCGGTGATGCGTACCGGAGAATCCTCCAGATCGCGTTTCACAATCCCGATAATCGGCACACTCACTACCGCACGTGTGGCCTTCAGATTTGCCACACCTTCGATGCGAATGGCAACCGCCCCCGCCTGCTCTGCCGCTAATGCCATGGCGGCGACGATTTCAGGTTTGTCGAGCGGGCTGTCCGGCACCGGCTGGCAGGAGACAATCAGGCCACCGTTAGCCGCGATTTTTTGATCCAGTTGTGCAAGTAACGACATATATCTTCCCTTAGCAAAAGACCCGGTCCAGGACCGGGCGACAGGATTAACTTTTGGTTTTGACTAAATCGTTTTTGGCGCTGCCAAACGGCACGGCACCGCTAAAGGGTTTGCCGTCGATAGCATCATGAGTTCGCAATGCTTCCGGGCGCAACCAACGCTGAACACGGGATGGCATATCCAGGCCAATCAACAGGATCACCACAAATGTCAGACTGAACGAGAGCGATGCCAGCGCAGTACCCAAATCCAGACGTTGAGCGATCAATGCGCCGATGATTGGGGCCAGTGCGCCGCCCAATGCGCCAACGTTGTAGGTAAAGCCCAGCCCCGCCGCACGTTGGTCAGTATCGAAATAGCCGCCGATCAGTTTCGGCAAGATCCCGGCGATCCCTTGTCCAAGCATTTGCTGGAAGAACAGTAGCAAACCAAGCACCCAGACGTTTGCACCGCCAATCGCAAATACCGGAATAATCAGCAGTTGCGAAGCCAGCAGACTGCAAACATAGGCTTTGCGCGTTCCCAACCAGTCACCGAGGAAACCGCCGACACAGCAACCCACCGCCGCACCAAAGCCGCTAAAAAACAGCACATTGGCGACGGTATGCGGGTCATAAGCCAAATCGGTTTTCAGATACGTTGGCAGCAGCGCCTGAATCGGCCATGAGTAAAGAAACGCAAACAGTACAACGACCATCAGCATTACGCCTGTCGGCCAGCGTTTACCCGTACTCTGAACCATAAAACTGATAAAGATAGCGGCACATAACAACCCGAGAACCGCCACGATTGCGGCATTTTGCAGGTTACCGGCGAAGCAGAACCACAGCGCAGTCGCCGCCGCCAGCGTCATTACAATATTGGCGATACGGTGTTCACCACGGTAGAGAATGTCCACCATGGTACGTACTGGTGCTTTGCCTGCGTGTTTTTCTTTCCAGTCTTCCGCTTCCGGGATGTTTTTCCGCAGCCAGAGGGCGAAGATGATCGGTAAGATGCCGATAAAGAACAGTGCGCGCCAGCCCCAGACCGGAACGACCAGGCTGTAGACTTGAGCAGCAACGACGGCCCCCACAGAGAAGCCGGAGATCAGAAAACCACTGGCTTTGTTACGCAGGTGTTTTGGCCAACTTTCAATAACATAGGTGGCGCTGGAACCGTATTCGCCAGCCATTCCCATGCCGATGACCAGACGTGCGATAAACATGGTGATGTAGCCAGGCGCGAAGCCACAAGCCAGAGTACCAGCAGAGAAGAGAACAATACTGGTGACCATTGCCAGTCGACGTCCGTAGCGGTCGCCCATGGCGCCGAGCATCAGACCGCCGAACCAGCGAGAGATGAAAGCAGCAGAGATCAGGCTTGCCGCCTGCACCGTCGTCAGTCCAAATTCGCTTTGTACTTCAGTCAGTACAAGAGCGATTAAAACAAAATCAAAACCATCAAGCAGATATCCCAACCAGGCGGCAGAAAATGCGCGCCATTGTGCACGGTTGAGATGGCGATACCACGGGATATTTTGGGTCGTTGTACTCATTGTGAGTCTCCCGCTGTGGGCAATGCCCACACGCTTTGGTATGAACGTTGTAGGGTACAGATGCGTTTCTTTCCCCTCACCCGGTAGGGGGCGGGTGAGGGAAAAGAACTCACCCGCGCTCTTGCATCAACTGCTGAGCCAGCGCTTTCAGTTCTGGTAGATATTTTTCATCTACCGGACCAAACGGTTTGCGGCACAACGGCACAGACACCACATCCATATAATGCAGAACGGTTTTCAAGCCGCGGAATACGCCAGTTTTAATCAATAAATCAATGACTTTATTACATTCGGTTTGCAGCTTCTGCGCGGTCTGGATATCGCCTTCTTTCAGCGCCTTCACGATACCCTGATAACGCCAGCCCATGATGTTGTAGGTACTGCCGATACCACCATCAGCGCCCGCCAGCAGACCAGAGGCGAAGATTTCGTCGTAACCGTTATAGAGCACCAGATCTGGATGTTCGCGACGGATCTGTTCCATTTGATAGAGATCGCCAGAAGTCTGTTTCAGGGCACCGACACCTGGCAGCGTAACCAGTGTGTTGATCTGATCCAGAGTCAGTTTTACCCCGCTCAGAGCAGGAATGTTGTACACCACCATCGGCAAACCATCCGCCGAATCAATAATTGCCCGATAGTGATCGCAGTGTTCTTCGAAGCTGAAAGGATAGTAGAACGGCGTGACGGCGGAGACGGCATCGAAACCATAACGTTTGGCAGATGCCGCAAGCTGTTGGCTTTCGGCGGTGCTGACGCAACCTACGTGGGCAATGAGTTTAATCTTGCCTTTCGCCTCTTCGGCGACGATTTCCAGTACCTGTTCACGCTCGGAAAGACTTTGTACAAAGGCTTCGCCGGTCGAACCACCCACATATAAACCGTCGATGCCCTGCTGAATATTGAACTGAACCAGGCGACGCAGACTCGCTTTATCCAGTGCCTGTTGTTGGTCAAAAGGAGTCAGGAGTGCGGCCATTACGCCACGTAAATTCGTTGCCATAAATACCTCTGAAGTGATGCTTGTCTGATAAAACGATATACCTTTATACCTGTTGTACCAGATTAAATTAGCAACACTCCATACAGAAAGCTTATAATGCGATCTGCTTCACTAAAGTGGCATTATTTCTTTTTGTTGGTCGCCTGGCCGAAGGCGTGCCAGGTGGCAGAAACGCTGTTGAGATGCGATTGCAACGCGCGATCGGCTTCATCGGGATCGTGACGGCGGATCGCGTCAACGATCGCAATATGCTGTTGATAGCTAACGTTGTTATGCTCGTGCAGTGCCTGATCGGTCACCGTCGGACGCGCGGCAATCAACCAGTCGAGCAGGGCAACGTGAATTGCCATAAAGATCGGATTACCCGGGATTTCCGCCAGCACACGATGAAAATCAACGTCTGAACGAATAAACGCGGTGTTATTATCCAGCGACTGACTGTTGATTTCCAGCGCCTTTGCCAACCGATCAATTTGCTCATCGGTGGCATGTTCCGCCGCATAACGCACCAGGCTGGATTCAAAGAACAAACGTAACTGTTCGAAATGGGCGATCCCGCCAGGATGAGAAAGGAAATCTTTCGCCATACCGGACAGCTCACCAATGATGGTATCCGCAGAAGGACGTGAGACGCGAGCGCGCTCACCGTTATTGATTTGTACCAGGCCTTTGCGCTTTAACGCCGCCAGCGCTTCACGTACCGAAGGACGCCCGACATTAAAGAACGCCATGAGTTCGCGTTCAGACGGCAGTTGCTCCCCTTCGCCAAACTCACGACGACGGATCATTTGCTCCAGCTCTTCTTCCACCATTTCGGAGAGTTTTTTACGCGCCAGCGGACGACGACGTAAGTTGCGACCGATAGTAGCCGGAGAATCTTCTGCTTGCGGATCAAATGCGTTCATAGGGCTCATTCTGGAAAATGCGTTAGCGAATAATAACGAAGTTATCGTAACACAGTATCAAAATCAGGCGAAAAGATGACAGATAGCAAAACAGGCCGCATGGGCCTGTTTTTATTTTACTTCACGACGCGTAATGCCGGACGACCACCTCGTGGCGGCGGTGGCGGTTCATCATCAGGATGATGGTCATCATCGTGATCTGGCTTGTCACCATCAATGACCGACATAACGGTTTCATTGTCTGCTGATGCCCCTTCATCATTCATGATGCTGGCATCTTCTTCGTAGGCGGCTTCAGGCTCAAACATCGTGCCTGCGCCATTTTCCCGGGCATAAATTGCCAACACGGCAGCCAGCGGCACAGCAACCTGACGAGGAATACCGCCAAAGCGCGCGTTAAAACGCACTTCGTCATTCGCCAGTTCCAGATTCCCTACCGCACGCGGCGCAATGTTGAGTACGATTTGCCCATCGCGCGCATATTCCATAGGAACCTGCACGCCAGGGAGCGTCACATCCACCACCAGATGCGGCGTGAGCTGGTTATCCAGCAACCACTCATAGAATGCACGCAGCAGATAGGGACGACGTGGTGTTAGCTGTGACAAATCCATGCAAATTAACTCCGGCCCAGACGCATTTCACGTTCTGCTTCAGTCAAGGAAGCAAGGAAAGAGTCGCGCTCAAAGACACGGGTCATATAGCCTTTCAGCTCTTTCGCCCCCGGGCCGCTGAACTCGATGCCCAGTTGCGGTAAACGCCACAGCAGCGGGGCAAGGTAGCAATCGACCAGGCTGAACTCATCGCTCAGGAAGTACGGCTTCTGACCGAAGACTGGCGCAATGGCCAACAGTTCTTCGCGCAGTTGCTTACGTGCGGCATCCGCTTCAGAGGCTGACCCGTTGATGATGGTGTTCATCAACGTGTACCAGTCTTTTTCGATGCGGTGCATATACAGACGGCTTTCACCACGAGCTACCGGGTAAACAGGCATCAACGGCGGATGCGGGAAACGCTCATCCAGATATTCCATAATGATGCGAGATTCCCACAGGGTCAGCTCACGATCCACCAGGGTCGGAACGCTCTGATTCGGGTTGAGGTCAATCAGATCCTGAGGCGGATTGTCCTTTTCCACGTGTTCGATCTCGAAACTTACACCCTTTTCAGCCAGCACGATGCGGACCTGATGGCTATAGATGTCAGTAGGACCGGAAAACAGCGTCATTACCGAACGTTTGTTGGCAGCGACAGCCATGAAAACCTCCAGGTATAGTCAGAATTTTTACTGCTACCAGCCACCGGGTGGCCAGTCAGAAGTTGAGTTACCCAATGTAGAACTACTCTCATTGTTCGAAAATCAAACAAAAAATGAGCAATACCCGACATTTGGGCAGAAAATTGGATGATAGTTTACCAGATTTTACGACCTTTGTGGTGAGTCGATGTCGGAAATGGGGAAAAAGAGATGCGCTTTAGTCTGAAATAGTTGACTTAATCCCTTATCAACGATGTTGTTTTTGTTTTACCTGCCTGTCAGACGGCAGCAAAAAACACGTTTGCTGTTTTGATGTGGATTCAGGTTTTAGCCATAAAAAAACCCGCCGAAGCGGGTTTTTTCGCAAATTGTATTCTGTCAGAGCAGAAAGCAATTAACGTTTGGAGAACTGCGGACGACGGCGTGCTTTACGCAGACCGACTTTCTTACGTTCAACCTGACGAGCGTCACGAGTAACGAAGCCAGCTTTACGCAGTTCAGAACGCAGGGACTCGTCGTATTCCATCAGAGCGCGGGTGATACCGTGACGGATCGCACCAGCCTGACCAGAGATACCACCACCTTTAACGGTGATGTACAGGTCCAGTTTCTCAACCATGTCGACCAGTTCCAGCGGCTGACGAACTACCATGCGGGCAGTTTCACGACCGAAGTACTGTTCCAGAGAACGTTGGTTGATGACGATTTTACCGTTGCCCGGTTTGATGAAAACGCGAGCTGCGGAACTTTTGCGGCGACCAGTGCCGTAGTATTGATTTTCAGCCATTGCCTATAATCCCGATTAGATGTCAAGAACTTGCGGTTGCTGTGCCGCGTGGTTATGCTCGTTACCCGCGTAAACTTTCAGTTTACGGAACATAGCACGACCCAGTGGGCCTTTTGGCAGCATGCCTTTAACCGCGATTTCAATCACACGCTCAGGACGGCGGGCAATCATCTCTTCAAAGGTCGCTTGTTTGATACCACCGATGTGGCCGGTGTGGTGATAGTACACTTTATCAGTACGCTTGTTGCCAGTTACAGCAACTTTGTCAGCGTTCAGAACGATGATGTAATCACCGGTATCTACGTGCGGAGTGTATTCCGCTTTGTGCTTACCGCGCAGGCGACGAGCCAGTTCAGTAGCCAGACGGCCCAGAGTTTTACCGGTCGCGTCAACAACATACCAGTCGCGTTTTACGGTTTCTGGTTTAGCTGTAAAAGTTTTCATTAAAAGCTTACCCAATAAATAGTTACACGTTGGTGAACACCCAAACGTCTTCAATTGTTGAGGTTCACACGACAAAGTCCGGCAAACCTACCCCTTCGAATAGCCTATGCCAGCACACAAAAAGTTCTGGGAAAAAAACTTTCTTGTAACGTGGGGTCGCAGGATTATAGAGAAGTCAGGGTCAAAGATCGACCCCTTTTTGTGATTTGTGGCAGGTTTTACCCCGCCAAATGCTCGCGCTTCAAATACTCTTCGCTTTGCATTTCTTGTAAACGCGACAGGCAACGCTGGAACTCAAATTTTAACCGCTCGCCTCTGTAAATCTCATATAAAGGCACTGCCGCGCTCACCACCAGCTTGACGTGGCGTTCGTAAAACTCATCCACCAACGCAATAAAACGCCGGGCTTCACTTTCCATAAGCGACGTCATGACCGGTACATCAAACAACATCACGGTATGAAACAGGCGTGAAAGCGCAATATAGTCATGTTGGCTACGGGCGTCGACGCATAGCGTAGCAAATGACACAGCCAGCGTCTGATTCTCAACGCCCATTGTCGCCAGCGGTCGATGATTGATTTCCAGCAATGGGGATTTTTCTCGCTTTGCCCCCGCCAGCGCCAGCCACAGTTTATCCATCTGTTCGCGCGTTTCATCATTGAGCGGAGAAAGCCACAGATGCGCCTGAGTGAGTGTACGCAGTCGATAATCAACACCGGCGTCCACGTTCATGACATCACAATGCTGTTTAATAGCATCGATTGCAGGCAAAAAACGCGCACGTTGCAGGCCATTGCGATAAAGCTCATCCGGCGGAATATTTGACGTTGCGACCAACGTTATTCCGCGAGCGAACAGGGCTTTCATCAGGCCGCCCAGTAGCATGGCGTCGGTAATATCAGAAACGAAAAACTCATCAAAACAGAGCACGTCAGTTTCTGCTTTAAAGCGATCGGCAATAATTTCCAGCGGGTCGGTCTGCCCCTGTAATGCGGTCAGTTCTTCATGCACGCGTAACATAAAACGGTGAAAATGCAGGCGTTGTTTCCGCTCACCCGGCAGGCTTTGATAGAAAAGGTCCATCAGCCAGGTTTTCCCGCGTCCCACCCCGCCCCACATATATAAGCCACGCACCGGTGTACTGCTTACCTCTTCGCGTTTACCCCACAATTTACCGACTCGCGCCATTAATCCACCCGTCCTCGCAACTGGCGGCGTGCTGCTGATTAATTCCTGGTAGATAATCTCCAGCCGGCTGACGGCCTCTTTTTGTACGTCATCGGGTTGATGGTTGCCCTCACTGAGGGCCTTCAGGTATTGCGATGTTGGGGTAGGGCTTTGCATGATCTTATTGTTATTCCTTGAATAATCGGTGTGCCGTTGTTCACGGTTGACGAAAAAAAGGCCGTTCTACACTACGCGATATGCTGTCGGGATTCCACTTCTGTGGAATTAACGGTTATAGTGGCATAATCAGCCGCAGGCATGGAGCCTGAAGCCAACACCCTACGGAAACAAAAGACAACGGGAGATGTTCATGACCTGGGAATATGCGCTAATTGGGTTAGTCGTCGGCATCATTATTGGTGCTGTGTCCATGCGTTTTGGTAATCGTAAACTACGCCAGCAACAGGCGTTGCAGTACGAACTGGAAAAGAATAAAGCTGAACTGGACGAGTATCGCGAAGAGCTGGTTAACCACTTTGCCCGCAGCGCGGAATTACTGGATACCATGGCGCACGACTATCGCCAGTTGTATCAACACATGGCGAAAAGCTCCAGCAGCCTGCTGCCAGAACTGTCTGCGGAAGCCAACCCGTTCCGTAATCGTCTGGCCGAGTCCGAAGCCAGCAACGATCAAGCGCCGGTTCAAATGCCGCGTGACTATTCTGAAGGCGCATCCGGCCTGCTGCGTACTGGTGCAAAGCGCGACTAATTTATTTTTCGGGCGCAGTCGTTGCGCCCTCCTCTTATCTCCCTCCCCGACTATCATTTAATTTGGCGTCTCATTGTTAGCCGTCTGAAAATTCAATAACATCAAACTGTTTTGAATCTCTTTTCTTATCATTCAGGTACGAGAGCAGGAATAATGAAAAAACAAACCCAGCTGTTGAGTGCGTTAGCGTTAAGTGTCGGGTTAACTCTCTCGGCGCCATTTCAGGCCGTCGCGTCGATTCCCGGTCAGGTTGCCGGCCAGCCTCCACTGCCCAGCCTGGCCCCGATGCTGGAGAAAGTGCTTCCCGCAGTGGTGAGCGTTCGGGTTGAGGGGACAGCCAGTCAGGATCAGAAAATCCCGGAAGAATTCAAAAAATTTTTCGGTGATGATTTACCGGAGCAACCGGCACAACCTTTCGAAGGTTTAGGCTCCGGCGTCATCATCAATGCCAATAAAGGTTATGTGCTGACCAATAATCACGTAATTAATCAGGCACAGAAAATCAGTATTCAGCTCAATGATGGGCGAGAGTTCGATGCAAAGCTGATTGGCGGCGATGACCAGAGCGATATCGCCCTGCTACAAATCCAGAATCCAGGCAAATTAACGCAAATCGCTATTGCTGACTCTGACAAACTGCGCGTTGGCGATTTTGCTGTTGCAGTCGGTAACCCGTTTGGCCTCGGGCAAACCGCCACCTCCGGGATTATATCTGCATTAGGTCGCAGTGGGCTGAATCTCGAAGGCCTGGAAAACTTTATTCAAACTGATGCCTCCATTAACCGCGGTAACTCCGGTGGTGCGCTATTAAACCTTAACGGTGAATTAATCGGCATCAACACCGCAATCCTTGCCCCCGGCGGCGGCAGTGTGGGGATTGGTTTTGCCATCCCCAGTAATATGGCGCGAACTCTGGCGCAACAACTTATCGACTTTGGTGAGATCAAACGCGGTCTGTTAGGCATCAAAGGCACGGAGATGAGTGCCGATATCGCCAAAGCCTTCAACCTTGATGTACAGCGTGGCGCGTTTGTCAGCGAAGTGCTGCCGGGTTCCGGCTCGGCGAAAGCGGGCATCAAAGCGGGCGATATTATTACCAGCCTCAATGGCAAACCACTTAACAGTTTTGCTGAATTGCGCTCCCGCATCGCAACTACCGAACCAGGTACGAAAGTGAAACTCGGCCTGCTGCGTAACGGCAAGCCGCTGGAAGTGGAAGTGACGCTCGATACCAGCACTTCTTCGTCGGCCAGCGCCGAGATGATCACACCAGCGCTGGAAGGTGCGACCCTGAGCGATGGTCAGCTAAAAGATGGCGGAAAAGGAATTAAGATCGATGAAGTCGTCAAAGGTAGTCCTGCGGCTCAGGCTGGTTTACAAAAAGACGATATGATCATTGGCGTCAACCGCGATCGAGTTAACTCAATTGCTGAAATGCGCAAAGTACTGGCGGCAAAACCGGCCATAATCGCCTTGCAAATCATACGTGGCAATGAAAGCATCTACCTGCTGATGCGTTAATGTCGTAAACCGGGCATCAGGCTAATGTGTGATGTCCAGTTGACTCGTGATATGCTGCTGCCGTTCCCTTTTTTAACGATGCCTCCATCATGTTTGTGAAGCTCTTACGTTCCGTTGCGATCGGATTAATTGTCGGCGCTATTTTGCTGGTGGCGATGCCTTCGCTACGCAACATTAATCCGCTTTCCGTACCGCAATTCGACAGTACCGATGAGACGCCTGCCAGTTATAATCTGGCGGTTCGCCGCGCTGCGCCAGCGGTGGTTAACGTTTACAACCGCGGTTTGAACACAACTTCGCACAACCAGCTTGAGATCCGCACATTGGGATCCGGCGTAATCATGGATCAACGCGGTTACATCATCACCAATAAACACGTTATCAACGACGCCGATCAGATCATTGTCGCCTTGCAGGATGGTCGGGTTTTCGAAGCATTGCTGGTTGGCTCGGACTCTCTGACCGATTTGGCAGTGTTGAAAATTAACGCCACTGGCGGTTTACCAACGATTCCGATCAATCCACGCCGCGTACCGCACATTGGCGATGTGGTGCTGGCGATCGGTAACCCGTACAACCTCGGGCAGACCATTACCCAAGGGATTATCAGTGCCACCGGGCGAATCGGCCTGAACCCGACCGGGCGACAAAACTTTCTGCAAACCGATGCCTCTATAAACCACGGTAACTCCGGCGGTGCGCTGGTTAACTCGCTAGGCGAACTGATGGGTATTAACACGCTGTCATTTGATAAGAGTAACGATGGTGAAACGCCGGAAGGGATCGGTTTTGCCATCCCCTTCCAGTTAGCGACCAAAATTATGGATAAACTGATCCGTGATGGACGAGTGATCCGTGGCTACATTGGCATTGGTGGGCGCGAGATCGCTCCATTACATGCGCAGAATGGCGGCATGGATCAACTGCAAGGGATCGTGGTTAACGAAGTGTCGCCTGATGGCCCGGCGACAAATGCAGGTATTCAGGTTAATGATCTGATTATCTCGGTGGATAACAAACCCGCCATCTCGGCTCTGGAGACAATGGATCAGGTTGCAGAAATTCGCCCCGGCTCAGTGATTCCAGTCGTGGTGATGCGTGACGATAAACAGTTAACGTTGCAGGTTACTATTCAGGAATATCCAGCGACGAATTAATACCGGCGTTAAAAGCAAAAAAACCGGAGTCTGTGCTCCGGTTTTTTGTTATTCGTTAATTCATTACTTATTAACGAACTCTTCGCCTAACGCGATATCTTTCTTCAGCGTATCCAGCATACCTTCCAGCGCGTTCTGTTCAAATGCGCTCAGGGTGCCGATAGATTTACGCTCTTCCACGCCATTTTTACCCAGCAACAGCGGCTGAGAGAAGAAACGTGCGTACTGACCGTCGCCTTCAACATAAGCACATTCAACAACGCCTTTTTCGCCCTGCAATGCGCGAACCAGAGACAGACCAAAACGGGCTGCGGCCTGACCCATCGACAGGGTTGCAGACCCGCCACCGGCTTTTGCTTCAACCACTTCCGTGCCCGCGTTCTGGATACGTTTGGTCAGATCTGCGACTTCCTGCTCGGTAAAACTGACGCCAGGAACCTGTGACAGCAGCGGCAGAATAGTAACGCCAGAGTGACCGCCAATAACAGGCACTTCTACATCACCCGGTTGTTTACCTTTCAGTTCCGCGACAAAGGTGTTGGAACGAATAATATCCAGCGTAGTAACGCCAAACAGCTTGTTTTTGTCATAAACACCGGCTTTTTTCAGCACTTCCGCAGCGATAGCCACAGTGGTGTTAACCGGGTTAGTGATAATGCCAATGCACGCTTTCGGGCAAGTTTTCGCAACTTGCTGAACCAGATTCTTCACAATACCGGCGTTAACGTTAAACAGGTCGGAACGATCCATACCCGGTTTACGCGCTACACCCGCAGAAATCAGTACTACATCTGCGCCTTCCAGCGCTGGAGTAGCATCTTCACCAGAAAAACCTTTTATTTTCACAGCAGTAGGGATATGACTCAGGTCGACAGCCACACCGGGAGTCACTGGAGCGATATCATACAGGGAGAGTTCTGAACCTGAAGGCAGTTGGGTTTTTAACAGTAATGCAAGCGCCTGGCCAATACCGCCAGCAGCGCCGAGGACTGCGACTTTCATCCTAAACTCCTTATTATATTGATAAACTAAGATATGTTGCTCCGCTGCCGCGACCTTAATCCACAAATTCGTCGTTTACAATGACCACTTCTCAAGAATGTGTAGTCACGCAAGTTTAGCGTTTATGCATTTAATTGACGTAATCAGGAAGCTAATTTACGTAATTAACAGCCTCTTATGCATTAGAGCAACATTCCAACAGGTGGTAACAATATACCCTACCGTTTAGCCAAAACAATATCAATTTGATAACAATAAGTTTACTTTTAAGCGAAATTTACACACCGTGACACAGGCATGTTTCTCAATAACGAAATTTGATAAAATTCCGCTCTTTCATAACATTATTTCAGCCCTCTCCAGGGCAGACTGTTTGCATAAAAATTCATCTGTATGCACAATAATGTTGTATCAACCACCATATCGGGTGACTTATGCGAAGCTCGGCTAAGCAAGAAGAATTAGTTAAAGCGTTTAAAGCGTTACTTAAAGAAGAGAAATTTAGCTCCCAGGGCGAAATTGTCGCCGCATTACAGGAGCAGGGTTTTGACAATATTAACCAGTCCAAAGTCTCGCGGATGTTGACGAAGTTTGGTGCTGTACGCACCCGCAACGCAAAAATGGAAATGGTTTACTGCCTGCCTGCAGAATTAGGCGTACCGACCACTTCCAGCCCGCTGAAAAATCTGGTGCTGGATATCGACTACAACGATGCTGTCGTTGTGATTCACACCAGTCCGGGCGCGGCACAGTTGATTGCACGTCTGCTGGACTCACTGGGTAAAGCAGAAGGTATTCTCGGCACCATTGCTGGTGATGACACCATCTTTACCACCCCTGCGAACGGTTTCAGCGTCAAAGACCTGTACGAAGCGATTTTAGAGCTGTTCGACCAGGAGCTTTAATCTCTATCCCGTCGCTATTGGCGGCGGGAAAATCCCGCCGTTCCCTCTTAACCGCCTTCCGCATCTCCCTGCGATTCATTTAACGAATAGTGCGTTTTATCGCGACATATTATTCACATAGTGAATACTTAATATCGATAACGCACATTTTGCAAAAATCCATATACCATTGAAATAATTAACATTTATTTTATGCCGCTCGTTTTTTAATTCTTTTCTGTTATAAAAATCAATATTTTTAACATTTAGTATCAACTGAAACAGTTAGTGTGGTATTAATTAGAGCAATAATTAGTGTATACTTGATTTTGTGATATGGGTCACGAAACAAAGGCCCAGCTAAAAGATTATGTCGAGGTGAAAATCAAAACCGCTGTTACTGCATTAAGTGTACTTTCTGTTCTCTCTTTCGGCGCATTCGCTGCCGACTCCATTGATGCTGCCCAGGCACAGAATCGTGAACCAATCGGTACTGTATCCGTCAGCGGTGTAGCGTCCTCTCCAATGGATATGCGTGAGATGCTGAACAAAAAAGCAGAAGAGAAAGGTGCAACGGCCTACCAGATTACTGAAGCTCGCAGCGGTGATACCTGGCACGCTACGGCAGAATTGTACAAGTAACCCCCAACCGTCTGTCCGACGATATTGCCCCCGGTTCGGGGGCTTTTTTTACGCTAATGGCGAACATTAAAACGCAAATGCCCTTCCAGCTCTTCTTCCGCCTCATCAAACAGCAATATTAACGCCCCAAAACGCCGACGCGTTTTCTCCCCCAGATGAACAAATTCGATCTCCAGTGGTAACGGCAGGACATCATTCATTAATACATCCCACAGTGAGTCGAGATCGCTAACTTGTTCTTTCGCCAGACCAAAGGTTTGATTAAAGTCGCGATAGAAATCTTCCTGACTCTCGATCTCATCAAAATCAAAGGTATAGATATTCATCTGTTACCACCGTCACGTTTCGCGGCCAGTTCAGCCGATCATCGCTAAGTATAGACATGAAAAAACCGACGCTTTTGGCGTCGGTTTCAGAGTGCTGACAAAGTTGCGCTTTGTTCATGCCGGATGCGGCGTGAATGCCTTATCCGGCCTACCGGGGCGTGCCAATTCAATATAATGCAATTCCCTTGCAGGCCTGATAAACGTAGCGCATCAGGCAATTTGCAGTATGTCTGCAATATCAACCGACACCTTTTAGCGTCGGCTTCAGAGTGCTGACAACGTGCGCTTTGTTCATGCCGGATGCGGCGTGAACGCCTTAATCCGGCCTACCGGGGTGTGCCAATTCAATATAATGCAATTCCCTTGTAGGCCTGATAAGCGTAGCGCATCAGGCAATTTACAGTATGTCTGCAATATCAACCGACACCTTTTAGCGTCGGCTTCAGAGTGCTGACAACGTGTGCTTTGTTCATGCCGGATGCGGCGTGAACGCCTTATCCGGCCTACCAGGGTGTGCAAATTCAATATAATGCAATTCCCTTGTAGGCCTGATAAGCGTAGCGCATCAGGCAATCTGGAGTCTGTCTGCAATATCAACCGACACCTTTTGGCGTCGGTTTCAGAGTGCTGACAACGTGCGCTTTGTTCATGCCGGATGCGGCGTGAACGCCTTATCCGGCCTACCAGGATGTGCAAATTCAATATAATGCAATTCCCTTGCAGGCCTGATAAGCGTAGCGCATCAGGCAATCTGGAGTCTGTCTGCAATATCAACCAACACCTTTTGGCTTAATTATCGGTTAGCGCGTGCTGGTATTTATGCAGCATGCCCGCCAGCCGATGCACCGATTCTGTGACCTGCGGCGGCGCCTGCCAGATGCGTAGCTTTTCCTGGTAAATATCCAGTTCCTCCAGCAACTGGCTAAAGTAACGACGGCGTTTGTCATCACTGCGAGCTGCAATAACGTGGTCCGCAGTCCGTCTCATTTGCCGATGAAATGCCGATAAGTCTTCATTTATCGGCACCGGCGCATCGCGCAGTCGCTGGTGAGCGATAATCATCGTTAATGCCAGACGAAATTTCGGCAAATCGCCGGGGAATTTATTCATCAGCAAAAACAACTGTTGATAAAGCGCCGGAAGATGGTTCTCTTTGCGCCGCACAACGTTGGTGGTCATCGCGGAAACAGCCGCAGAGACAAACTGATTAAGCAATACACGTCCAGTCCGATCGCGCGATTTATCCCGTACCAGCAGAATAACAATAAACGCCAACACACAGCCGACGATTTGCCCTAATGCACTGTCGAGGAATTGACTAAACTGGAAGGTCATCGGGTTATCCAGCACGATAATATTTATGGTGCTGGCCAACGCCCCCATCGATCCCAGTCGCCGCTTCTGCACTTCAATGCCGAGAAAAAATCCCAGCACTGCCAGACTTAAGCACAACAGCAACATACTTTGTTGCGTATTGGGAATGATCACCAAAAAGTAGAGTAATCCCAACGGCAGCGCCGCCAGCGTCCCGTAGATAAAGTCGATCGCCACCATACGCGGATTCGGTAAACGCATCGCCAACGAGGTGACCACTGCTATCATCACCATTGCGCCGCTGCCGGAAGTCCAGCCAGTCCACAGCCAGAACAACGTTCCCAGAACACAGGAAAGCGTGGTGCGCCAGAAATTGACCATCGCATGATGGCGTTCAGCAGACTCAACCTTCACTTCTGGCTCACCTTGCAGAATCTCTTCTTCGGTAGCGTTAATTTTTGTATTGCTGACGACACCACGCTTAAGTAACTGATAACGAGTTGCCGCCGCTACCCAGCTATAAATGGTGATGGGCGTTTCGCGCTCCCCGGTCCAGGCAATCACCCGCCTTAGGCGTTTAAGCTGCCTGTGAACGTCCTGCGCGGTTTCTACTGGCGTGTCAAAAAATTCACGGAAAGTATCGGTAATCAGTTCAGGGCGCGTATTCTGAATAAGATAAGTTTCACAGGACTGAGTGATCAGCGTAAGCGACAGTGTATTGATCGCTTTTAAGCGTCGATTGGCGCGTGCCCAGCGGGAGGACTCCATATTCAGGTTGCTACGCATCCCTTGCAGAGCTGTGGTCCGACGGACCAGATCCCCCCAGGCTTTATCAACAACCTCGCCATCGCCATGTTTGATGCACAACTGCATTAGTTGATATTGCGCGACCAGCAAACTTTCCAGTTCGCGATCCACTTCTTGCTTGATCGAGCGTGGAGAAAAGAGTAAATCCGCCACAATGGCACACACAATGCCAATGACAATTTCGCTGCAACGTTCAACGGCAAACTGCGGGGCCAGCAGCGGTTCCGGTTGAATGGTGATCACAATGATCAACGCCGTATAACCGGCAAGCCCCCACGCGTAGGAGTTTTCAACCCGAACCAGCGAGGAGATCCACGTACAAAACCCGGCCCAGATACAGCACACCAGGATCATCAACAATGGCGCGCGGATCATCGCAATAATGATCACTAGTCCAGCAATACAGCCAATAAAAGTGCCGATAATTCGCAAAAAGCCGCGATAACGAATAGCGCCAGAATAAGGTTCACCGCCAGCTGCGAAGGCCGGGCCTGCAGCAACAATCGCCGCCGTCAGCACCGCCCAGCGTGGCGTTTCGAGCTGAAAGTGAAAACCAACAAACAACGCCAGTACGATAGCGGTCGCCAGTTTAACCGCAAAGCGAATGTGCTGGTTAGCGATAGAGAAAATGCCCATCGTGATTAACCAAACTCACGCAGGCGGTGGGCCATTTTACGGAAAAACGAATCCTGACTTTCGTCGCGATCCTGTTTACCAGTAACAACCACGGTGGCAGTCGTTCCCGCAGGCCAGATATTGTCTTGCTGGTTATCGAGGCGGATACGTACCGGAACGCGTTGCGCCAGACGTACCCATTCAAGGTTGGAATCAATGGTCGCCATGCCCTTATCATCACGCGTACTGCTGGCGTTGGTCACCCCGGCAGCAACGCTATCGACCGTACCTTTCAGTACCTTGTTGCTGCCAAGCGGCGTGATCTCAGCGCGATAACCTGGATGTACGCCCTCCAGTTTGGTTTCTTCCATATAGGCCAGCACATAGAAGGAATTCTGTTTCACCAGCGCAACCGCCGTTGATCCGCGCGTAATAAATTCACCGGTATAGACGTTGAGGTTCGTTACCCAGCCATCTGCTGGCGCGCGGATCACCGTACGTTCAAGATCCAGTTTTGCCAGATCGCGGGTCGCCTGGGCTTTCGCTAACTGATGCAGAACCGTTTGCAGCACGTTATTCGCCTGGTCTATCTCTTCGCGAGACATTGCCTGTATGCCCAGACGGTTACGACGTCCAGCTTCCTGACGTTTCTCCTGTGCTAACACCTGATAATAAGCAACGTCAGCTTGCGCTTCCTCAAGCGCCTTTTGATAGCGCGGCTGGTCGATGGTGAACAGTACCTGTCCTTTTTTTACCAGTTGGTTATCATGAACATTCACCTGGGTAATGAGTCCAGAGACATCCGGCGCGATCGCCACCACATCGGCGCTAAAGCGCGCGTCACGCGTCCACGGAGATTCAGTGTAATAGACCCAGGCGCGAAAAATTGCGATGAAAGCCAGGATGACTAATACGACCGTGATGGTCGTACGGGAGAATTTTCTTATTAGTGTTTTCACTTCAACCTCAAACGAACAGTCGCGATATCAAATAAAACAAGCAGCAATAGAGCGCAGTGTTGAACAGCGCCGGGTGCCAGACAAAATCATAAATACCTGTTGGCACAAGTACCCGGCGCACCAGCCAGAAAATCGCCAGTGATAAAAGCAATTCGAAAAATATCGGTGGGAATGACAGCCCAAACACCACGATAACGGGAAACAGACTCATGTTGACCTTGGTTGTATAGAGAGAGCAGGTGTTATTATTTTCAGCATCTGTCGCCGCAGAGAAGGGCATGGAAAGCCGAGCGAGAGCAACATTGCCGTTGATTGATATTTAATATATTAGCGTAACTGTTATGCTGTTATCTATATTATGTGATCTAAATCACTTTTAAGTTAGAGTGAATAATGGAACGACTAAAACGCATGTCGGTTTTTGCCAAAGTGGTTGAATTTGGCTCTTTTACCGCCGCCGCCAGACAGCTACAGATGAGCGTTTCGTCCATCAGTCAGACGGTGTCTAAACTGGAAGACGAGCTGCAGGTTAAGCTACTAAATCGCAGTACGCGCAGCATTGGCCTGACCGAGGCGGGAAGAATTTACTATCAAGGCTGCCGTCGAATGCTCCATGAAGTGCAGGACGTTCATGAGTAACTGTATGCTTTTAACAACACCCCCATCGGGACGCTGCGCATCGGCTGTTCTTCAACCATGGCACAAAATGTTCTCGCTGGCTTGACGGCAAAGATGCTGAAAGAATATCCCGGTTTAAGCGTGAATCTGGTCACAGGTATTCCTGCACCTGATCTGATTGCCGATGGTCTGGATGTGGTGATCCGCGTCGGCGCATTGCAGGATTCCAGCTTGTTTTCCCGTCGTCTGGGGGCGATGCCAATGGTGGTATGCGCCGCCAAAAACTATCTTTCGCAGTATGGCGTGCCGGAAAAACCCGCCGATTTAAGTAGTCATTCATGGCTTGAATACAGCGTGCGCCCGGACAATGAATTTGAGTTGATCGCACCAGAAGGGATCTCGACTCGACTGATCCCACAAGGGCGATTTGTGACTAATGATCCGATGACGCTGGTGCGCTGGTTAACCGCGGGGGCAGGAATCGCCTATGTACCGCTGATGTGGGTGATCAATGAGATCAATCACGGGGATCTTGAGATCCTGTTGCCACGTTATCAGTCAGATCCACGTCCGGTTTATGCGCTGTATACAGAAAAAGATAAACTGCCGTTGAAGGTGCAAGTCGTGATCAATTCACTGACTGATTATTTTGTTGAGGTCGGAAAGCTATTTCAGGAAATGCACGGACGCGGGAAAGAGAAATAATCAGAGGCTAATGACAAACGTAAAATAGCCTGGTGCGCTATGCTTATCAAATCTACATAGCGACTGCAATATATTGAATTTATACGATTTCTCAGGTCGACACATCCGATATAAACAAAACACACGTTGTCAACAATCTGAATCGTCATTGTGCTTTTCAGCAAATACTCAACTTAAGATACGATGCCAGCAATAACAGGCATTCGGAGCGTAACAACAGGTCGGTTTGCCACCAGCCCCCAAAATGGCTGTATAAATTCAGATTTAACGTTCTGTTTTTCGTGTTTTCCGCCAGAAAGTGGTACGACTCATACCAATACTGGCGGCTGCTTTCCCTTTTTTGCCTCCGGCTTCGACAAGCGCTTTTCTGATAATTTCTTCTTTCTCTTGTGAAAAATCGCAGTCGTTCTCTGGTGGTACCGACCCTTCAAGCAAATATTTAATGGTTTCCCTGTCTATCAGTTTCCCTCTTACCGTAGTCGCAACCCGGGTCATTATATTCTGCATCTCCCTGATATTTCCTTGCCACGACCACTCACAAAGTTCCCGCATCGCACCAGAAGTAAAACCGGGTATCGGTGTTATTTTGGGGAGATACCGGCGAAGAAAATAGCGACACAAAAGAGGAATATCTTCTTGTCTTTCGCGTAATGGCGGCAAGTGAAGCATCAGGACATTGAGTCTGTAATAGAGGTCTGAACGAAACTTACCCAACTCAAGTTGTCGGGGGATATTCTCGTTACTGGCAGCAATAACACGCACGTCAAAAGGGGTAACCGTATCGCTGCCAAGACGCATTACCTGTTTTTCCTGTAGTACTCGTAATAATTTTGTCTGGATATGTGGCTCAATCTCCGTAATCTCATCCAGAAAAATGGTGCCGCCATCCGCCTGCTCGAATAATCCTGGTTTTCCTTTATTACTGGCCCCCGTGAACGCACCCGGAACATACCCAAATAATTCACTCTCCAGTAGCGTTCCGGGAAGCGCAGAGCAATTTACCGCCACAAAAGCCTTTGTAGCCCGAGTGCTGCTGTTATGAATACTTTGAGCAAACAGTTCCTTTCCGGTTCCGGTTTCACCCACAATAAACACTGTGCCATCCGTTTTAGCATACTGCTTCGCCAGCGCAATGGTTCGCTGAATAGTGGAGCTTGAACCATGGATATCTCTGAAATTCGCACGTGCAATATGTCCAGTTCCGGTATGTTTTTTATTATTTGAAGTCAGAACAGACTGACAATTCTGACGCTGGAAGTTCACTACCACACCGACAACCTCTTCATCGAGCTTTACCGGCCTTGCCTGTCCAATCACATTTTCTGTTTCATCCGACGAAAAGGGTAACAGGGGTAATTCGCTTCTTATTGCCATATCAAAATCAAATGTCGGCCACAGCGTGGAACATGGTTTGCTAAGTGCATCGCTAACATTAATCCCCATGATGTGTTCAGCCATAAAATTGAACTCAACAACTCTACCTAATCGGTCTAACGCAACAATGGCATTATCCGCGGCATTTACTGCGGCATGGAGAAGCGAACTTTTACTCCTGCTCATGCGTATCATTTCATAAATACGCTGTGCTTCCGTCATGGCGGCGATAATACTTTCTTCCCCACTTTGCACAACAACGTGTGGAACCTTTAAGCGCGCCGCAGCAATACCCGTTGATGAGCTCCCCACGACCACGGCAGCCCCTTCATGAACGGCTCGTAATATGATGGGTTCAACTTCTTCCTCCTTAAAAATAGAATAAAGACGGAGATGTAGATTCAAAACCCGGGCGGTTGCAGTTAGCCCCTCGACCAGATGAGGAAGCGCTATGGCGGCGATGGGGCTACCAATGCTTTGAGCAAGATTAAGTGCAGAAATGTAATCAAAGGCCGAACGTTGAATAGTGACATGGATAAATGACGGAAATGCTTCCCGAATTGCCTTCGACGTGGCTCCGCGGCTAATGAGGATCTCTGCGCCTTGCCGTATCTGATTTGCAGCGACAGCCACACCTTCTCCCAGAATCCCTCGCACAACGATAATTTCAGGGAATAGTTGCATACTTAATTTGTGTACCAGAGAGAATAAAGTCCTGTCTGCGGCGATCAGTGTAATATTACTCATTGAATGCACTCCTTGTTATTAGAACGACTACTATCCGTATAGCTTTATGTTTTGAAACAATTCCCCCGATTGAAACAAACAAACCAATTAATTAGATGTTTTTATGTTTCATGAAACATTTTTATTTAAAGTCCAAAAAACAAGATCAGTAAAAATACAGAGGCAACTCACTGAATAAAATCATGAATTATCAAACATCCACTTCTGTATTGTACGTTTTTTATATTCTGGCACGAAGAATGCTTTGATCTCTATGACCGTCTAACCCTCTTCCATAATAAGATAAAGGATATGGTAAAATATTATGAGTTATATTGATCAAACATCCTGTACGGGTTGTAAAGTTTGTTTACTTTTCTGCCCTGATGATGCAATCGAGTATTATGATGGCAAATGCAGCATAGATTCAAAACAGTGTACGCTGTGTGGATGCTGCGAAGGCTGCTGCCCTTTCAGCGCCATCCATCCCACGACTAACCTGACTGACCTGCAAATTTTTCAGCAAACCTTTGGCGATCCCAGAGGCTCGAAAGTCACTGGCGGCAACGCGGGGCGTGGTGGGAAAGAAATAAAAACGCTTGATGTCAAACCCACTCTCAAACCCGATCACCTCAGTATATGCCTTGATATGGGCCGACCTGGCGTTGGCTTGTATTTGCGTGACGCAGAAAAAATCATTATGGCATTGATGGCTGCTGGTATGGAGTTTGCCGAAGGCGATTTTCCGCTCTCCACAATTATTCCCGACCGCACAACAGGTAAATTTCGCCCAGATTGTCTTGATATTCATATGCATAGTCTTCTCACTGAAGGTTGTTTCCATAAAAGCAAACTCCCAGGCGTACTTCAGGCACTGAAAGATGTTTCAACGCAAATAGATACCGTGCTCTGCCCAGGTTTAATTTTTGCTGTGAATGAAAATATTGAAAACGAAGAGGTACTGCGCTGCCTTGATGAACAGGGAATTCCTCGTCCTGTACGTTCAAAAATTAACGTCGGGCTGGGAAAACCGTTTTCACCCGATTTATCAAAAAACTCCACTTTGTGATGCAGCGTTTCAATTAACCATAACCTATTACATTCCAGGAAAAATAAAATGACACATACGTTATACAGATCCGGTACTCCCGAATCCCAAAGTGAAGAAATATGTTGGCTGGCTTACTCTACCAAAGGAGTGAACGACGATAATTTTCCCGAAACTGCCAGACACCTCCTCAAAGCAGTAGAGGACAGTGGCGATGTCGCAAACTGGGGCGATACCAAAATTGGCACCATTCTCACTATGCCGGCTGCAGAGATTAAAGAAAAATTGTTGCAGAACTCACGACTGCGTGGCGTATTTTCCAACCCACGGGCCGCAGTAAAATTTTTGCAAATCCTGAAAAAGAAAGAGCTGAATCAGTCCATCCTTCTCTCTGGTGTCATTACCGAACTACGCCATATCTGCAAAGAAGCCGGTGTAACCCCTTGTTATGCCAATATGTCGCTTGGTGTATTTGGCAACACATCTCGTCTTACCGACGCTAAAACCCTTTCCGTTACCACTATGTGTGGTCACCAGCGTATACCCGCAAAATATGTACAAGCACTGCAACATGATGTGGAACAGGGAAAAATAACAGCGGAAGAAGCAGCAAAAAAATTAGGCAGCATCTGCATGTGCGGTGTCTTTAACCCCAACAGAGCAGCAAGCATTCTTGCCAACAAGCAACAGCCCTGTTCATGCAGAGATAACGGCAATCTACTGTAAAAATAAAAGATTCTGCTCGCCAATGGTCTGAAGCCTTCAGGGCTTCAGACGGCGTCAGTAAGGAAAAAATATCATGCAAACCGTTGCGCCTGTCGTCGCACAGACGAAAAAAAACTTTCTCGCAGCCAACTGGCAACGCATCGTCTGGGCCGCACTCTTCCTCATTCTCTTTTTCTCCCCCGCACCACAGGGGTTGAGCCATCAGGCCTGGCAATTATTCGCAATTTTTATCTCAACTATACTGGGATTCATCATCAAGCCTTATCCCATGGTAGTTGTGGCGCTTACCGGGATAGTCTTATGTGGTCTAACCGGTACGCTTAAGGCAAAAGAAGCCTTGAGTTCCTTCGGTGATACCTCAATTTGGCTTATTGTCACCGCATTCTTTATTTCACGCGCTTTCAGTAAAACGGGTCTGGGGCAGCGTATTGCCTATCTATTTATGAGCAAAGTTGGAAAAACCACGCTTGGCCTCGCTTATGCCACATCGCTAACCAATCTTGTTATCGCTCCCGTCGTCCCCTCTAACACTGCGCGACTTGGCGGGATCCTCTTTCCATTACAACAGTCGATCTCTCTGGCATATAACAGCGATCCTGCCATGGGCACCGAAAGGCGTCTGGGCTCGTTTATTATGGCAAACGCTTTTCAGGGAAAT
Organism: Escherichia albertii NBRC 107761 = DSM 17582; assembly: GCF_000759775.1. Taxonomy (GTDB): domain Bacteria; phylum Pseudomonadota; class Gammaproteobacteria; order Enterobacterales; family Enterobacteriaceae; genus Escherichia; species Escherichia albertii. The sequence continues at coordinate 118,301 of NZ_BBMY01000001.1, forward strand.
CTGGTGGTGTCCGCAATGTTCCTGACGGCTGCCGCTTTTAATCCTATCGTCGCCAATGTAGCGATAGACAACGGCATCCATCTGGATTGGGGGACCTGGTTCCTTGGGGCGATCGTCCCCGGTATCGTTTGTCTGGCAATTCTACCGCTGGTATTGATGCTGGTCTGGCCCCCGGAAGTGAAAAAAAGCCCTGAAGCCGTAACAATAGCCAAAGGAAAACTCCATGAGCTTGGCCCGGTAAAAAGAGAAGAATACATCATGCTTGGTGTGTTTTTAGGGCTGATTTTTCTCTGGACTGTCGGTGCGAAACTGTTCCATGTCGATGCGACAATCGCTGCAATGGCAGGGCTGGTTGTAATGTTACTTACCAGAGTATTAACCTAGGCGGATCTCGCTGCAGAAAAAGGGGCATGGAATACACTAATATGGTTTTCCGCGTTGGTGATGATGGCCAAGTATCTTAATTCGCTCGGATTCATTCCCTGGCTCACAGAACATCTGTCCACATCACTTAACGGTCTTGGATGGCAGGCTGCATTCGTGCTGGTTATATTAAGTTATATGTATGCGCATTACTTCTTTGCCAGTTCCACTGCGCACACAGCCGCAATGGCCCCTGCGTTCTTGCCGCTACTGCTCGTGCTTGGCACACCGCCTATGCTGGCGGCTCTTGGTTTAGGATATGCGGGTAATTTCATGAGCGGTTTAACCCATTACGGTAATGGTTCTGCACCTATCTTTTTCGATTCAGGCTATATTCCTCTGAAACCATTCTGGCTTCTTGGCCTGTTGTTCAGTGTGATCTTCACCGTAATTTTCGCCCTGGTTGGCCCAATATGGTGGGAGGCCATCGGTTTAGTTCAGTTTTGATGACTAATTTATTGCAGGATTAACTTGTTATTATCATGAAAAAGGCTTCAGTGATAATCGGATTACCGCCACTGAAGCCTGTACTGAATAGCCTTTAATGACCGACGTGATATTACGTCAAAAAGTCAATTACGCTGTGCCGCCAACAGTCAGGTTATCGACTTTAAGCGTCGGCTGGCCCACGCCAACCGGCAGGCTTTGCCCTTCTTTACCGCAGACACCTACGCCGTTATCCAGTTTCAGGTCATTACCCACCATCGAAATCTGCTGCATGGTTTCGATACCGGAACCAATCAGCGTTGCGCCTTTCACGGGCTTCGTCACTTTGCCGTTTTCAATCAGATAAGCTTCTGACGTGGAGAAGACAAATTTACCGGAAGTAATATCTACCTGACCGCCACCGAAATTCGGCGCATAGATGCCATACTCAACGGATTCAATAATTTCCTGCGGCGTCGATTTACCCGGCAGCATATAGGTGTTGGTCATGCGCGGCATGGGTAAGTGAGCGTAAGATTCACGGCGACCATTACCAGTGGGCGTCATCCCCATTAAGCGCGCGTTGAGTTTATCCTGCATGTAGCCTTTGAGGATCCCGTTCTCAATCAGCACGTTATACTGACCCGGCGTACCTTCATCATCAATCGCTACCGAGCCACGGCGATCGACTATCGTACCGTCATCCACCACTGTACACAGTTCAGAAGCCACCAGTTCACCGACCTGTCCACTGAAGACCGAAGTACCACGGCGGTTAAAGTCGCCTTCCAGACCATGACCCACCGCTTCATGCAACAGCACGCCCGGCCAACCTGCGCCAAGAACCACTGGCATGGTGCCCGCTGGCGCTGCAACGGCTGAAAGATTGACCAGCGCCATACGTACCGCTTCTTTCGCCCATGCATCCGCACGGACTTCACCGTCGAGATCGGCAAGGAAGAACTCATAACCAAAACGACCGCCGCCGCCGCTGGCGCCGCGTTCGCGTTTGCCGTCTTCTTCAACCAGTACACTTACGGAAAGACGCACCAGCGGGCGAACATCCGCCGCCAGCGTGCCGTCAGTCGCAGCAACCAGAATTAATTCATAGACGCCACTCAGGCTGGCGGTCACTTCCTGTACGCGTTTGTCTGCTTCGCGGGCAACTTTATCGACACGGCGCAGAATATCCAGCTTCTCTTCCCGGCTCATGCTTTGCAGCGGATCAAGCGAGGTATACAACGGGCTATGCTCTACCGCCCCCAGTGTCTGTACTTTGCCATCGCCACTATCACGGACGATGGTTCGCGCCGCTTGCGCGCTCTGTTCCAGCGCCAGCAGGTTGATTTGGTCAGCATAAGCAAAACCGGTTTTTTCACCGCTAATCGCACGCACACCAACGCCCTGATCGATGTTGTAAGAACCATCTTTAATAATGCGATCTTCTAAAACCCAGGATTCGTGATAGCTCGACTGAAAATAGAGATCGCCATAATCAAGGCGACGTTCGGCCAGTTGACCGAGGATCGCGAACAAGTCCTGATGTTTCAGGCCGTTCGCCGTTAGCAATTGTTCACTTACCAGGTTCAGACTCATCGTTTTTGCTACTCGTTAGTTACTGCGGTAGAGGATTTTTTACGGCTGCCGGATGCGGCGTGAACGCCTTATCCGGCCTACGGTTATGTTCCGGCTCGTTGGCCTTTGGCAACGATTATCCTATGAGATTGGGGCAATTACGCGCCCTCGTCAAATCATTGCGCTTTTTCTTTACGCGGTTGGCGCAACACTTCGTTGATTTGCGGATCGTCCAGCGGACCCGAAATGTGATAGCGCAAAATAGAAACTTTGCTCCACAATGGCCCCAGCACTTTACTGGCGGCAAACACCGCCGCGCCGACAATCGGATTAACCGCAAAGGCCGCAGCCACGCCAACCGTCGCAGAAATCTCTGGCGCGACAACCGCTTCCATATTCAGATCGCGACGCACCAGATTCACCGACCCTTTCATGGCGATATCCGCTTCCAGCCCATCCACCAGCGTGTCGTCAGTGTGCATAACGCCGTCTTTGATCCACGCGGTGCTGCGAATGGAGTCAAAATAGAACCCTTCGCCAAAGGTGTCTCTGAAATCAAAACGCAGCTTACGCATCAGGGCATCGACGCTCAATAAACGCAGCAGTTGCCCGGCATGTCCGGTGCTGATTTCGGTAATTTCGCCTTTGCCCAATTGAGTATGAATGATGCCATTCAACGTCTCCGCATCCGGCAACCAGGGCGCTTTACGCCAGTGTAAATCGTAATCCACATTAAATGATGACTGGCGTATGGGGGTCGTGACACCAAAAAATTCTGCGGCGGCATCAATTTTCTGCCCACGCAGTTTTCCCTTCAGCGATGTTCGCTCATTCCCTGGGTTGTTAACCCACTCACCATCGGCAGTAAGCCGCGAAAAACCGGTATCAATAAGCCCGTTAGTCAGCGTCAACGTATCGCCAGAAATGGTGATATCACTGTCGATGCGCCCGAATTTTTGCCCCCAGAACCAACACTCGGCGCAACGTATTTGTGCGTTCGGCCAGCCACGGAAGCTAATGTGCTCCGTTGTCGGGAACGGTGATGAAGACGTTGAATTACTGCTATTTTTCGCCACGCTGGGGTTGTAATAGAGATATTTGATCGTCGCCAGCCACGGCGCGTTGTTGCGCATCGCCAGCGTAGCATTGATTTCACGCCCTTGCGCTTCGACCTGCGTGCCATTCGCCATCGGCTGCGAGACGATGCTCAGATTGTTCCACTGATGATTCCCCAGTGACAACGCCGGTGTACGTAAAGTAATACGCTGGGGAAAACTCGCCGCGCTGCCAACCTTCTCCGTCGCGCCTTTCTGGAACAGCGCCAGCCACTCAGCGCCATCCATTGGCGGCATATTGAGTTCAACACCACTTTGTTCCGGTAACGGCGGGAGCGTTTTGCTGTCTGACGCCCAGATGGCACGATCGAGCGTTAGCTTTTGCCCCAGCAACCAGCGACTATTGAAATGACTATCCGCGCCAGCCTGCCCGGCTAACTCAAAACTATTGAGATTTCCGTCGACCTTAATATTCACAGGGAGCGACTCACCTACGGATTTGGCTAACGGTGAAGGTAAGTGACTACTCACATTCTTCAAATCGCCATTCAGTTCTACGCTATACGTCGCGCCGGCATGATAAGGCAGCTCAATACCCACTTTACCATCCCAGGCCACGCTGCCGCTTAACGCTTCGTTCACGGCTTCAGGCAAAACGCCAGTTTTCGCCGGTTGCCAGTTACCGTTGAGATTCACCGCCACCTGATAGGCTTTTTCCCCTTCTTTGGTGGAGAAATCCACATTCAGTAGCTGATTAAACCAGCTTGCTGTCAGTGGTTCGCTTTGCAGATCACCATTGATAAAGCTGAATTTACCGCTCAAATTTTTCAGTGTGCTATCAAGCGGTTTAATAAACAGACTGTTATTACGCAGCGTCACTTCGCCTTTCGCTGTAACCAGTTCGCCGTTCAGTGGGATATCGAGATGTAAGCGAGCATTCACATCGCCATCGAGCTGGAGTTCCTGCAAAGTAGCGCCCAGTGAGTTTTTCAGCGGCGTTTCATCAAAATATGGACCGACAGCTTTACCTGGGCCTTTAATGTCAGCATCGATCAGTAACTTCTCTTTCGCGTAATCAGGGATTACTGCGGTGAGATTACTGGCGCGCACACCGCCAAGATTGACGCCATCGGTTTTCATCCATAAACCGTCGTTAATAAAGTCCAGTTCAATATTGAGGTTGGTCAGCGCTGGCCAGTCTGGCTGGAACGCAAACTTCGCGTTACGCAGAGGAACCAACACTTCAAACTGACCTTCATTATGCTTGTAAGGGAAAAGATGCGGGTTACCGCCATAAACCAACGTCGCGTTATCCGCTTCACCGCCCTGAATCGCCCCACTTAAGTAATCAACTAACTCTTTTCCCATCAGATTTTCCGGGAAATAGCGCCAGGCCTGCGAACCATCGTCGGTGCTGATGCCAGCCAGAATCCCCAGCCAGGGTTCATCATTAACCGGCTGTAAGTAACGGAAACCGCCGCGTGCATGCACCGCTTTAGCTTTAACATCAATATTGCGACCATCAAGCTGGAAACCTTTGTCATTGTTCAGCCAGCTTAAGGTCGCCGCACCGTCGGCAATTTCCAGCGGCGCGCGGAATACCGTTTCGTAAGGCATCTTCGCCTGCTTCATAGACGCCGTCAGTAAACCATTTTCTACGCTACCGGAAAGCGTCCCGGAAAAGTGTTCCGCGCCCGGCAGTAATTTCCATTGCTTCCATGCCAGATCGCTCCACGATGCCTGAAACCGGGTCTTTTCCACCGCCTGAAGCGGAATATCCAGCGCCAGTGTGTTGATCTTGCCTCGCGGTTGCGTGGACCGCCAGATGTCTCCCAGCACAGGCGAAAGTTTCGCCACCAGCGGGCGTACGCCTTCCAGTCCCGCCAGTTCCAGATTACTGGCGCGAATCCGTAGTTCGTCACTGCGTTTATTATTTTTCCCACCAATATCCTGTTCCGGTATCCAGGCCAGCGTTAATGCCCCGCCTGGCCAGGGTTTACCGTCCATGGTGATACGGGTATCAGGAATGGAAAACTGCCAGCCCGGATGTTCACGAGTAATATGCGCAGTCAGATTATCCACAGACAGCGAATGCGTTTGCTTCTCGCCCAACCAGCTAGCACCGCCCTGTTTCAACCAGACATCACCGCCAGTCACATCGCCTTTGTCGATTGTCATCCAGCCTTCAAGGGAGAATTGCGCTGTTTCCAGCGCAATATTGTCCTGTATCCATTTACCCAGCCAGGGCTTCAGGTCAATGTTATCAGCCTGTAACCAAACTCGACCGTCACTTAACACACCTTCGTCATCCCGCAGATCCATCCGCACCTGCATCACGCCGTGTTGTCCGGTGAGGCTGGAGAGGCTTACTTGTCCTTCTGCACGGTGTCGGCGCGGATTGTTAAGCCAGCTCAGTTGAGGGATCGCCAGTTCAGCACGCTGACCGGACGGCGTCAGGAAGCTAACTTCGCTGTCGCGGAGATCGAAGTGATCGAACTGATGGAGGAAAAGATTGCTAATGTGGCCTGCTTCCAGGCTGTCATTGCCGCCGCTACTGGAAATAGGTGTATTCGTGCGAAAGCGCAGTTGCCAGAAAGTGAGATCGCGAAACTGCCAGCGCATATGCAGCAGGCTCTGCCAGATATCCAGCGCCAGAGTAACGCGTTTAACCGAAAACTCACCGCCATCTTTCAGCTCTGCGCGAATGTCACGCGCTTCAAGCGTCGGACCGAAGTTCTGCCAACTGGCAGATAGCTGGCTGGCTTCTACCGGCATACCGGTCGCATCTTCGATTTTATTGAGGATCTCAGGACGCCAGGCGTCGAGATGCGGTAAAGCAATACGCAGGCCGCTAACCAGCAGCGCAGCGATCACAACGAGCGCGGCTCCAGTAAGCAGTAAAATCCCCGGCAATCGCCTCACCCGTCACTCCTTGTCTGCTAAAAATGTGACTCAAACAACCCTTTGCCGGATGGCGGCCCAGCATCTGTTTACATCATGACAACGTCAAACTGCTCCTGGTTATAGAGCGGTTCAATTTGCACTTTGACCTGCTTGCCAACAAAAATTTCCACTTCCGCCAGCGAGTGAGATTCTTCACCTTTCAGTGCTTCAGCGACTGCCGGAGAAGCATAGACCAGGAAGCGGTCAGAGTCGTAAGCATGATGTACGCGAACGATCTCACGCATGATTTCATAGCATACGGTTTCCACGGTTTTCACCGTTCCGCGGCCATGGCAGGTAGGGCATTCATTACACAGTACGTGTTCAATGCTTTCACGGGTTCGCTTGCGCGTCATCTCCACCAGCCCCAGCGCAGAGAAGCCGTTGACGCTGGTTTTCACCCGGTCTTTACTCAACGCCTGCTCCAGCGAATGCAGCACCCGACGGCGGTGATCTTCATTATTCATATCAATGAAATCAATAATGATAATACCGCCAAGATTACGTAACCGTAACTGGCGCGCAATGGCCTGTGTCGCTTCAATATTAGTATTGAAGATAGTGTCGTCCAGATTGCGATGACCGACAAATGCGCCAGTGTTGATATCTACGGTCGTCATCGCTTCGGTCTGATCGATAATCAGATAACCGCCGGATTTCAGTTCAACTTTACGCTCCAGCGCCCGCTGGATCTCGTTTTCCACATCAAAGAGATCGAAGATTGGCTGACGGCCCGTGTAATGCTCCAGCTTGCTGGTCATCTCAGGAATGTATTCCGAAGTAAACTCAAGCAACGCTTCGTAAGTCAGGCGTGAGTCAACGCGAATACGATCCAGCTCAGCATCAGCGAAGTCACGCAGAACACGCTGTGCCAGCGCCAGTTCGCCGTACAGTTGATAGCGTGTCTGCGGGCGCTTTTTACGCTCCATGACTTTGGTCCAGACACGCTTCAGATAAGCAGCATCGGAAGCCAGTTCAGTTTCGCCAACACCTTCCGCTGCAGTACGGATGATAAATCCGCCCTGCTCGTCGCAATACTCCGTGACCACTTTTTTCAGGCGTTCACGTTCAGATTCACTTTCAATGCGCTGGGAAACGCCAACGTGCGATGCTCCCGGCATAAATACCAGATAGCGAGAAGGTAGCGTGATATCGGTGGTCAGGCGCGCGCCTTTGGTCCCCAACGGATCTTTCACCACCTGAACCATCAGGTCTTGCCCCTGACGAACCAGTTCTGATATATCACGCACCGTGAACTGCTTTTGTTCCTCACCCGCCACACATTCGGTATGCGGCATGATGTCGGAAGCGTGAAGAAACGCGGCTTTATCCAGCCCAATATCTACAAAAGCCGCCTGCATACCCGGAAGTACACGACTTACACGACCTTTGTAGATATTGCCTACGATTCCGCGTCGCGCCTCACGTTCAATATGAATTTCCTGCAGAATGCCGCCATCAATATACGCCACTCGTGTTTCCGAAGGCGTTACGTTTACCAACAATTCAGCCGTCATGTTTATCCCTTTTCTCACGCAGTGCGTTAAAATTACTTAATAATTCATACGTTTCAACCAGCGGTAAGCCGACTACGGCGTGGTAGCTGCCATTTATCTTCCTGACAAAACAACCACCAAGCCCCTGAATACCGTATGCACCTGCTTTATCTAACGGTTCACCACTGGCAACATAGCCAGCGATGTCTTCATCTGTTAACGTTCTGAACGTCACATCGGTGACCACCAGGCAATCAACAATGTGTTGGCTGTCAGCCAGCGCCACTGCGGTCATCACCTGATGGGTCTGTCCCGATAATTTACGTAACATCCGCGCCGCATGTTCTGCATCGTGCGGTTTCTCTAACACTTCTCCGTTCAAAATCACGATGGTGTCCGCGCCCAACACCGGAAGATCCTGCGCCGTTTGCTCGACGCCTGCCAGTGCTTTCTCCCGCGCCAGACGTACGACATATTGTTGCGCGCTCTCCTGCGGATGTCGCTGCTCCTCAATACCCGTAACAATACGTTCAAAGGTGACGCCAAGCTGCGCAAGCAACTCCTGACGACGCGGAGAACCGGAAGCTAAATACAGAGAAGTCATAGAAACCTTTATTGCACTGCAAACTGCTGACGGATTTTGCGCATCAGCAAGAAAATCCACGGCCAGAGCACACCATTGACTACACTACTCCAGAACACTTCGGGTCTGAAAGAGACGTTGATCACTAAAAACTCTGCCCAGAAAACAATAATATCCACCACCAGCGAAAGCAACATGACGACCAGCGCCTGCTGCCATAATGCCAGGTTACGGAAAAGCTGGTATTTCAGCGCCACCAGATAAGCAACAATACTCATCGACAACGCCCGAACCCCAAGCGTAGAGCCGCTTATCAAATCCAGTATGGCACCCATCACAAAACCTGTGCCCACATTTACGCGATGGGGCAAGGCCAGGATCCAATACAACAAGATGAGCAACACCCAGTTTGGCCGGAAAACAATAAGGTTGTCCGGCCAGGGCATAATTTGCAGTAACAGCGCAATGAGGAAAGAGAGCCAGATAACCCAGCGCCCCTGGCTACGATAGCTGGCCACTATTGTCCTCCCGGCGCACGCGCAGGCGGTTCGGCGCCACTTTGCGGCGGCGTAGCCCTTTGCGGAGAGCGATTAGCGGCTGGTTGCGTTGGTGTAGCCACCGCAGGCACGCTTGCCGTCGGAGCGGTAGTTACTGGCGCGGGTTGCTGCGGATTCGACTGGGTTATTCCCGTTGCCGGTTCCGGTAACTTCGGCCCCATGGCATCTGGCGAAGGCAATACCTGCGGCATCATCTGCATTAAACGTTCATTGGCGACACGATGCACCTCTTCCGGCGTCATCGGGTTTGCGCCATTACGATCCGCGCCCCACAACAGCAGCAGATAACGTAAACGTTGCAATCCAGCGGTCGGACGTGCCTGAATTACGGTATAAGCGCGTTGAGTATCAAGTTTCACAGAAGAAACCACCGCCACCGGATAACCTTCCGGGAAACGACCGCCAAGGCCGGAGGTCACCAGCACATCACCCACACGAATATCAGTATTCGCAGGCAGATGCTCGAGCTGCAAATCATCGGTACAGCCGTTACCAGCGGCAATAACGCGGATGTCATTACGTAGCACCTGAATCGGCAGCGCATGGGTTGCATCGCAAATCAGCAGCACCCGGCTGGTCATTTTAGCGACCGCCACAACCTGGCCTACAACGCCTTTGTCGCTGATGACCGGCTGGCCTTCATAAACGCCATTAACGCTACCTTTATCGATAACAACCTGATCGCTGTACGGATCGTTAACTGTGGAGATAACCTGGGTCACCATCTTCTGCTCATCCTGACGCAGCGGTGAACCCAGCAGTTCGCGCAGACGCGCGTTCTCCTGTTTGTATTGTCCAAGCATCAGCAGTTCGCTGTTTTTCAGCAGCAGTTCCTGACGTAACGCCCGGTTTTCAAGTTCTAGTTGGTCACGCGAGGCCAGCGTCTGCGATACGCCATCCAGCAATTCACGAGGAGCATTGGAAACAAAGTAGAAAGGGCTGACGGCGGTATCCATATAGGTACGGATTTGACTGAACATCCCCAGGCGGCTGTCGGCAATAATAATGCCGAGCGCCACCAGCACCGCCAGAATAAGGCGAATCTGTAGCGACGGGCCACGGCTAAAAATTGGCTTCATAAGTTATGCGTATTCTCGTATCAGACCAGGCAGGGTTAACAGAGACTTCCCCTGCCTGCATCCGATTACTCTTCGCTGAACAGGTCGCCGCCGTGCATATCGATCATTTCCAGCGCCTTGCCGCCGCCACGCGCCACACAGGTCAGCGGGTCTTCAGCAACAACAACTGGAATGCCGGTTTCTTCCATTAACAAACGGTCAAGGTTACGCAGCAATGCGCCACCGCCGGTGAGCACCATTCCGCGCTCGGAAATGTCGGAAGCCAGTTCCGGCGGGCACTGTTCCAGAGCAACCATCACCGCGCTAACGATACCGGTCAACGGCTCTTGCAGCGCTTCGAGGATTTCGTTGGAGTTCAGCGTAAAGCCGCGTGGAACACCTTCTGCAAGGTTACGGCCACGAACTTCGATTTCACGAACTTCGTCGCCCGGATAAGCAGAACCGATTTCATGTTTGATACGTTCTGCGGTGGCTTCACCGATCAGAGATCCATAGTTACGACGAACGTAGTTAATGATGGCTTCGTCAAAGCGGTCGCCGCCGATACGAACAGAAGAGGAATAAACTACGCCGTTCAGAGAGATAACGGCAACTTCAGTAGTACCACCGCCGATATCAACGACCATGGACCCCGTCGCTTCGGAAACCGGCAGGCCAGCACCGATTGCCGCAGCCATCGGTTCTTCAATCAGGAATACTTCACGGGCGCCAGCGCCCTGTGCGGATTCACGAATAGCACGGCGTTCAACCTGGGTCGCGCCAACCGGCACACAAACCAGAACGCGCGGGCTTGGGCGCATAAAGCTGTTGCTATGCACTTGTTTGATAAAGTGCTGGAGCATTTTTTCCGTCACAAAGAAGTCGGCGATTACGCCATCTTTCATCGGGCGAATGGCAGCAATATTGCCTGGTGTACGGCCCAGCATCTGCTTCGCATCATGACCTACTGCAGCTACGCTTTTTGGTGAACCAGCACGATCCTGACGAATGGCCACCACGGAAGGCTCATTCAATACGATGCCTTGTCCTTTTACATAAATGAGGGTATTCGCAGTACCCAGGTCAATGGACAAGTCATTGGAAAACATGCCACGAAATTTTTTCAACATACTAAGGGATAATCCTGAAAGCTGGGGCGGAAAAGAAAATCCGCTTACTTTACCAACCACACGCAGCAGCGACAAGGCGCAAAAATCATCTGCTACGGTGAAAATTAGTGCAGTTCGTTTCCTTTGTTACAAATCTCTGCCTGAGTCCAGAAAGGCTAAATGCGTCAACAGCATTCCTCGCCTGTTTGCAACTGCGTAAGGTCATTCATCTGCATATATGCTGCAACAATCTGGCGAGCAGACAAGCACACTCCCATAAGACGCAGCGCGCGTTATTCTACGTGAAAACGGATTAAACGGCAGGTTAAACCGAGTATCTTTGTGAATATTTTTTCACGTTAGTATCAAGTGGCTGTGAGGACGCGAAAAAATCCCCCTGCCCACCTGCAACCCCGCGCTGAATCAGGGTCTGCCACTCGCTTCGCGAACGCACGCCAGTGGCGTAAACCTGGGTGTTTGTCCCGGAACAGGCCTCTACCAGACTCTGAACCAATAGCTGGTTCTCCGTTCGCTTCTCAATGTTTCTTACCAACCCCGGATGGAGCTTAAGTAATTCAACATTAAGTTCTTTGATCCAACTGGTACTCACCAGCGTCAATCCGGCCTGATTAACGGCTACCCGTACGCCTAAAGCATTCACCAAACGAATGACGGGTTGTAAACGGCTGATATGTTGACCAACATCAGCCTCTGCAAGTTCAATAATTATGCGTTTTCGTTGCGATTTTTCACACTGCATCAACGTATCACGCAGCCAACGCTGAAAACGCGGGCGAATCAGCGACTCGACCGTAACCTGAACGGCCAGATTTTCCTGCGGCCAGTAACGCAATAACGGGATCAGACGGCTAATTTGCAGACGGTCATACTCTTCCGATAAACCAAACTGCATCACCATCGGCATATATTCTGCCGAGCTCACTTCTTCGTTACCATCAAAGATGCGGCACATGAGTTCGCGGTGATGGACCTGTCCTTCGCGGGTGACCGCAGGCTTCTGATAAAGACGTGGGCCGCCGCGACTCAGCATTTGCTCGATCAGTGTGCGCCAACGAACATTGCCGCGTCCTTTTTCAGGTAATGAGTCATCGTAAATAGCCCAGCTATTCCCCCCCTGTAATCCCGCATTGCGCGTGGCGGATTCCGCATGATCCATCACCTGCTCGGTGTCCTGACCGCTACGCCAGGCGCAGATGCCAATGTGGATCATATCATCGCGATCGAGCATTTTGTTGGCCGGCAAGGTATCAACCGCTTTGATCAATTGACTGGCGATACTCTCCGCCTCTTTTAATGTCCGGTGCGGCAACAGCGCGGCAAAGTCACTACGGTGATAACGCGCCAGCAGCGCCCCCGGATAACGCATCATAAATGTCGACAACAGATTCGTCAGGGTAAAAAACTGTTCTTCCACCAGGCTATGCCCCCAGGTGTCGCTCAACATATTGAAATCCGGCAGACGGATCATCATCACGATACCGTGGGTGCCGACTTTCTCCTGATCTTCCAGTAATGTCGCCAACTGGTTATCGAAAAAGAGGCGATTATTAAGGCCGGTTTTGATGTCCTGTGCAGCATAAGAGCGAATCAGCGTATCAAGGCGACTGTGCTGTTCGCGGGCGTTCTGAATTTCACGCAGCAGCGTATCCAGCGCACTACTGGTTCTGGGCGGCCATTCATAAATGCTCCCCAGCACATTCGCGCCACGCTCGCCGTTTAAGATGCGAGTGGCGCGGGTCTCCAGCAGTTCTTGTCCGGCAAGTTGCCGTTGCAACCAGCGTACCGCCAGAAAGAGCATAATAATGATAAAGCCAATCGCGATAGTGAGCGGCGCGGTGGTCATCAGCGAATGGAAGTAGTTACCCATCGGATCCTGATAAACCAGACGTAGTGACATCCCCGGATGCTTAACCAACGGAACAGTCAGATCGCGAAACAGATCGCTAGTGCCGACCGGGCGATAACTCCCGTTACGGGACTGGGTATAAACCGTTTTTTTGTCGTGTAAAAGCTCCACACGAACGATATCCGCCGACATCATTAGCTCGGTAATTTGTGGTCTCAACGTACTGAAATCATTCGACACGAGGTGAGTATCGATCGCCGTCGCCACCGCCTGAACACGATGGCTAAACTTATACTGAATAGCGTTGTAGAAACTGAGTGAGCACCCCAGCAGAGTCACAAAAATCGTTAACCCGGTGAGCAGCGTGACAAAGGCCGAAAATTTCGTCGTTAATCTCATCCTTGTGTTAACTCCGATAGTGAGGAAGCGGGCATACTAGCAAATCAGATTTATCTCGCAATTTATTGCGCTTCATCGGCTTTGCTTTTCAATTAGCGAGTATAGTCTTCCGAAATTATTTTCCAATCCATCATGCACATGAGGACAACTTATGCAGGCGTTACTTTTAGAACAGCAGGACGGCAAAACCCTCGCATCTGTACAGACTCTGGACGCAAATCGCCTGCCGGAAGGCGATGTGACCGTCGATATCCACTGGTCGAGCCTGAATTATAAAGATGCGTTAGCAATCACCGGAAAAGGAAAAATCATCCGTAATTTTCCGATGATTCCTGGTATCGACTTTGCCGGAACGGTACGCGCCAGCGAAGATCCTCGTTTTCATGCCGGTCAGGAAGTGTTACTCACTGGCTGGGGCGTCGGTGAAAACCACTGGGGCGGGCTGGCAGAACAAGCGCGCGTGAAAGGTGACTGGCTGGTTGCCATGCCGCAAGGTTTGAACGCCCGCAAAGCGATGGTTATCGGTACTGCCGGGTTTACTGCCATGCTGTGCGTGATGGCGTTGGAAGATGCCGGTGTTCGTCCGCAGGATGGCGAGATTGTCGTGACTGGGGCCAGTGGCGGCGTCGGCAGTACTGCAGTGGCGCTGTTACATAAGTTGGGTTATCAGGTCGTTGCTGTATCTGGTCGCCAAAGTACCCATGAGTATCTGAAAAGTTTAGGCGCCTGCCGTATTCTGCCACGCGATGAGTTTGCCGAATCCCGCCCGTTGGAAAAACAACTTTGGGCCGGAGCGATTGACACTGTCGGCGACAAGGTACTGGCAAAAGTACTGGCGCAAATGAATTACGGCGGCTGCGTCGCGGCCTGCGGTCTGGCGGGAGGGTTTACTCTGCCAACAACAGTTATGCCATTTATTCTGCGTAACGTCCGTTTACAGGGAGTAGATTCAGTGATGACGCCACCAGCACGCCGCGCACAAGCCTGGCAACGTCTGGTTACTGATCTACCGGAGTCATTCTATGCTCAGGCAGCAAAAGAGATATCTTTGGCAGAGGCGCCGAAGTTTGCCGAGGCTATCATTAATAACCAGATCCAGGGGCGCACACTGGTGAAGGTTAACTAACCATTTAGCAAGGACTAATAAGAGAGGGAACTCATTTTGAAATCATTATTCAATCGGTTAACGGGAAAAGCGGTTAGCCGGACAGCTTTCGCCGAGCATCTTGGTCATGAAGTTGTACAACATCATCCAAACTGGAAAGTCATGATTTCGACTGACCATAAATTGATGCGCATTGATACGGGTCACCAAACGGTGGAAATCACCCTTGATGATGCCTACAAACGTTATCAAGCCTCACCAAATCCACTGGAAGAAGTGGCTACGGATATGCTGAAACAGCTTGCAGAAATGCTGCCGTCCGGGCGCTGTATTGTCCCGGTGATTAAAGAAAAAGCCTGGCTGGATACCGTTCGCCAACAGCTTAGCCAGTACGAGTCAGATCCAGAGGTCCTCAACGCCTCGCTGGATTTTGCCTGGGAAGACTTTAACGATGAGTTAATTATCCTGTTTGCTGAAGATGGTAGTGAAACCATGCGCTATCTGATGCGCCAGGAAGTGACTATTGACCGTGAACAAGCCATCAGTAATTTGAAGCAAATATTGCCAGAAATTACGGCTGAAATCGTTGATACAGACGCCAATGATGCGAAGGTTGCAGCAATCTCCGCTGGCGGCACTTATGAACCCAGCCTGATGTTAATTGACGATCTTTGGGCACAGTCACCCGATCCTGAATGTGGAGAACTATTAGTGACCATTCCCTCCAGAGGGAAACTGTTTTTCACTCATAATGATCAGCCTGCAAACCTCAGCGCATTACGGCAGATAACAGAACAATGTTTCCGTGAGGATGACCATCCTCTGACAACACAGATATTCATCCGCCGTAACGGTCACTTTTTCCCTGGGTAGAAACCTTGCATTAACGCCCCCTCCGTCATGCTTAAAAAAGCTTGTCGGAGTATGTGATGAAAGCTGCAAACTCACCAAAGCCGATGTTGCTATCAAATCGGCTTTGGTATTGCAGCGCGGTAAGTTCTGAAAGCATCAGGTAGCAACATTGCCGCCAGACAAAGCAGTTTGCCTTCTGCAAAATGGGGGAATAATCTGATTTTACTTGATCATAAATCAACCACTCAAACCGGGTTAATACAGGCATTGTCAGTGGGTTGATTTTACCTGCTTTAGCATTCACTTCTAACCAGGCGATGCGGTGAAAATGGGGTAACCTCCGGCAACAGTTGCATAATATCGTCTATCTTGTCGCTATCCTGGTCCCCCTACATGATTTGTGGTCTGTGAAAATTATCTCACTGCAGCGCCTCATCTTCGCCAGGCTGGCTTTAGCATTTTTAGCCTTACGTTATAAGAAGTTCCGTCAATGGTGGCGCTAATTTCATGAATTGTGCGGTTTGTTGCAAAACGCGCGGCGTTGAAGGTTATTTACACGTTAGCTGTTGATTATCTTCCCTGATAAGACCAGTATTTAGCTGCCATTTGCTACGAAATCGTTATAATGTGCGACCTCGCTTCTCCTGACGCGTTTTTTAAGCCGCGGAAAAGGTGACAATGGCGCAACGAAGGTATATTTTGTTTTTTGCCGGAGGATAGCAGCAAATCGCTGCACAATGTCCGTCAAGTCTTACATTGACACTCTGGGGCAAAATAGACCGGCGTCCCGGCCTGCTGGAATTTACCGCTATGCATCAGCTGTCGGGACATACGCTTTACTAGACGGCGGTGAAACGCCTGTCACAATCACACTAAACAAAGAGTACGGAACCCACTCATGGATATTCGTAAGATTAAAAAACTGATCGAGCTGGTTGAAGAATCAGGCATCTCTGAACTGGAAATTTCTGAAGGCGAAGAGTCAGTACGCATTAGCCGTGCAGCACCTGCCGCAAATTTCCCGATGATGCAACAAACTTATGCTGCACCAATGATGCAGCAGCCAGCTCAATCTAACGCAGCCGCTCCGGCGACCGTTCCTTCCATGGAAGCGCCAGCAGCAGCGAAAATCAGTGGTCACATCGTACGTTCCCCGATGGTTGGTACTTTCTACCGCACCCCAAGCCCTGACGCGAAAGCGTTCATCGAAGTGGGTCAGAAAGTCAACGTGGGCGATACCCTGTGCATCGTTGAAGCCATGAAAATGATGAACCAGATCGAAGCGGACAAATCCGGTACCGTGAAAGCAATTCTGGTCGAAAGTGGACAACCGGTAGAATTTGACGAGCCGCTGGTCGTCATCGAGTAACGAGGCGAACATGCTGGATAAAATTGTTATTGCCAACCGCGGCGAGATCGCATTGCGTATTCTTCGTGCCTGTAAAGAACTGGGCATCAAGACTGTCGCCGTGCACTCCAGTGCGGATCGCGATCTAAAACACGTATTACTGGCAGATGAAACGGTCTGTATCGGTCCGGCGCCGTCAGTCAAAAGTTATCTGAATATCCCGGCAATCATTAGCGCCGCTGAAATCACCGGCGCAGTAGCAATCCATCCGGGTTACGGCTTCCTTTCCGAGAACGCCAACTTTGCCGAACAGGTTGAACGCTCTGGCTTTATCTTCATTGGCCCAAAAGCAGAAACTATTCGCCTGATGGGCGACAAAGTGTCAGCAATTGCCGCGATGAAAAAAGCCGGCGTCCCTTGCGTACCGGGTTCTGACGGCCCGCTGGGCGACGATATGGAAAAAAACCGCGCCATTGCTAAGCGCATTGGTTATCCAGTGATTATCAAAGCCTCTGGCGGCGGCGGCGGTCGTGGTATGCGTGTTGTACGCAGCGACGCTGAACTGGCGCAATCTATCTCTATGACCCGTGCGGAAGCGAAAGCTGCTTTCAGCAACGATATGGTTTACATGGAGAAATACCTGGAAAATCCTCGCCACGTCGAGATCCAGGTTCTGGCAGACGGCCAGGGCAACGCTATCTATCTGGCTGAACGTGACTGCTCTATGCAGCGCCGCCACCAGAAAGTCGTCGAAGAAGCGCCAGCACCGGGTATCACCCCAGAACTGCGTCGTTACATCGGCGAGCGTTGTGCAAAAGCGTGTATTGATATCGGCTATCGCGGCGCGGGTACGTTTGAGTTCCTGTTCGAAAACGGCGAGTTCTATTTCATCGAAATGAACACCCGTATCCAGGTTGAGCACCCGGTTACCGAGATGATCACTGGCGTGGACCTGATCAAAGAACAGCTACGTATTGCTGCAGGCCAGCCGCTGTCGATCAAGCAAGAAGAAGTTCACGTTCGCGGCCATGCGGTGGAATGCCGTATCAACGCCGAAGATCCGAACACCTTCCTGCCAAGCCCGGGCAAAATCACCCGTTTCCACGCACCTGGCGGTTTTGGCGTGCGTTGGGAGTCTCATATCTACGCGGGTTACACTGTACCGCCGTACTATGATTCAATGATCGGTAAACTGATTTGCTACGGTGAAAACCGTGACGTGGCGATTGCACGTATGAAGAATGCGCTGCAGGAACTGATCATCGACGGTATCAAAACCAACGTTGATCTGCAGATCCGCATCATGAACGACGAGAACTTCCAGCATGGTGGCACTAACATCCACTATCTGGAGAAAAAACTCGGTCTTCAGGAAAAATAAGACTGCAAAAGCGTCAAAAGGCCGGAATTTCCGGCCTTTTTTATTACTGGGGATCGACAACCCCCATAAGGTACAATCCCCGCTTTCTTCACCCATCAGGGACAAAAAATGGACACTCGTTTTGTTCAGGCCCATAAAGAGGCGCGCTGGGCGCTGGGGCTGACCCTTTTGTATCTGGCTGTATGGTTAGTAGCCGCTTACTTACCTGGCGTTACCCCCGGTTTTACCGGCTTTCCGCGCTGGTTTGAAATGGCCTGCATCCTGACGCCGCTGCTGTTTATTGGACTGTGCTGGGCGATGGTAAAATTTATCTATCGCGATATCCCGCTGGAGGATGACGATGCAGCTTGAAGTGATTCTACCGCTGGTCGCCTATCTGGTGGTGGTGTTCGGGATCTCTGTTTATGCAATGCGT
Source organism: Escherichia albertii NBRC 107761 = DSM 17582 (assembly GCF_000759775.1). Classification (GTDB taxonomy): domain Bacteria; phylum Pseudomonadota; class Gammaproteobacteria; order Enterobacterales; family Enterobacteriaceae; genus Escherichia; species Escherichia albertii. The sequence continues at coordinate 136,893 of NZ_BBMY01000001.1, forward strand.
AAACGAAGCACCGGAACCTTCCTTAATGAGTATTTCCTCGGCAGCCGCTCTATGGGCGGTATTGTGCTGGCGATGACGCTCACCGCGACCTATATCAGTGCCAGTTCATTTATCGGCGGGCCAGGAGCGGCTTATAAATACGGACTGGGCTGGGTGTTACTGGCGATGATCCAGCTACCTGCGGTCTGGCTTTCACTCGGTATTCTCGGCAAGAAGTTCGCAATTCTCGCGCGTCGCTATAATGCGGTAACGCTGAATGACATGCTATTTGCCCGCTACCAGAGTCGTCTACTGGTGTGGCTGGCAAGCTTGAGTTTATTGGTCGCGTTCATTGGTGCAATGACTGTGCAGTTTATCGGAGGCGCCCGCTTGCTGGAAACGGCTGCAGGTATCCCTTATGAAACCGGTCTACTGATTTTCGGTATCAGCATTGCGTTGTATACCGCCTTTGGCGGCTTTCGCGCCAGCGTGCTGAACGACACCATGCAAGGGCTGGTAATGCTGATTGGTACCACTGTGCTACTTATTGGCGTCGTACATGCCGCTGGCGGTTTAAGCAATGCGGTAGAAACTCTGCAATCTATTGATCCGCAACTGGTTACGCCGCAAGGCGCTGACGATATTCTGTCGCCTGCCTTTATGACGTCGTTCTGGGTACTGGTGTGCTTTGGGGTGATTGGCCTGCCTCATACCGCTGTGCGCTGTATTTCCTATAAAGACAGCAAAGCGGTACATCGGGGGATCATCATCGGGACGATTGTAGTGGCAATCCTGATGTTTGGTATGCACCTGGCCGGAGCGTTAGGTCGTGCGGTAATCCCCAATCTCACCGTGCCGGATCTGGTAATCCCAACATTAATGGTAAAAGTGCTGCCGCCGTTTGCTGCCGGAATCTTCCTTGCTGCACCTATGGCCGCGATCATGTCGACGATCAACGCTCAATTGCTGCAAAGTTCCGCTACGATCATTAAAGATCTCTATCTGAATTTGCGCCCGGACCAGATGCAAAACGAGACGCGTCTGAAACGGATGTCGGCGGTGATCACGTTGATTCTCGGTGCGTTGCTGCTGCTTGCCGCCTGGAAGCCGCCAGAAATGATCATCTGGCTGAATTTGCTGGCCTTCGGTGGGCTGGAAGCCGTCTTCCTGTGGCCGCTGGTGTTGGGTCTTTACTGGGAACGCGCCAATGCCAAAGGTGCGCTAAGTGCAATGATCGTTGGCGGCGTGCTGTATGCCGTACTCGCAACGCTGAATATTCAGTACCTGGGCTTCCACCCTATCGTGCCCTCGTTGCTACTAAGTTTGCTGGCTTTCCTGGTCGGAAACCGTTTCGGTACATCCGTCCCGCAAGCTACCGTTTTAACTACTGATAAATAAAGAGTTTTTCCATGCCTTGGATCCAACTGAAACTGAACACCACCGGCGCAAACGCGGAAGATCTTAGCGATGCGCTGATGGAAGCGGGTGCCGTTTCTATCACTTTTCAGGATACCCACGATACGCCAGTATTTGAGCCGCTGCCGGGCGAAACGCGCCTGTGGGGCGACACCGATGTGATTGGTCTGTTCGACGCTGAAACCGATATGAACGACGTGGTGGCGATTCTGGAAAACCATCCGCTGCTCGGCGCGGGCTTCGCGCATAAAATCGAACAACTGGAAGATAAAGACTGGGAGCGCGAATGGATGGATAATTTCCACCCGATGCGCTTTGGTGAGCGTCTGTGGATCTGCCCAAGCTGGCGTGATGTGCCGGATGAAAACGCGGTCAACGTGATGCTAGATCCGGGCCTGGCGTTTGGTACGGGGACTCATCCAACCACCTCTCTGTGCCTGCAATGGCTCGACAGCCTCGATTTAGAAGGTAAAACGGTTATCGACTTTGGCTGTGGCTCCGGCATTCTGGCTATTGCGGCGCTGAAACTGGGTGCAGCAAAAGCCATTGGGATTGATATTGATCCGCAGGCAATTCAGGCTAGCCGCGATAATGCCGAACGTAATGGCGTTTCCGACCGACTGGAACTCTACTTACCGAAAGATCAGCCAGAAGCGATGAAAGCCGACGTGGTGGTCGCTAACATCCTCGCAGGCCCATTACGTGAACTGGCGCCGTTAATCAGCGTCCTGCCGGTTTCAGGCGGTTTGCTGGGCCTTTCCGGTATTCTGGCAAGTCAGGCGGAGAGCGTTTGCGAAGCTTATGCCGACAGCTTCACTCTGGACCCGGTTGTGGAAAAAGAAGAGTGGTGTCGCATTACCGGTCGTAAGCATTAACCTTCGCAATACTGCGCGGTGATGCAAGGCGAAGTGCGAGCAACGTCACAAAAGGCACGTAAATTTGCTGATTATTTACGCAATTTTGCGTGCCCAAATTTTCATTCATAAAGAAAAATTGAGAACTTACTCAAATTTCTTCAAGTGCAAAATTTAGCCACTAATTTCTAATGTGATGATTTTTATGATTAATTATCGACACACGCTCATTTTAAATGCAATTCTTTGATCCATCTCAGAGGATTGGTCAAAGTTTGGCCTTTCATCTCGTGCAAAAAATGCGTAATATACGCCGCCTTGCAGTCACAGTATGGTCATTTCTTAACTCATGCGCATCGGACAATATCAGCTCAGAAATCGCCTGATCGCAGCGCCCATGGCTGGCATTACAGACAGACCTTTTCGGACGTTGTGCTACGAGATGGGAGCCGGATTGACAGTATCCGAGATGATGTCTTCTAACCCACAGGTTTGGGAGAGCGACAAGTCTCGTTTACGAATGGTGCACATTGATGAACCCGGTATTCGCACCGTGCAAATCGCCGGTAGCGATCCGAAAGAAATGGCAGATGCAGCACGTATTAACGTGGAAAGCGGTGCCCAAATTATTGATATCAATATGGGATGCCCGGCTAAAAAAGTGAATCGCAAGCTCGCAGGTTCAGCCCTCTTGCAGTACCCGGATGTCGTAAAATCGATTCTGACCGAGGTCGTTAATGCAGTGGACGTTCCTGTCACCCTGAAGATTCGCACCGGCTGGGCGCCGGAACACCGTAACTGCGAAGAGATTGCCCAACTGGCTGAAGACTGTGGCATTCAGGCTCTGACCATTCATGGCCGTACACGCGCCTGTTTGTTCAATGGAGAAGCTGAATACGACAGTATTCGGGCAGTTAAGCAGAAAGTTTCCATTCCGGTTATCGCGAATGGCGACATTACTGACCCGCTTAAAGCCAGAGCTGTGCTCGACTATACAGGGGCAGATGCCCTGATGATAGGCCGCGCAGCTCAGGGAAGACCCTGGATCTTTCGGGAAATCCAGCATTATCTGGACACTGGGGAGTTGCTGCCCCCACTGCCTTTGGCAGAGGTTAAGCGCTTGCTTTGCGCGCACGTTCGGGAACTGCATGACTTTTATGGTCCGGCAAAAGGGTACCGAATTGCACGTAAACACGTCTCCTGGTATCTCCAGGAGCACGCTCCAAATGACCAGTTTCGGCGCACATTCAACGCCATTGAGGATGCCAGCGAACAGCTGGAGGCGTTGGAGGCATACTTCGAAAATTTTGCGTAAACAGAAATAAAGAGCTGACAGAACTATGTTCGAACAACGCGTAAATTCTGACGTACTGACCGTTTCTACCGTTAACTCTCAGGATCAGGTAACCCAAAAACCCCTGCGTGACTCGGTTAAACAGGCACTGAAGAACTATTTTGCTCAACTGAATGGTCAGGATGTTAATGACCTCTATGAGCTGGTACTGGCTGAAGTAGAACAGCCCCTGTTGGACATGGTGATGCAATACACCCGTGGTAACCAGACCCGTGCTGCTCTGATGATGGGCATCAACCGTGGTACGCTGCGTAAAAAATTGAAAAAATACGGCATGAACTAATTCAGGTTAGTTAACTGCTTGATTAAAAGGCGCTACTCGGCATGGGGAAGCGCCTTTTTTATAGGTGTCACAAAGGGAGTGACCATGAGAACAGGATGTGAAGCCACCCGATTTGGCGATGAAACAAAAACCATCATCCAGGGCGATGCTCTCTGCGAACTAAAAAAAATGCCCGCAGCCAGCGTTGATCTTATCTTCGCCGACCCACCTTATAACATCGGCAAAAATTTTGATGGAATGGTCGAAAACTGGAAAGAAGACCAGTTTATAGATTGGCTGCTTGAGGTTATTGCGGAGTGCCATCGAGTTCTGAAAAAACAGGGCAGCATGTACATCATGAACAGCACAGAAAACATGCCTTTTGTTGATCTCTACTGCCGCAAGCTTTTTACCATCAAAAGCCGCATCATCTGGTCATATGACAGTTCCGGCGTACAAGCCAGGAAATATTACGGTTCCATGTATGAACCCATTCTGATGATGGTGAAAGACGCCAAAAACTACACGTTTAATAGCGACGCTATTCTGGTAGAAGCTAAAACTGGAGCGCGACGCGCATTGATCGACTACCGCAAAAACCCTCCCCAACCCTATAGCAACCAAAAAGTGCCTGGTAATGTCTGGGATTTTTCACGTGTGCGCTATTTGA